>NZ_CP108454.1:7730000-8030000 GCF_036240795.1 Streptomyces sp. NBC_01268 | reverse complement strand
GGTCCGTGCCGGCGGGCCTCGGTCAGCTCCGTGGGCGGGTCGAAGGGACAGCCGGCCGGACGCTCCGTCGGCAGGGCCGGGACGGTGTGGAGGGACTCGCTCATGACCATTCCTCATCTCGCGACGTCAAACGTTTGACACATTCCGAAAGCTACGTTGCGTTCAAGTTCTGGTCAATCAATTCGAAGCGTTATTGCAGGTAGGAGGCGCCAAATTGATGCAATGACGCTGCGGACGAATGCAACGGCCGTTGCAATGAGGAGCGGCGAAGGCAATACTGCGCGCATGCCAGGAGGACGGTTGACCCAGCAGGAACGCCACCGGATCGCGGCCGGACTGACCGGCGGACTCGCGTACGCCGAGATCGCCAGGAGGCTCGGCCGGCCGACGTCGACGATCAGCCGCGAGGTCACCCGCAACGGCGGCCCCGGCGGCTACCGGCCGCAGCACGCCCACGAGGTGACGGCACAACGGGCGCGCCGCAGCACACCGCCACCTCCGCGCGCCGGCGCGGCGGACCGCCCGGCTCCCGACGCCCTCGACGAGGGGATCGTCGAGCTGGCCGTCAGGTCGGGGATGCCGAGGACGACGGCCCGCGTCCACATCGACCTCCTGATGTCCGAGGACGGCCGACGCACGGCCGCCGAGCTCACCCGCCGGCTGCGGCTCAGCGCGGCATCCGTCTCCGTCGCCGTCAACTTCCTGGTCCGGAACGGCTACGCACGCCGCGAACGCGACCCGCAGCGGCGGCGCGACGTGTACGTGATCGACGACGACGCCTGGTACCACTCGATCCTGATCAGCTCACGGCAGACCCTCGAAGTGGCCCAGGCCGCGATCACGGCGGCGGAGACCCTCGCCCCCGACAGCCCCGCCGCACAGCGGCTCACCCGGGCGGGAACATTCCTTCGGCAGGTCGTCCAGGACACGATGGAATCGGCCGACCGATGGCGCCCGCTGCTGTCCTGACGGATTCCCGGGGCCGGCGGTGGAAGGACGGCTACGGCTCCCTGGCGTACGGGGCACCCGGCGGCGGAGTTCCGCGCGGGGGCGCCTGATCGCCGGGGTCCAGGTCTACGCCGATGAGCTTCGCCCGGGTCATGCCGGCTCCCTCCCTCCTGGCCCCCGCGAGGCGGGCGCCGCTCAGGTCCGCCTCCGGCAGGTCGGGGCGGAGGAGATTGGCCCGGTATACGGGGCTCCGCAGGGTGAGGCCGTCGGAGTGAACCTCGTTGGGGTCCTGTCGGGCGCGGTCCAGGTCGCCCATGTCGGCCAGGGCTCGCAGGCCGACGTAGCGCAGTGGGAGCCGTGTGGTGTCGTTGCTGTCGACGGGCCGGTTGGCCGGTACGGTCACGGCTGCCTGGAGGTCCACGGACAAGTGCTCGGGGACATCGGCACCTGCGGCCCGGGGCCCGGCGCCGGAGGCGTGCAGGCGGGCGTGGGCGCGGACGTAGGCCACGGCGGCCGGCCCGGGCAGGGCGGCCAGCAGCAGGCCGGGCAAGATCCGCCCCGCTCGCGCGCCCGTCCCGGGCGCGCCCTCCGGCCGGGCGCAGGCGCAGGCGCTGATGACGACGGCGCGTCGCCGCCCGCCTATGGGCTGCGCGTTCCGTCCGGCGCATGGCTGCGGTTCTGATGGTGGATGAGGTGCCCGCGTATGCACGTCAGCCCATACGCGGGTGCGGCGCAGCGCCGGATAGGACGAGTCGACGCCGGTCGCGCCTGCGCCCGGTGGGTCTAGACCCACCGGTAGTCGGCGTCGGTGACGGCGGGAAGGGCCGCGTCGGTGACCGGGGTGCGGGGGCCGAGCCGAGCGAGGTGCGGGCCCAGGGGCGGGAAGATCGGCAGGTCGTGGGTCTCGCCGTGGGCGATCCACTCGATGTGGCCGATCTCGTGGCTGCCGTCGGGCTGTTCGTCGTACTCCTCGGTGGCGAGCGTGGAGCGGACCTCCGGGGTGATGCGGAACCGGTGGATCAGGTGCAGCTTGCGCGGCGGCGCGGTGGGGCCGGGGCGGCTGACCCTCTGGTCGACCATCCAGATCAGTTCGCCCCCGTCGGCTTCGGCGACGTCCAGGCGAAGTTCCTCGTGCAGCTCGCGCGCGAGGGCGACCTGGAGGTCCTCGCCGGGCCCCACGTTGCCGCCGATGGGCGTGTAGTGCACGGAGTCGGGACGGTCGCGGCGGAGGAGGGCCACGTCGTCGCCGCAGTAGACCAGGGCTGCTACGCGGACCTTCAGCGTGCTGAAGGGCTGGGGCAGGGGCTGTGCCTCGGTGTTCGCCATGGGGCAAGTATCCGGCTCGTACGGTGGGCCCGGCCGGGCGGGGCGTGATCGGCGGGGCGGCAGCGGACCACGGGCCCGAGCAGCGCATCGTGGTCGCCCGGGAGGTCCTGTCGGCGTCCGACCAGCCGACACGTCTCGCGAAGGCGCCACCGGCAGCCGGACCCTTGGCTGCGACGCTGCCCGTCTCTCGCCTCCGCGCTCCTCGCGCCACGGCGCGGCACGGAGAAAGGCTCTGGCCGGAACTCGACTGCTTCCCGGCTCCGACCCTGCTCCCCTGTCATGCCCCCCTTCGGCCTTGCGCAGTCGGTCGACAGCCCTTACAGGAATCCTGCAGGCATCGGTTGGGATGGCCGGAATGGCATCCATGCCGCCGGCCAGGGGGACCTCCGCTTCCCGACGGAATCACCACAAGCGTGCACACGCACCGACGGAGAACGTGAGGCCATGACCGACAACGACGCCTTTCGCCATGCCATGACCCGTCTCGCCGTCGACCCCGACTTCGCCGCCCAGCTCGACGGCGACCCGGAAGAGGTGTCGCTACGCCTCGGCGTGACGTCCGAGCAGGTCGCCGAGCTGCCGCGTCTTCGCGTGGAGTCCGGTACGGCGGACGGGCCGGCCGCCCTCGACGCGCGACTGTCCAAGTCGTCACTCTTCTTCGGCAACGCCGCGCACGCCCTGGCCTCGCACGACGTCCCGGTCGCCCACGTCCCGCACGACGCGAGCCTTGCTCTTCCGGACTAAGGACCGATGGAAGGTTGGCATGCAGCGGCCCGACTAGTTTGGGCGCATGACAAGCCTCGATCACCCCCAGCTGTCCGGGCTAGGGCGGAACGCAGCAGCGCCTCAAGACGTCCTGATACGCCTGGCCCCACACAAGGCCGGCCGACACGGGATATCGCTGCGTCGCGGGCGGCTGGAAGACGCTATCGTCGAGGCTCTGCTCACGCACGGCGACGACAACGCCGCAGCGAGCCTTCACGGGGACCGGATTTCCCCGGAGATGCGCCGAAGGATCACCGCGCATCCCGATCCGGCGATCCGTGACGCTTACACAGACTTTGTCCGCGACATGGTGGATCGCAAAGTGTCGCTCGGTATCGATGATCTAGAGGAAGCCTACGGCCAGCCTCGGACGGCACTCGTCAGCGCGCCGAGTCCGAGCCTGCGTGCTGCGGTCGCACGAGCCTGGTACGACCGGCCTCTCGCCGTGCAAGTGGAACTACTCGCCGACCCGGATCCGCAGGTCCGTGCAGCCGCCACCGAGCGCAAGCAACCGGGTGTCCCGCCTGAGTGGAGGGAGCGTTGCCTGGCTGACGCTGCTGTGCGCGTCAACGTGGCACGCTACGTCCCGCTCACGTCGGAGCAGTTTGCGCAGCTCATGCGGAGCGAGGAAGAGGAGGTCCATCAGGCTGTCGCCGGGAACCCTCATCTATCGGCAGAGATGGTTGCCCGGCTACTGGACATCGCCGACCCGCTCGTGCGGGTCGCGGCGGCGCAGAGTCGTCATGTGGACGCCGAAACCCGGGACCGACTGTATGCGCTCGTAGAGGCCGAACGCGCGGACGGAAGCATCGAGGCCGAGGTGGCTCTGAACTGGAACTTCGCCGAACCGGACTGGCTACGCGAAGCGCCCCTCAACGAGCGGATGACCTACCTGGACTGCCGATACATGACATTCCGGCGCGTACTGGCCTCCTGTCATGACCTACCCGAAGAGGCATGGCGTCGGCTGGACAACGACCCGGAACTCGCGGTCCGTCGTGCTGCCGCCCGCCGGCCGACCACACCACCGGAGGTCCTGGAAGCACTGGTACGCACACACGGCGACGTATTCCACATTCGACCGCTACTCGTCGAACACCCCAACTTCCCCCGTCACATGCTGCGCACGTTCGTTGACGAACCAAGCCCGAACGTGCGCTACCTCGCCCTGCAAAACCCAGAACTACCGGTGCCAGACCTTCAGCAACTCGCCGCCGCTAAAGAGTCCTTCCTGCGCCGCGGAGTCGCCCGTCACCCCAACATCACGGACGCGTTGCTGGAGCATCTGCTCTCTGACCCGGACCCCCAGGTAGTCGACGATGCCGCTGCCAACCCCGCGCTGCGGCCGACACAGATGTATCGGATGCTCACCGATGCTGGCTTGTGACTCCACGAGAGGCTCAGGCCCGGGCCTCGTGTTCTCCCGGTTCTCGCGGAGGCGGCGGTGCAGGGTCCGTGAAGACGGGCATGCCGAGATCGACCAGCTCGGGTCGGCCGTCGGCAACGCCCCGGCCGAGGCTGTTGAGCTTGGTGGTGGCGGCGTCGAGGCTGACCTGGAGTCCTTCGACTTCGCCCAGCCAGCCGTTGCCGCGGGCTTCGCGGATCCGCTCACGGAGGTTCTGGATGATCTCGATGAGCCGTGATCGCTGTCGCGGGTCGATCTGGAGGACCGGACAGCGGATGCAGGCGTGGCCCCGGCCGGGGTGGCGCTGGCGGGGGGGGAACTCCGGCGGTGGAGCCGGTGACGGGGACGGCGGGCGGGGTGGTGGGCGTGAGAGTGGTGTCGCGCCCGTGGGCGACGGGCGGCGCAGTGGGGTGTTCCGGCCCGGGCTCGACCGGCTCGGTGGGCCCGGGCTGCACACCGCCGGGCCTGGGCACGACGCCCCCGGTGGCACGTTCGTCAGCGGTTCCTGAGGCGACGGATCCCGCACGATGCTCTGTCATGCCTGTCGCGTGCACGTCCGGCGCGACTTCCCGTACTGCCTCCGCTGCGGCACGCTCCGCCGCGGCGCGGCGCCCACGTCGTCCGCCCCGCCCCGGTTGCGCGGCGTCGACGACCCCGGCCTGGTCGTGCCGTTGACCGGTGAGGTCACGTCGCCGGGCCGGGGGCGCCGAGAACGACGTCGTCCTGACCGACGGCAGCGTGCCGCGCCGCCATGCCCGCGTGGTCCGTGACGCGTCCGGCGGCCGGGCCCGCCGTGGCGACCGTCCGGGTCGAGGCTCCGGTGCGCCAGTTGGGCTGCGGTCAGACCGCCGACGGGACACCGCACGCCTCCAGGTCCTGCGCCCGTCCGGAGCGCCGGTCGAGGCGGCGGGCACCTCCACCTAATCCTGCGCCTGAGCCCCCGACACCGCCGTCGCTGTCGCTGTCGCTGTCAACGTCGGGGGTACGTAATTCGATTGCCGCCGTCCGGCGCGGTCGGATAGGAATCCGACATGCTGCGAGGCGACAGAGTCGGGCTGCGGGCCCGACACGAAGAAGATCTCCCGATCCTGCGGACCGAGCTCTACGACGACGTGGTCAACTCCTCGCGGGCCGACAGCCGCCCGTGGCGGCCGATCGCCCCCGGATCGAAGAATCCGCGGCTCGTCATGGACGACACGGACGAGCGGCACGTCCCGTTCTCGGTGGTGGAGCTGGACGGTGGCACGCTCGTCGGCAGCGCGGAGCTCTGGAGCATCGACACCCACAACCGGATCGCGCACATCGGGATCGGACTGCGGCCGTCCTACCGCGGCAAGGGGTACGGGACCGACGTCGTCGCGACGCTCTGCCACTACGGCTTCGTCGTGCGCGGCCTGCGGAGGCTGCAGATCGAGACGCTCGCGGACAACACCGCGATGCTCCGCGCGGCCGAGCGCAACGGATTCGTCCGCGAGGGCGTGCTGCGCGCCTCGGCCTGGGTGATGGGCGAGGTCCTGGACGAGGTGCTGCTCGGGCTCCTCGCCCACGAGTGGAAGCAGGACGGCGCGGCGGCGTGAGCCGCTTCGGTCGCCCGGCGCGGCCGTTCAGTCGCCGAAGGACCCGTGCCGTCCCGCCCCGGAGCTGAAGCGCGCGGCGCCCGAGAGGGTCTCCCCGGCCGACAGCGGCACCATGCCGTGGCGGAGCTCCGCCGCCAGCGCCTCGGGCTCGGGCAGGCCGTACTGTTCCCGTACCGACAGCCGGTCGTGGCGCAGGCACAGCTGGGGGAACCCGGCGATCTCCCGGGCGAGTTCCTCCGCCGCGGCGCGGGCCTGCCCCGGGGGTACGAGACGGTTGGCGAGCCCGATCCCGTACGCCTCGGAGGCCGGGACGGGGCGGCCGGTCAGGATCAGGTCCATGGCGCGGCTCTCGCCGATCAGCCGGGGCAGCCGGACCGTGCCGCCGTCGATCAGCGGGACTCCCCATCGGCGGCAGAAGACGCCGAGGACCGCGTCCTCCTCGACCACCCGGAGGTCGCACCAGAGGGCGAGTTCGAGCCCGCCGGCCACGGCGTGACCGGCGACGGCCGCGATGACGGGCTTGGACAGCTCCATCCGGGTCGGGCCCATCGGGCCGTCGCCGTCGGGCGCGACCCGGTTGCCCCGGTCCGTGCCGATGGCCTTGAGGTCGGCGCCCGCGCAGAACGTTCCGCCCTCGCCCCACAGCACCGCTACCGAAGCCTCGTCGTCCGCCTCGAACGCCCGGAAGGCGTCCGCGAGTTGCAGGGCCGTGGGTCCGTCGACCGCGTTGCGGGCGGCGGGTCGTGACAGCACGACGGTCGTCACCGGGCCGTTCCGTTCGGTACGGACGGCGGGGACGGCGGCGGGGGCGGCCGGCCGTGCAGGGTTGGGGTTCGGGTCTGCGGGTGGCACCGGGGTGTCGGTCATGGCGGCATTCTCACGCGGCGCTCCGGGCCAGGCCACCCCCGCGGGCGGAACCCCGTCCGCCCGCACCGCGCTCCTGCCCTCCCTCGGTCCGCCTGCCGCAGCAGGAACCTCTCTGCCGCGCGGGCGCCGCCGGTGCTTCGGCTCTGGGTGGAGTGGCCGGCTCCCTCGATGAGGACGAGCTCGGCCTTCGGGGTCCGCGCGGCCCGGTCCCGGGCCCACGCCGGCGGTGTCGAGGGGTCCCGGTCCCCTGCCAGGAGCAGGACCGGCATGGTCAGGGTGCGGCCGGGGGCGGGGCGGTCGGCGCGGGAGGGCGGCCAGTGCAGGCAGGTCTGCGGGATGCCCTGCTCCCCCGCCGTCCGGCGTTCGAACGGCCACACTCGCGCCGGGTCGATGCGCGGGGACGCGTCGCCGCCTCGCCTCCCGGGGCGTTGCCGAATCAGACCGTCGTCGCCGCCGACGCGGCCTGGTCCAGCATGTCGAGGGTGGTGTCCGCCGCGCCGCTGACCACGGGGTCGTGGGTGGCCACGACGGTGACGCATCCGTACTGGTGGGTGGTGCGGGCGATCAGGGCGGTGAGGTCCTCCGCTCGGGTGCGGTCGACGGCGGCCGTCGGTTCGTCGACGAGGAGGAGTTCCGGTTCGAGGAGGAGGGCTCGGGCGAGGGCGACGCGCTGGCGTTCGCCGCCGGAGAGCTGGTCGGGGCGGTGGGTCAGGCGGTGCGCGAGCCCCACTTCGGTGAGGAGCTCGCGGGCTCTGGCGCGCAGGGACCGGGGCGGGCGGCCCGCGACAGAGGCCGCGGCCAGGAGTTGTTCCTCGGCGGTGAGTCCGCTGAGGAGGTTGCCGCTCTGGAACATGAAGCCGATGCGTTCGCGGCGGGCCCGTGCGCGTTCCCGGTCGGTGAGGGCGGCGAGGTCGGTGCCGTTCAGGAGGGCCTGGCCGCTGTCGGGGCGCAGCAGGGCGCCGGCGACGGCGAGGAGGGTGGACTTGCCGGAGCCGGAGGGGCCGACGAGGGCGGTGAGGACGCCCGGTGCGAAGCCGGCGGTGACGGACCGCAGGGCGGTGGTGCGGGAGTCGCCCCGGCCGAGGGTGACGGTGACGGCGTGGAGGTGGAGGCTCATCGGGCGGCTCCCAGCATGGTCATCGGGTCGACGGTGGTCACGCGGCGCAGGGTGAGGGCGGAGCCCGCGAGGCCGACCAGGGCCACGGCGGCCATGGTGGTCGCGAGGGTGCTCGCGGGCAGGCTGAACGGCACTTGTCCGCCGACGAGCAGGCCGACGGTGGAGGCCAGCGCCGCTCCGGCCGCGGTGCCGGCGGCGACCACGACGGCGGCCTGGGCGAGGGTGTGGCCGAGCAGGCGGCTCCGGGAGGCGCCCATGGCGCGGAGCAGGGCGAGTTCCGGGGTGCGCTGGACGGTCCACACGGCGAAGAAGGCGCCGACGACGAGCGGGGCGATGAGGAAGAGGAAGGTCTGGATCGACGTCATGGTCAGGCGCTCGCCCTCGTAGCCGGGGGCCGCCGCGAAGGCCTTCTCCAGGGGGACGGTCGTCGTGCCGTGGCGGCGGTCGGCCGCCGCGAGGGTGGTGCTGTCGGCGTCTTCGGGGAGGCGGAGCGCCATCGCGCTGTACTGGAGCGGGAGGTCGGCGGGGAGGGCCTTCGCGCCGGGGACGGTGAAGCGGATGCGACGCCAGGTGTCCGTGGTGACGTACGCGACGGGGACGTGCCCGTACGAGGAGCGGCCCGTCGTGCCGACCACCGCCAGGCGGATGCCGAGCCGGTCGACGACGAGGGTGTCGCCGATCCGCACGCCTTCGTCGGCGAGTTGGCGGGAGACGACCACGCCCAGGGGCGTGGCCGCGTCCAGGGGCGTGCCGTCGTCGGCGCCCGGGTCGGTGAAGGCGCCGGGTTCGACGCCGAACGCGGCGAGATCCACTTCGGTGCCCCGACTCGTGGTGCCCCGGGTGATCGAGACGCCGAGCGGGGTCGCCTCCGCGCTCTCGACGGCCGGGTCCTTCCGCCAGCCGTCGGCGGTCGGGGCGTCGATCAGCCCGCGGGCGAACTGGTCGGAGGCCGAGCCGGCCGCGAAGGCGATGTGGGTCGCGGGGAGCCTGCGCAGGGCGGAGACGGTGTCGTCGCCGAGGCCTGTGGTGAAGCCGGACACGATGCCGACGAGCGCGGCGACGAGCACGACGACGCTGCCCATCAGCAGGAAGCGGCCCCGGGCCGCTTTCAGTTCCAGCAGGGCGAGGAACACGGTGTTCCCTCCAGAAGTCCAGGATCGGGAGCTGGGTCAAGGTGAGGACGGGGGTGGAGTCGGGGGTGGAGTCGGGGGCGGCGGTGCGCATGAAGAGGGGTGGCAGGAGCAAGGATGGGGACTAGGCGTCCCTAAGATAGATGATGGCGACGGGGCGTCCCCAAGTGGGGTCGTGGGTCGCCCCGGCCCGCCGCGTTAATCGGTTGCTCTTCCCTCCGGGCGAGGGTGCACTGTGGCGGGCGCCATGGCCGTGGCGCGCAGGGCCTGTCCGACAGGCATCCCGGGGAGGCAGCAGCCATGGACATCCGTCCCACGACCGACCAGGACCACGCCGTCTTCGTCGACACGCTCCACACCGCGTTCGGACGCTTCCCGGAGACCCCGGCCGAGGACGGCGGCAATGTCTGGTGGGCGGCGTTGGAACCGGAACGGTGCCTGCTCGCCCGGGCTGCGGACGGCCGGCCCGTCGGTACCGCCGGCACGTACGCCTTCGAACTCACCCTGCCCGGCGGGGCCCTCGCACCCGCCGCCGGGGTGACCGCCGTCGGCGTCCTGCCCTCGCACCGACGCCGGGGCGTGCTCAGCGCGATGATGCGGCATCAGCTCACCGAGCTGCGGGCCGGAGGGGAGTTCCTCTCCGTGCTGCTGGCCTCGGAGGCCACGATCTACGGCCGGTTCGGCTACGGACCCGCGACGTACACCCGGCGCCTCACGGTGCGGCGCGACCAGGCGGCCTTCGCCCCGCCACGGGCGAACGGCGCGGACGGCGTCGACAGCGCGGACGGCGCGGACGGCGCGGACGCCGCCCCGGCGGACGGATCACGCGGCGCCTCGGTCGAGGTCCTGCGCCGGGCCGAGTGCGGGGAGGTCCTGGAAGAGGTCTACGAGCGCTACCGCCGCGCGCAGCCCGGCGCGTTGTCCCGGCCGGCCCGCTGGTGGGCCCTGGGCGCGGGGCAGCCGCCCGTCTCCCGCGCGCCGCGTTACGTCGCCGTCCACCGGGGCGCCGACGGCGTCCCGGACGGCTACGCGAGCTACTCGATCGGCGACGCCGACACCCTGACCGTCGACGAGACCGTCGCCACCGACGACGCCGCCTTCACGGCCCTGGCCCGCTTCCTGCTCGGCCACGACCTGGTCGGCCAGGTCGTGTTCAAGCACCTCCCGCCCGAGCACCCGCTGCGCTGGCAGCTCACGGACTTCCGCGCGGGCACGCTGAGCGGCGAGACCGACTGGCTGTGGGTCCGGCTCCTCGACGTCCCCCGGGCGCTGACCGCGCGCGGGTGGTTCGGCGACGGCGAGCTCGTCCTCGACGTCGCCGACCCGTTCCTCGGCGAGCGCGGCCGCCACCTGCTGACCGTCCGGGACGGCAAGGCCGACTGCGTCCCGACCGACCGGGCGCCCGACCTGACGCTCGACGTGAACGACCTGGGCGCGGTCTACCTCGGCGGCACCGCCCCGAGCGCCCTCGTACGCGCGGGGCACATCCGGGCCCACCACCCGGCCGCGGCCGCCCTCGCCGACGCGCTCTTCCGCGCGGAGCGCCCGCCGCACTGCCTGCACTGGTTCTGACCCGCCGGCACCTCAGCCGTTCGCGCGTCCGGGCGGCTGCGGCGCTTCCACGACGAAGAACAGGAAGCAGGGGCTGTCGGCGAGGGCCTGGAAGGAGTCGGGGAACAGGTCGCGGGCGGCCGGGTCGGGCTGTGGCTCGGCGACGGCGGTCAGGCGGAAACCGGCGGCCGTGAAGGCGTCCGTCATCGCGTGCAGTGGCTTGCGCCAGAACCTCATCGGCACGAGCTGCCCGCCGAGCGGCCAGTCGAAGGTGTAGCTGGTGGTCGCGAAGTAGTCGGGCCGGGGCTCCTGGATCGTGTACGCGACGAAGGGATGGTCCACCGACGCGATCAGCCGGCCGCCCGGCCGGAGCACCCGCCGGAACTCGGCCAGCGTCGGACCCCAGTCCTCCAGGTAGTGCAGCACCAGCGACGCGACCACGTCGTCGAACGCGCCGTCCGCGAACGGCAGCGGGTCGCGCAGATCGGCGACGCGCAGGTCCGCGTCCGCTCCGAGCCGGCGCCTGGCCAGCGCCAGCATCCCGGTGCTGGCGTCGACACCGCTGACGACCGCTCCACGGTCGCGCAGGGCCGCGGTCAACGGGCCCGAGCCGCACCCGGCGTCCAGGATCCGACGGCCGGCGACGTCTCCGGCCAGGGCCGTCATCGCGGGCCTCTCGTAGTACGCGTTCACGAGGCCGTGCTCGTTCTCCGCGGCGTACTCCTCCGCGAAACGGTCGTAGTCGTTGGCGGTCTCGTCGGGCACCGCGGCTGCCGGATCCATCGGCCCAGCCTAGGAGTCACCCGACCCCCGGGACAGGCCTAGACTGGGCCCGTGCCCAAGATCCACGCTGCCACGGTCGCCGACCACCGCACCCAGCAGCGTTCCGCCCTGCTCGACGCCGCGCGGGAGCTGCTCGCGGAGGGCGACGCCTCGAAGGTGACCTTCGCGGCCGTGGCCCGGCGTACCGGGCTGGCCCGCAACAGCGTCTACAAGTACTTCCCGGACCGGCAGCACCTGCTCACGGAGGTGGTGCGGGAGGCCGCGCCGCGCTGGACCGAGCGCATCCACGCCGCCCTCGCCGCCGCCGGCGACTCACCCGAGGAGCGGGTCGCCGCCTACGTCACCGCGCAGCTGGAGATGGTCCGCGACGGCGAGCACCGCATCGCCCGCGCCACCGCCGACGACCAGGACGCCGCCGCCCTGCGTGCGGGCGCGGACGAGGCGCACCGGGCCCTGCTCGACCCGCTCGTCGGAGCCCTGCGCGACCTCGGCGACGACGCCCCCCTGATCACCGCGCGCCTGCTCCAGGGGTTCGTCAACGCCGCGACGAGCGCCCTGGAGGGCGGCGCCGACTACGACGTCGTGAACGACCGAGCGGTACGGCTCGCCGTCGCGGCCCTCGGTGGAGTCTCCCACCCGTGACGCCCGCGCGGCAGACCAGGTCCGGCCGTCACTCGCCGCCGCCCAGCTCCCAGGCCTCGATGTCCCGGTAGCGGATCGGTCCGGGTCCCCGGCCTACGTTGCTGCCGACGAGGTGGAGGCGTTCGGTGCGCCAGGTGCGGCCCCGGAACCCGGCGAGGGCGGCGGCCGTCTCGACCACGCTCGACAGGTCGTCGCGCCGGGCCCGGGCGAGGGTCAGGTGGGGGCGCAGGGGGCGCCCCTCGTAGGGGATGCCGCAGTCGTTCACCAAGGACCGCACGTCCGCCGCCAGGCGGTGGAGCCCGTCGAGGTCGCCGTCGATGCCGCTCCACAGGACCCGCTCGTCGAAGTGACCGCCGCCGTGCAGCGCGAGCCGGAGCGGCCCGCGGGACGCCGCGAGTTCGGCGAGGGGGCGCCGCAGGGGAGGCACGGCGGAGACGGGGAGCTCGCCGAGGAAGGCGAGGGTGATGTGCCAGTCCTCGATGCGGTTCCAGCGCATCCGGGGGTACGCCGTGTAGGCGGGCAGCAGTTCCCGCTCCAGCTCGTCCTTCGCGTCGTCGGGCGGGGCGAGCGCGATGAACACGCGGACGGTCGCCTCAGGGGTCTCTTCTTTCACAGGAGCCTTCGTACCCTGCCGGACCCGCCCCGGTCACACCGGGCCCTGTCGAGGAGCACGGCACCCGGCTGCTCCACGTATTGAAAAGACATGTGACATGTGCCATTTTACTGCGCAGCCCGTTACGGACGGGGCTTCCCTCCGCCCATCTCCAGGAGTGAATCTTGCGCGCCATGGCCATCGCCACCGCCCTGCTCATCGCCGCCGTCGCGGCCGCTCCCGCCCAGGCCGCCCAAGCCACCCGGGCCGAGCCCTCCCCGGACCACGCGTTCGCGGACCCGGGCCAGCGGCCGGCCCACGGCAAGGCCTCGGGCACCCTTGCCGCGACCGGCGCCGCCGGCGGCAGGCTGGAGTCGCGCATCCTGCCGGTCGTCCACGACTGCAGCCCCTCGCTGCGGATCCGGGCCCAGGAGATGACCACCGCCCAACTGGCCGCGACCTGCGCGAGCCTGGCCGACCAGGACGCGTTCTTCCACGGCGTGGTCAAGGATGCGGGGCCCGTCGCGAACGACTCCAACACGACCCTGGAGGTCGACGTCTTCGACTCGAGCGCCGACTACAAGGCCTATGCGGGCAAGATCTACGGCATCGACACCAACAACGGCGGCATGTACCTGGAGGGCGACCCCGCCAAGAAGAACAACCAGCCGCGGTTCATCTGCTACGAGCGCACCGACGTGAGCCCCGGCTGGCAGATCTGGAACCTCAACCACGAGTACACCCACTACCTCGACGGCCGCTACGACCTGTACGGCGACTTCGGCGCCAGTCAGACCACCCCCACCGTGTGGTGGGGCGAGGGCATAGCGGAGTACGTCTCCTACTCGTACCGCGGCATCCCCTACACCAAGGCGACGGCCGAGGCCGGCAACCACACCTACTCCCTCCGCACGCTGTTCGACACCACCTACGACAACACCGACGTCAACCGCACCTACAACTGGGGTTACCTGTCCGCCCGTTACATGGTCGAGGAGCACCCGGACGACGTCGCCACCCTGCTCGCCCTCTACCGCACCGGGAACTGGACCGCCGCGCGTACGTTCCTGACCTCGCTGGACTACGAGAACGACTGGAACGCCTGGCTGACGGCCGTGGCCGCGGGCGCCTGATCCACACCGCCCGCACGGCCCGCCACGCCCGTCGGCGCCGGGCGCCGACGGGCGCCGACGGGCGGAGAGACGAGCCGCTCAGGTCAGCGCTCCCCGCCCCCTCGCGGCCAGCGTCACGCAGAGGGCAGCCAGCGGGAGTTCCGCGAGCGCGGCCATGGCGACGGCCGTGATCAGCTCGGGGCCGGGGGCCGCGGTCGCGAGGTCGACGCAGGCGTCGGCGAGGAGGAGAGCGGCCGCCGCCGCCGCGGGGGCGCGGTGGCGGGGGTCTCCGGTGAGGAGGCGGCTCCCGGCCGTCAGGAGGGCGGCCGCCTCCAGGGCGTCGAGGGTGACCCAGGCCGCCGCCTCGACGGGCGGCAGGGTGCCGGCGAGGTAGCCGAGCCAGGGCAGCAGGACCAGGCCCGCGCCGAGCAGGACACGACCCTGGCGGCGCCGGGAACGGCCCACCCGCTCGGGGCCCTTCGGGGCCCCGTCGGTCGCCCCGGCGACGCGGCCGCCGGTGCGGTCGGCCCTCCGGTCAGCGCCCCGCGCCGCCATGGGGTCGGCGACCCGCCCGACCATCCGTCCGTCGGTGCGGCGGCCCTCGGACGCGGTCACGGGGTGGGCGGTGATCAGGGCCATGGCGGGTGCCTTTCGGGGTCGCTGACCCGGTGTCCGGGCTCGTGATCAACACTCCTCCGCGGCCCCGCTCCGGTCAGTAACACCGGTGTCCGACTTGGGGTGGCACTGGCTGTACCCCCGGCCCGGACACCAGCTGCATATCGCGGGCGCGAGGGCTGACCGTACGGTTGGATCATGAAAGTCCCGCCCCGGACGCGGCGCGCGCTCACCCGCGTGGCCCGAGACAAGTCCTTCCTCGCCCTGGGGATACCCCTCCATCTCCTCATGGGGTTCCTGCTGTTCCTCGCCTCCGGCCTCCTCTGGGAGACCGTCGACGGGGGCGACGCCCAGGCGCCGGTGGTCCTGGGGGTCGTCGTCGTGCTCGCGGTCCTCGTCGTGCCGGCGCTGACGGCGGCCCAGATCTGGCGGTTCCGGCGGCTGCTCGGCATCGACATCCCCCGCCCGGGGTGGCGGCGGCTGCTCGGCATCGACATCCCCCGCCCGGGGTGGCGGCGGCCGCTGCGGCAGGCCGGCTACCACTCCTTCACCGGTCTGCTCCTCGGCGCGCTCGAAGCGCTGCTGATCGCGCTCTTGGCGGCCGGGCTGGCCGCGGCCACGGTGTACGTGTGGGTCTGGGCGGTGCCCTTCGAGTGGCGGATCGAGCACCGCGGGTACAGCACCCAGGCGTTCTACGTCACGCTGGCCGGACTCGGCGCGCTCGCCCTCGTGCCCGCCCTCTCCGAGGCCCTGGTCCGGATGGAGACCCACCTCGGGCCCCGGCTGCTGGGCCCCGACGCGAGCGAGGACCTCGCGCAGCGGGTCGCCGACCTCACCGAGAGCCGCGCGGGCGCCGTCGACGCGGCGGACGCCGAGCGGCGCCGGATCGAGCGGGACCTGCACGACGGCGCCCAGCAGCGGCTGGTGGCGCTCGCACTCAACCTGGGGATCGCCAAGGCGACGCTGAAGGACCTGCCGCCCGAGGCGCGGGCGGTGATCGAGGCGGCCCACCAGGAGGCGAAGGACGCGATCGAGGAGCTCGGCAACCTGGTGCGCGGGCTGCATCCGGCGGTCCTCGACGAACTGGGCCTCGACGCGGCCCTGTCCGGACTCGCGGCGCGCTCGCCGCTGCCGGTACGGCTGCGCGTCGACCTGCCGCCCCACCGGTCGACCGCCGAGGAGGCGGAGGCGCGTCCTGCCGATCGGGCCGCGTCCGCCGTCGAGGCCGTCGCCTACTTCGTGGTCTCCGAGGCGCTGACGAACGTGGCCAAGCACGCGCGTGAGGCGAGCAGGGCGGACGTGACCGTCACGCGGCTGGGCGGGATACTGCGGGTGGTGATCGCCGACGACGGGGTGGGCGGGGCCGATCCGTCCAGGGGAAGCGGTCTGCGGGGGCTCGCCCAGCGCGTGCGGTCCGTGGACGGGACATTCCGGATGAGCAGTCCCGTAGGGGGACCGACCATGATGAGCGTGGAGTTGCCGTGCCCGACGTGAGGCGTGCCGTGATCGCCGAGGATTCCGTGCTGCTGCGGATCGGTCTGGTCAAGGTGGTGGAGATGGCCGGCTTCGAGGTGGTGGCCGAGGCCGGGGACGCGCAGGGCCTGCTGGCCGCCGTCGAGGAACACCGGCCCGACCTCGCTCTCGTGGACGTGCGGATGCCGCCCGGGTTCACGGACGAGGGGGTGCGCGCCGCCCTGTCCATCCGGCGGGAGCGTCCGGAGACCGCCGTCCTGATGCTCTCCCAGTACGTGGAGGAGCGCTACGCGGCCGAACTGCTCGCGACCAACACGAGCGGGGTCGGCTACCTCCTGAAGCAGCGGGTCGCGGACGTGGAGGAGTTCGTGGACGCGCTGCGCCGCGTCGCCGACGGCGGCACCGCGCTCGACCCGCAGGTCGTGGCGCAGCTGCTGGTCCGCAGGCCGAGCGACCCGCTGGAGCGCCTGACGTCCCGCGAACGCGACGTCCTGGCCCTGATGGCCGAGGGCCGTTCCAACGCGGGCATCGCCGACCGGCTCGTCGTCAGCGAGAGCGCGGTCGCCAAACACATCAACAGCATCCTCGCGAAGCTGGACCTCCCCCGCGCGGACGCCGACCACCGGCGCGTACTGGCCGTGCTGCGCTTCCTGGGGGTGGCGGGCTGACGCGCTCCCGCCCGTCTCGTTGCCCGCCCGGTGACGGGGTCCGGGGGCTCAGCGGGGCGCGGTGCCGCTCCCGGGATCGTCCAGGCTGCTCGCCAGGGCCCAGATCACGAACACGTCGATGGCCATCACGAGGATCGACCAGAACGGCGCGTACGGGAGGAACAGGAACTGGGCGAGCAGGCTCAGCGAGACGAGGAGCAGGCCGGCGAAGCGTGCCCAGGTCGCGCCCTTCAGGAGGCCGGCGCCGGTGGCGGCGACGAGCGCGCCGAGGACGATGTGGATCCAGCCCCAGCCGGTGAGGCTCAGCTCGTACACGTACGAGCCGATGCGGGTGTACACGTCGTTCTCGGCCACGGCGGAGATGCCCTCCAGCACCCCGAGGATGCCGCTGCACAGCATCAGCACCGCCGCGAACGTCACCCCGCCGGCCACCCAGCCGCCGGTGTCCCGGCTTCCCCGGGGTGCCCCTGACGGCCGCGCTGTCTGCTGACTCATGCCCGTGTTCCCTTCTGCTGCTCCTGCCCCGTGCGCCCCCCGGAGGCCGAGTGGCACGCGCTGCTTCGAGCCTCCTCGGGGCGCCGCCGCGCAACCACATGGAATCCGCCGAACGGGTGATCGCAGAAGCGTGGGGGCGTGCGTCACGGGCGGGAGGGGCGCCGTCATGCCGCGCTACGGGTGCCCGGTGAGGCGGCGGCGCGACGCGGGCCGCTCTCGGGCACCAGCGTGGCGCCCACGACCATGCCGACCGCGATCGCGGTGACGATCACGAGCATGTTCAGCAGGTCCGTGAAGCCCTCCACCACATAGCCGCCGGCCAGGGTGGTCAGGCCCCGCATGCCCAGCGAACCGACGGTGAGCGTGAAGAAGCCGGGCAGGACGAGGATCAGCCGGGGCGGCCGGCCGGCCCCTCGGGAGAGGACCGTGGCCGCGGCCGCCAGCACCACGGCCGCGAAGAACGTGCCCGCCACCTCGCCGACCAGTCCGGTGGCCAGCGACTGCACGCCCACGGTGACGTACACGAGGAGCAGCACCGGCCAGAAGAAGCGGAGAGGGACGGCGAAGGCGAGGACGGTGCCGGCCGTGAAGACGGTCCAGGCGAGGAACAGGGCCCAGCGGGGCAGGTCGGACGCGGCGGCGACGTCGAAGAGGGCGCGGGTGGAGGTGCCGGTGACGTACACGCCGAGCAGGACGCCGACGCAGAGCTGCACCAGGAGGAAGACCGCGTACACGAGGCGGATCGCCCCCGTGGTGACGAGTCCGGCGGCGAGTTCGGCGGCGGCCGCGCTCAGGTAGTCGCCGGGCACGAAGAAGAAGAGCGCGGGCAGCATCAGCAGGACCGGTCCACCGTGGGCCGGATCCCCGGCGAAGAACCCGAGGGTGACGATCGAGACCGTGGTCGACACGACGAGCGGGAGCACCCGGGCGAGCCGGGGCACCCGGTCCGCGGCGACGGCGAGGGCGGCGGCGATCGAGGCGAGGGCGGCGGTGGTGCCCACCTCGTACCAGGTGGGCTGCATCAGCGGGGCGAAGCCGAGCGAGAAGAGCACGATGCCCAGGAAGGTGAGCCACCACGGGTACGGGGCCGGCGCTCTCTCGATCCGGGCCAGGCGGCGCCCTGCTTCCGCCACGTCGGCACGGCCCGCCCGTACGTCGGCGAGGAGCGGTTTGAGGGCCGCCACCCGGTCGAGGCGGAACACCTCGGGGAAGCCGTGCACGGTCTCGGTCCGGGTCCGGCCGTCGGCGGCCACCACGGTGAGGGTGGCGGCCTCCGGTACGAGCAGCAGCGAGGCGTCGCCGCCCAGGCCCCGGGCGGAGTCGGTGACGGCGACGCCGATGAGGTGGGCGCCCTCGCCGGAGGAGCGCAGCAGGAGGCCCGTGAGGCGGACCAGGAAGGCGGTGAGGTCGTCGATCGGGGCCGATGCCGGGTCCGGATCCGGCGCCGAAGGCCGGGCCGCTGCGACGGCGGACACCGGTGGCTCGTGTGCGGGCAGCACGGGCGCCTGCCCGGGCGGCCGTGCCGCCGACCTCCTGACGCATCCCCGGGCGGCCGCTCCCCCGCACCGCCGGACGGTTTCCCGGGCGGCCCTGACTCTTCCACGCCGAGCTCCCTCCGACGTTCGGCGACGCCGGTGACCAGCGTCCCCCGGATGTACCCGGTCGGCATCCGGGGGCTGCGGCCGGGGGCTGCGGCCGGGGGCTGCGGCCGGGGGCTGCGGCGGCCGGGCGGCGGCCGGGGAGCCCGGACGGCGGCGTGCGCCGTCACGCCGCAGCGGCGGTCAGGCCAGGGCGAGGAAGAGCTTCTCGAGTTCCTCCTCCGACATGGGCGGGGCGTCGGCGGCGCTCTCGGCGAGGCACTGCCGCATCCCGCTCGCCACGATCTTGAACCCTGCCCGGTCGAGGGCCCGGGAGACGGCGGCGAGCTGGGTGACCACGTCCTTGCAGTCGCGGCCGGCCTCGATCATCGCGATGACGGCGGCGAGTTGCCCCTGGGCACGGCGAAGCCGGTTCAGGACGGGGCGCACGGCCCCTTCTTCCACCTGCACGGAGATCCTCCTCCACTCTCACCCCCCACACCAGGATACCCCCAGGGGTATCAACCGCTACTTTTCGCCCGCCATCGGGCCACGGTCGCGGCCACCAGCACCGCGCCCAGCACGCCCCAGGTCGCCGGGTGGACCCACAGGCCGGTACCGAGCTGCTGGGCGAGGACGAAGACACCCATCACCACGACGAACCAGCCGAAGACCCGGCGCAGCGACTCCTGCGGGATGCGGCCCGCGAAGCGGGCGCCGACGACGCTGCCCGCCACCGCCGCCGCGGTCACCGTCAGGGCGAGGCCCCAGTCGATCCCCACGCCCGAGAGGTGCCCGGCCAGGCCGGCGAAGGAGTTCATCGCGATGACCAGCAGCGAGGTGCCGACGGCGATGCCCATGGGCAGGCCGGCGAGGAGGGCGAGCGCCGGGACGACGAGGAATCCGCCGCCCGAGCCGACCAGGCCCGTGACCGCGCCGACGACGAGACCCTCGACGGCGATGTGCCTGAGGGGCAGGTCCCGGTGCCGGGGCCTCGGCTCGCCGCCGCGCCGCGACGGGCGGAGCATCGCGACCGCCGTGGCGAGCATCATCAGGGCGAACGCGATGAGGAGCGCCGTACCGGGGACGTAAGCGGCGAGCCGGCCGCCCCCGTACGCACCCGCCATGCTGAACGCGCCGAACAGGAGCCCGGCCTTCCAGCGCACCCGGCGGGCGCGGGCGTGGGGCACGAGCGCGGCGAGGCTGGTGACACCGACGACGAAGAGCGAGGTGGCGATGGCCTCCTTCGTGCCCTGCCCCGCCAGGTAGACCAGGATGGGCACGGTCAGGATCGAGCCTCCGCCGCCGAGGACGCCGAGGGTGAGGCCGATGAACAGCGACGCCACGACGACGAGGGCGGTCACGGGGTGTTCCGCAGTTCCGCGATGACGGCACGGATGTCGGTGCGCGGCCCCCGGTTGTACGGCAGCTTGGAGAGCAGGACGCCCATGGCGCAGGTGTTGCTGAGGGCCGCGTAGGTCAGACCGGCGCCGACCGCGGTGCCGATCAGGTGGGCGCCGGGCACGAACACGCCGATGACGCCGGTGACGAGCACCATGGAGCCCGCGACGAGCCGCACCTGGCGCTCCATGTCCCACCGCTCGGGGCCCCGGTTCGCGGGCGCCCCGGACGCCTCCCAGGCGTTCATGCCCCCTTCGAGGACCCGGAGGTTGGGCAGGCCCGCCTCCGCGAGGGCCTTCTCGGCCTGGGTGGCGCGGGCGCCGGAGCGGCAGACGAGCACGACCTCCTCGTCCAGGTGGGACAGCAGCTCGGCGCGGTGCTCGCGCAGGGTGGCGAGGGGCACGTTGTACGAGCCCGGTATGTGGACGGTCCGGAATTCACCGGGGGTGCGCACGTCCAGCAGCCGTGGCGCGCGCCCTTCACGGACGAGCGCGTGGAGGACGGCGGGGGTGATCGACGAGGTCGAGGCGGGGGCGGCGGTCCGGTCGGAGTTCTCGGTCATGTGGGCGTGGCTCCTGTGCAGACAAGGGGAAAATACCCAGGGGGGTATTCACGGGCGTGTACGGGGCCCCACGGGTCCGCCTCTGACGCGGGGAGGGGAGACGGAGGGCGAGCAGGGGCGCGTCAGGCCTCGGCGCGCTCGGACGCCAGGGCCCAGGCGGCGTAGCCGCCGAGGATGTCGGAGACGTCTGCGAAGCCGCGGTGGCGCAGGAGGCTCGCCGCGATCGACGAGCGGTGGCCGCCGGCGCAGTGCAGGACCAGGGGCCGGCCGGTGGGCAGTTCATCCGTGCGCGCGGGCAGTTCGCTCAGCGGGATGTGCAAGGCGCCGTCGATGAAGCCGTTGGCGCTCCGCTCCCCGCAGGTGCGCACGTCGACGACGAGCGGGGGCGCCTCGCCCGCCAGTGCGGTGCGCAGCCGGGCGGCGGTCAGACGGCTCGCGGGGGTGACGTCGTCGGCCAGGGCCGCCAGGGCGTCCTCGGGGTTGCGCAGGTAGCCGACGACGTGGTCGAAGCCGATGCGGGCGAGGCGGGTGACGACCTCCTCCTCGCGGTTCTCCGGCGCCATGACGATCAGCTCGTCGGCGGGGTCGAGGACGGTGCCGGCCTGTTCGGCGAACCGGCCTTCGGCGGGCACGTTGACCGCGCCGCGCAGGTGCCCGTTGGCGAACTCCTGCGGGGAGCGGGCGTCGACCACGACCGCGCCGGAGCGGCGCAGTGCGGCGAAGTCGGGCGCGGACAGCGGCCGCGGCGCCGACGTCGCGTCGTACAGGAGGCGGTCCTTGCGGTTGAGTTCGGCGTCGTAGGCGAAGTAGCCGGGCGCGGCGGACTGTCCGGCGGTGACGAGCGCGACGAACTCCTCGCGCCCCATCGGGGCGCAGGCGTAGTTGGTGGCGCGCTGTTCGCCGATCGTGGACGACTTCTCGGTGGAGAGGTTCTTTCCGCAGGCGGAGCCCGCGCCGTGGGCGGGGAAGACCCGCACGTCGTCGGGGAGGGCCATCAGCTTGTTCTGGACGCTGTCATGGAGCATGGCGCCGAGTTCCTCGGCGGTCACCCCGACGGAGGCGAGCAGGTCGGGGCGGCCGACGTCGCCGATGAACAGCGCGTCGCCGGTGAGCACGCCGTACGGCACGGTGTCGGCGGCCCGCTCGTACACGAGGACGCTGATCGACTCGGGGGTGTGGCCGGGCGTCCCCAGGATCTCCAGGGTGACGTCGCCGAGCCCGATGCGCTCGCCCTCGGCCAGGTGGCGGATGGGGTACTCGGTCTCGGCGCCGCTGCCGTAGCCGATCCACGCGCCGGTGCCGGCGGCCAGCTCCAGGTGGCCGGCGACGAAGTCGGCGTGGAAGTGGGTGTTGATCACGCCGACGACGGTGAACCCGTGCGCGGTGGCGTCCGCGAGGTACTCGGAGACGTCGCGGCGGGGGTCGACGACGACGGCCTGTCCGGTCGTCTCGTCGGCGATCATGTACGACGCCTGGGAGAGGCAGTCGAGGTAGTACTGGGCGAAGAACACGCCGATTCCTCCATCGGGGACGCGCATCCGGTCGGAACGAAAGGGGCGGACGCGCCGGGTTTCCATACCCCCCTGGGTATCGATGCATCCGACCGTAGACAGACGGGCCGCCTTGAGTCAAATACCCCCCCAGGTATCCTGGATCACATCATCAAAATACCCATGGGGGTATTGTGGCCAGCTGAAACACGAACAGGACGGTGCATCGAGATGACTCAGCGGACGGAGACGACCGCCCCCGCGCCGGTGTCGGCGGCCGCCTCCACGGGCGGCACGGTGCGGCTGGGACTGCGGGAGAACCGGGCGCAGTTCGTCCTGCTCGTCGTCGTCACCGTGGCGGTCGGCGCGCTCGTCGGCCTGGAGCGCACCACGGTCCCGCTGATCGGCACGGAGGTGTTCGGGCTCACCAGCAACCTGGCGGTCTTCTCGTTCATCGTGGCCTTCGGCCTGACCAAGGCGCTCACCAACCTCGCCGCCGGTGCCCTCACGGCCCGTTTCCGGCGCCGGCAGCTGCTGCTCGCCGGATGGCTGGCGGGCGTGCCGGTGCCCTTCGTGCTGGCGTGGGCGCCGTCGTGGTGGTGGATCGTGGCCGCGAACGTGCTCCTCGGCGTCAACCAGGGCCTGACCTGGTCGATGACGGTGAACATGAAGATCGACCTGGTGGGTCCCGCCCGCCGGGGCCTGGCCACCGGCCTGAACGAGGCCGCCGGCTACGTCGCCGTGGGCGCGTCCGCCCTGCTCACCGGCTACCTGGCCACCCGGTACGGGCTCCGCCCCGCCCCCGAACTCATCGGGGTCGTCTTCATCGCGGCGGGCCTCGGACTCTCCCTCCTGGCCAAGGACACGGGCGCCCATCTGGCACTCGAACTCGCCCGGCACCCCGCCCCGGCGGGGGAAGCGGCGAAGGTCTCCTTCGCCGGCGCCTTCGCCCGCACCTCCTGGCGGGACCGCTCGCTGCGCGGTGCGAGCCAGGCGGGCCTGGTGAACAACCTCAACGACGGCCTGACCTGGGGCGTCTTCCCGCTGCTCTTCGCCGACCACGGGCTCGGCATCGCCGCGATCGGACTGATCAAGGGGCTCTACCCGCTCCTGTGGGGCTTCGGGCAGATCCCGGCCGGCCACCTCGCCGACCGGATCGGGCGCAAGCCCCTGATCGTCACCGGCATGCTGGTCCAGGCGGGCGGCCTCCTGGTCGCGCCGGCGCTCCTCGACCGCCCCCTGCTCGCCGGGCTCCTCTCCGCCGTGGGCCTCGGCATCGGAACCGCGCTGGTCTACCCCGCGCTCATCGCCGCCGTCTCCGACCGGGCGCACCCCTCGTGGCGGGCGAACGCGCTCGGCACGTACCGCTTCTGGCGCGACATCGGCTACGCCGCCGGCGCCCTCCTCGCAGGCGTACTCGCCGATGCGATCGGCCTGGACGCGACCGTCATGGTGGCCGCCGCCCTGACCGCGGCCTCCGGTCTGCTCGCCGGGCGCTGGATGTCCGGCCGGGAGAAGACCCCCGGCACGGTTCCGGCACCCGACGCCGCGTGAGTCAGGCACGGTAGGCGACGAGCGCCATCATCCCCGCCTCGCCGGGGTACGCGTCGCGACCTCGGGCCCGGAGGCGCCGACGAGCGACGGAGCGCCGCTCGGGGCGGCCGGGGGCCCGGAACAGGCCGTGAGCGCGGGCGCCACGACTCCCCGCGATCGGACCGGAACCATTGGCCCTCCCCGCGTTCACCGCACACAGCCCGCAGACCGCAGACCGCAGACCACAGACCACAGCCAATCTGCTAAGTGGTTTCACATTTCTCGAAGGCTAGCGCCGCACCGTGCAAAAACGGCGCCAGAAGCACAAGGTCCGGCAGGAGCCTCAGCAGCCAAGAGCTTCAGCATCGGCACTTGCCACCCGTCAGCTAAGTTGCTTAGCATTCAGGCGCTCCTCCGGTCGCCTGCCGGGCCCGTGCCCCGGCCCCGGCCGGGGGAGCCCTCCCCAGAAGAAGGAGCCGGCCCATCGTGGCGTCCCACCGCCGTCCCAAGCCCTCACGCCCGCGCTACGCGGGTGTCCTCACGACGACCGCGGCTGCGGCCGTGGCCCTCTCGGCGCAGACCGCGTGGGCCGACCCCGCGCCCGACCCCCGGAAGAAGGGCGTGCAGGCCGAGATCGACCGGCTCTACGAGGCGGCCACGCAGGCGACGGAGAAGTTCAACGGAGCCAAGGAGAAGGCCGACGCGCTGCAGAAGCAGGTGGGCACCCTCCAGGACGCGACCGCCCGCAAGCAGGGCGAGCTCAACAGGCTGCGCGACCGGGTCGGTTCGCTCGCCGCCGCGCAGTACCGGGGCGGCGGGCTCGATCCGTCGATGCGGCTGATGCTCTCCGCGGACCCCGACACCTTCCTGGAACGCGCGAGTCTGCAGCAGCGCCTCGGCGAGCGGGACGTGAACGCGCTCCAGCTCTTCGAGGCGCAGCGCCGGGAGCTCCAGCAGCAGCGCACGGAGGCCGCGCGGAAGCTGGCCGAGCTGGAGGCCACCCGCGGTGAGCAGCGCCGCAAGAAGGCGGAGGTGCAGGGCAAGCTGGAGAAGGCCCGGAAGCTGCTGAACACCCTCTCCGCCGAGGAGCGGGCGCGGATCGCCCGGGCGGAGGACCGTGCCGACCGGGCGGGCGCCCGGGCCGACCTCGGCAACGAGTCGAGCGCGTCGTCGCGCGCCGCCGCCGCGTTCGCCGCGGCCAAGAGCAGGGTCGGGATGCCGTACGTGTGGGGGGCCGCCGGTCCGGGGTCCTTCGACTGCTCGGGGCTGACGTCGTGGGCCTTCCGGCAGGCGAACGTGACCATCCCCCGTACGTCCCAGGCGCAGGCGAACGTGGGCACCCGGATCGGTTCGCTCGGCGACCTGCGGCCGGGCGACCTCATCATCATGCGGACCGACCTGAGCCATGTGGGCTTCTACGCGGGCAACGGGCAGATCCTGCACTCCCCCAAGCCCGGGGCGCAGGTGCGGTACGAGTCGATCGCGCGCAGCGGGATGCCGTTCATGTGGGGCGTGAGGCTCTGACCCCGGGGGGCGGGTCCAGGGTCAGAAGGGGCCGCAGCCGAGGAGCATCGGGAACAGCGGGGCCCCGGCCGCCGCGAGGGCGACGCCGAGCCGGGTCGCGCCGTGCGGCCGCGGCTGCGGGGTGAGGACCCGCCGCAGCCGGATCAGCGCGCTAGGGCCGCCCATCCCCAGGGCGGTCCGGGGCACGCGCCCCGCCGCCACCTCGCACAGCGCCGTCGCGAGGGCGTCCCGCGAGTGCAGGCGCAGGGCGTGGTCGTCCGCGGCCATCTCCAGGAGGAGCAGCGTCTGCTCCTGCCCGTGCCGGGCGAGCGGCAGTTTCGGAAACGCCCGCGCGAACGCCCGCAGCACCATCTGGACCAAGTGGTGGCGGCCGTCGATGTGGGCGCGTTCATGCGCGAGGGCGGCGCGCAACTGCTCGTCGTCCAGGGCGTCGAGGGCGCCCCGGGTGACGACGACGCGGGCCAGCCGCGCCGGGAGGCAGTACACCGCGGCGACGGGGTGCTCGACGATCGTCGCCCCGTACGTGGTCGAGGAGCGGCCGATCAGCCGGAGCGCTTCGAGCTGACGGCGCCGCTCGGCCCGTGCCGTCCAGGCCGTGCGCAGCAGCCAGAAGACGGGGAGGAGGACGACACCGGTCGGGGCGAGGAGGACGGCGGAGTCCCGGAGGGTCGGGTCCGTGGCGGCGCCCGCCGGGGTGTCCTCGGTGAGTCCGCAGAGGCTGAGCAGGCCCGTCAGACCGTCGTGGACGTGCTGCTCCGTCATCACGAGGTGGTAGACGGCGAGTGCGGCCGAGACGACGAAGGTGACCATCAGCAGCAGCCAGACCGCTGCGGCGAGGACGGGCGCGCGGTGCGGCCAGCGGGCCCGGGCCAGGAGGTGGGGAGCGGCGGCGCCGACGAGCACGGCGTACCCGGCGAGCACGGCGGCGGTGATCACGACTCGCTCCGGCGCTTGGCGGCGCGCAGAGCGGCGCGCAGGGCCTCCACCTCGCTCGCTGAGATCTGCTCGACGAAGCTGGCCATCACTCCGGCCGTGTCGGGGCTGCCCTCCAGGGCGTCCTGCATGCGGGCGGCGGTGTACTGCTGCCGGGTGCACGTCGGCTCGTAGAGCCAGGCGCGGCCGTCCTTCTCACGGGTCAGCATGCCTTTGCCGTAGAGGATGTCGGCGACGGTCTTGACCGTGCTGTACGCGAGGGGGCGCTGCTTGTTCAGGTCGTTGAGGACCTCGCGCGCGGTGGCGGGGCGGCCCCAGGACCACAGGCGGTCCATGATCTCCGCCTCCAGCTCGCCCAACTGACGCACGCCCGCTCCCCTCGCCCCCGGCGGCCGCACCGTAGGGCCGCGGTGCTCCCATCCTATCCGCGGGCCTGCCGGGCCCCTGGCCCGGAGGAGCCGTGCGCGCCGAGCGGGCGCCACCGCTGGAGCGCTCCCCAAGGGATCCGCGGACGCAAGCGGAACGTGAGCGAGGCGT
This sequence comes from Streptomyces sp. NBC_01268, assembly GCF_036240795.1. Taxonomy (NCBI): domain Bacteria; kingdom Bacillati; phylum Actinomycetota; class Actinomycetes; order Kitasatosporales; family Streptomycetaceae; genus Streptomyces; species Streptomyces sp. NBC_01268. Next base: position 8,003,377 of record NZ_CP108454.1, on the reverse strand, counting down.
GAGAGGTGTCGCGCAGGATCGTCGTCGTCACCCTTCACGCACGCATGTCAGGGAATCCGTATCCATGAAGAAGTTCAAGGCCACCCTCGTGACCCTCGCCGCCGTCGCAGGGCTCGCCGTGGCCGTGCCGTCGACCGCTCAGGCCGCCACCGGCTGCAAGACCGGCGGTCACGCCTACATCTGCGAGTACGGCGTCAACACCAAGGTCCTCCCGGACGGGACCAAGCAGGTCTTCGTGGTCGACCCCGACCGCTCCGTGTGGACCCGCTGGACCGACTCCGACGGCGACTGGAGCAGCTGGCTGTCGATGGGCGGCGTGGCGATGAGCGGTGTCGTCACCTCCGTGTGGCAGCAGTCGCTGCCCTGGCAGTTCTCCATCCACGTCATCGGCACGGACGGCCACGGCTGGTTCCGCGAGCGCGGAGCCGACGGCTCCTGGAGCGCGTGGGCCCCCAACCGGGACCCGCAGTAGTCGACACGGCCCCGGGCCCGCCCGCGCGCACGCCCCGTCCTCGACCGGTCAGCTCTGCACCGCCCTCGCGAGGACGCGCCTCAGCCAGCGGGTGCGGGCGTCGCGCGCGTCCCGGCTGAGGGCGGCACCGGGGGCCACGGTGTCGAAGCCGTGGAAGGCGCCGGGCCACACGTGGAGTTCGGCCTGGCCGCCTGACCGCCAGATCGCGTCGGCGTAGGCCACTGCCTCGTCCCGGAACGTCTCGGCGGAGCCGACCTCGACATACGCCGGCGGCAGGCCGGAGAGGTCGGTCGCCCGCGCGGGTGCCGCGTGGGGCGGCAGGTCCGGGGTGCCGTACCGGTCGCCCAGCAGCGCCTGCCAGGCGGTCGCGTTGGAGCTCCGGTCCCAGGTGTCGACACCGGCCATCTGATGGCTGGAGAACGTGTCGCCCCGGTCGTCGAGCATCGGGCTCAGGAGCAGTTGCCCGACCGGGGCGGGTCCGCCGCGGTCGCGGGTGAGCAGGGCGAGCGCGGCGGCGAGTCCGCCGCCGGCGCTCTTGCCGCCGATGACGATGCGGTCCGGGTCGATGCCGAGAGCGGCGGCGTTCGCGGCGGCCCAGACGAGCCCCGCGTAGCAGTCCTCCAGCGGTCCCGGGTACCGCGTGCCCGGTGCCAGGCGGTACTCGACCGAGATCACGGCCGACTCCAGCGGGAGCGCCCACCCGCGGAGCAGCTGCGGGAGGACGGACCACGCGTTGCCCATGATCATGCCGCCGCCGTGCAGGTAGTACAGCAGCGGCAGCGGGCCGTCCGTGCCGGCCGGGCGGGCGCTCACCAGCGTGACCTCAGGGCCGCCGGGCCCGCCGGGCGCCCGTAGCTCCGCCACCTCGAAGCGCCCGTCGGCCCGGAGCTGTTCGACGGTCGGCCGGGGCCGCGCCGCCGCGTCCCGCTCCTGCCGGGCGGCGAGGTTCTCCGGCGTGTACGGCTCCCGCGCCGCCTCCCCCAAGGCGCCGAGCGCCACACGCAGTTCGGGGTCGAACGGGGGCGGGGGCGCCGGTGCGGGGCGAGGGGTGCCGGTCATGGGGGCAGTATCCCGGGGCGCCTTCCGTGGGCGAACCGGGGGGCAGGCCCGAGAGCGGGGTCCCGGCCGCCGACCGCGTAGGGTGGCGGGCGGCGCGGCGTGACCATCAGGAGCTGTAGTGACCGCGGTGAGCCTTGAGCACGCGACCGTCCCCGCCGACGCCGGTGAGGTGACGCTGCTGATAGCCCGTCGGGTCGAGCCCGGCCACGAAGCCGCCTTCGAGCAGTGGGCGAAGGGCATTCTCGACAGCGCGGCCGCCTTTCCCGGGCATCTGGGTTACGGGCTCTTCCGTTCGTCCGGCGGTGACGCCCCGTGGTTCCTCGTCCACCGGTTCCGGGACGCGGAGGCCTGCCGGGTGTGGCAGGAGTCGCCGGAGCGTGCGGCCTGGTTCGCCCACTGCGAGGGGCACCACCACACCGAGATCGCGCGCCGCAAGCTGACGGGCATGGAGACGTGGTTCGCCGAGCCGGGCTCGACGCGTCCGGCGCCGCCCCGGTGGAAGATGGCGATCAGCGCGACCCTCGCGATCTACCCGGTCTCCCTGCTCGGGGGCTACTTCCTCGTCCCTCGGCTCACCGGGCTGCCCCTGGCAGTGAGCACCGTCCTGACCGCCTGCGTCTTCAACGTCCTGATGACGTACGTGACGATGCCGACGGTCAGCAGACTGCTGCGGGGGTGGCTCGGCAGATAGCCGCGCCGGGTTCGCGCGCCCACGGCACCGCCCGTCCTCGTACGCGCACTCATACCCGTCCTCCGGCCCGTTCCGTCAGGGCCGCTCCGTCGCCCTCGCCTCCGGAGTCTCGGGCGCCGTGGGCGTCTCGGGCTCCAGTGCTTCCGCGGGCTCCGGCCCGCCCCTGGCGGCCCTCACCGTCAGGGCCGCCACGGCCCCCGCCAGGACGCCCCAGGTCAGGGCGGCCGGTACGCCGTTGCCGAGGTTGCCGGAGACGTAGAGGAGTCCGTACCGCATGCCGGTGGTGTCCAGGGCGATCCGCAGCACCTGGCTCACCAGCAGCGCGAGCACGGTCGCGCCCACGGCCCCGGCCGCCATCGCGGGGACGGTGACCCGGGTGAGCAGTCCGGGCAGCAGCCGCAGCGCCGTCCACACGAGGGCGAGCACCAGCAGGTCGACGGCGCGGTAGAGGAGCCAGTCGTCGAACGCCGTGCCGGCCGGGGTCGACCAGGCGCCGAGCAGCAGCCACTGGCGCAGCAGGTCGCCCGGTTCGTCGAGCAGTCCGCCGGGCGAGGGGACCGACTGGAGGGCTGCGGCGACCTTCTCGTACGAGAGGACCACCAGCGACACCGCGATCACGGCCGTCCCGGCGGTGGCGGCCCGGCGGGCGACGCGTGCGGGGACGGGTGTGCGCGGGAGGGGGCCGGCGCCCTTGGCGGCGACACGCGCGACGAGCGCGGTCACCGCCGCCACGACGAGCCCGGTCACCACGAGCATCTGGCGGCCCGCGGCGATTCCGCCGGCGAGTTGCGGCAGGAAGCGGTAGCTGCCGCGGCCCATCGAGGCGATCAGCCACGGGGTGGAGACGCCGACCGCGAGGGTTCCGGCGACCATGGCCCAGGCCCAGAGCGCGAGCACCGTGGCGGGCGTGCGACCCTGCACCGGCGGCAGACGGCGGATCAGGAGCAGCGCCCCGGGTACGAAGAAGGCGAACAGCGCGCAGTAACGGATCTGCAGGGCGGTGGTGTAGAGCGAGAGGTAGCGGTCGTTGTCGGTGACCGCCGCGTCGCCGGTCCCACCGGCCGTCTCGGCGCCCAGGGGAAGCGCCGTCGGCGGGTCGTACGCCCAAGGGGCGAGCCAGCGTTCGAGTTCGGCGGCCGTCTGCCCGCCGAGCGCGCCGCCGCTGCCCGGCAGGTGGAGCGCGTCCGCGCTGGCGCCCGCCCACCACAGGAGTGCCGTGAGCAGGAGTCCCCCGAGCAGTGCCGGTATCGCCGCACGCCGGTATGTCATGTGCTGTCCCCCGTTGTCGCCGCGCATCGTGCGATGCGCCTGGTCAGTGGAGGGTACGGGGTGCCGGGATCGCCGGGCGTCGGGTCGGGTGTCCCCGCCGATCGCGGACCTGCTCTCCGTCGCCCGGTCGATCCTCTCCGAGGTGCCGGCCGGCCAGGCCGGGCTCCTCGCCGGTCTGGGGGCCACGCCCACGCGTCCGCGCGACGGACACACCGCCCGTGGCGCGTCCACGCTTGCGGGGAGACGCGCGGCCGCACTATCTTGCATTGCATGGTTCCTGGCGACGCAAAGAACGGGACGGGAGGCGAGGTTCCCAGCCGGCTCCGTGAGGGAGTGCTGGAGCGCTGCCTCCTCGCGCCGCTCAGGGACGCGCCGAGACACGGTGTCGAACCGCTCGCCGAGCTCTCCGCGGTCAGCCTCATGACCACCAGTCAGGGCATTTTCCGTCCCTGGCTGTCGAGGCTGCGCCGCAAAAAGGATTCGCCGGCACCCAGCTGCGCGAGTCCCCGAGCGGGCCGCCGCCCGGCGCCGCCACGCTGACCGGCGAGGGCCATGCGGCCCTCGCCGAGCTCGCCCGGGCGTGGCCGTCGTTCCGGGACGCCGTCGACCATTTTCTCAACGACCCGCAGGGGGAATCCGTATGAACGCCATCGACCATCCACTGGTGACCGCCTACCTCGACGCCGTCGCCCGCGAGACCTCCGAACTCCCCGCCGAGCGCAGGGCCGAGCTGCTCGCCGACCTCCGCGAGCACGTCGAGGTCAGCGGCGCCGAGACGGACATCCAGGTCCGCCGGGTCCTGGACGGGCTGGGCGATCCCCGCGCCGTCGCCGGCGCCGCGCTGGCGGAGGAGCCGGCCACCGCACCGGCGGTCCGACCCGGCCGCACCCGCCTCACCGTGGTCCTGCTCGCCGTGGCCGGACTGCTGGTGCTGTTCAACTCGTTCGTCGGGGCGGCGGCCATGCTCGTCGGCCTGGCGCTGCTGTGGGGCTCCCCGCAGTGGAGCACCCGCCAGAAGGCGATCGCGACGGTCGCCTGCGCGGCCGTCCCGTTCGTCGTGGTCCTCGCCGTCCTGTCCCTTTACGGCTCCAGGATCGGGCCGATGGAGCTGCTGGTGCTCGCGGGGCTCTCGCTGGCCGTGCCGGTCGCCGGCGCCACGGTGCTGAGCCGGGCGGCGCGCCGCTGAGCCGGGCGGTGCCGGCCCGTACGCCGTCCCTCTCCACGGCGCCGGGCCGACCCGTCTCCGGTCAGCGGGGGTTGGCCGCGTGGGTGAGCGTCTCCCAGGCGACGAAGAGGTTGTTGGAACCGGCCGGACGGCTCTGCTCGGTCAGCGCCTGGGTGTGGGACATCGCGTAACCCATGCGCTGATGGAGGGCGTTGAAGCCGACCTCGGTGACGGGCCCGAGGTGGTCCCTGAGGGTGCCACCGCACAGCCAGCTCGGCGGGGTCTCGCCGCGCTCGTAGCGCGACTGGAGGCCGAGGGCGTGGCGCAGCCGGTCGGCGACCTCCGGGTAGAGGTCCTGGCCCTGGATGCGACCGGTCTCGGCGATGTGGGAGATGGCCGACAGGCCGTATCCGGTGTGGGTGAGGTCCCGGCAGGTCTCCTGGGTGAGGCCGTCGACGAAGGTGGTCTGTCCCTGCCAGTAGCGGACGATCTCGTCGCGGGTGTCCAGGCCGCTGCCCGGGGCGGCCTTCGGCAGGCTGCCGTCGGTGGCGAGGTAGATGTACGCGGGGACGCGCCCGCGGAACTTGGCGACGGCCTTGTCGTACGCGGCCCGGTCCTCCAGGAAGACGGCGATGCCGATCGCGGCCTCGGTCATGCTCAGCTCCCAGTTGCCGTTCGACTGGGAGCCGTTGGCGACCTCGGGGAGGTAGACGGTGCGGAGCATGGTCTTGAAGCGGTCGACGCGGTCCTGCGGCCAGCCCGTGTAGGTGTAGCGGATGATCTCTGCCGCACGGGGCCAGGAGGAGCCGGCCCAGCCGGTCTGGAGCGGGGCGTTGGAGTTGGTGTGGTCGGTGATGACGGCCGACCAGGCGTCCATGATCTCGATCGCCTTCCGGGCGTAGCGGCTGTCCCTCGTGACGTACCAGGCGAGGGAGAGCGTGTACGCGGCGAGGGCGTCCTCGCGCTCGTCGGTGCATCCGTGATTGGGGTTGGAGTAGGAGCCGCACTCGACGACGGACCGGGGCTTGGGCGTACGGGTGAGCGAGGCGTACTTGCTCGCCGCCATCTGGTCGTAGGCGCCCTTCCATGGCTGGGCCCCGGCCTGGACCTGCTCGCGGGTGAAGTCCAGCTGGCCGCGGGAGACGAGGACTCCGGGGTGGACGAACGCGCTGGGCGCCGCCTCGGCCCGGCCCGCGGAGGGCAGTCCGGCGAGGGCGCCGAGGACGGCCAGCAGCAGGGCGGCGGCGAGCGCCCGGCGGGCACGGCGGTGGGGGTGCGGGCGGGCGTGGGGGCCGGTGTGGGGGTGGCTTCGCATCGCGACTCCAGTTCGACTATGTGAACTCTGGTCGTGTTCTCGCACTGCGAAAGTAAAGGTCTGAACCAGTGCGGTCAACCGTCCCAGCCGAACTGCGCCGCCCCAGGGGGAAGATGGGAACACCGTCGACGTCGAGCAGCGGAGAGCGCGCCGTTCAAGGACATGAACAGCGCGCTCTGTCGCATATCAGACCGCGACGATGCAGAAGGGGTGTCCAGCCGGGTCGGTCAGGACCCGCCACCTCTCCTCGTCCGGCTGCCCGGCCGGCTTGCCCGCGCCCAGCTCCAGCAGGCGCGCCTCGGCCTCCTCCAGGTCGGCGACGTCGAAGCAAAGGTGGAGCTGCTGGGGGACGATCTGGTCGGGCCAGGTCGGGGCGCGGTAGGCGTCGACCCGCTGGAAGCCGAGCAGCGGTCCATCCTGCGGCAGGAGGCTCGCGAACTCGGCGTCCGACGTGGGGTGGGGTTCGAGCCCGGTGACCGCCCGGTAGAAGGCCGCCAGGGCCTCGGGGTCCGGGCAGTCGAGGGTGATCGCGCTCAGCTTCATGAGCGGGGGCATGGGCTCCTCCTGGACGGTCGGTGATCGTCCGCCCACCCTAGAAGCGGGGCGAAGGCGCTTCCGTCAGGGGTAGGTGACCAGGTTGGCGACGTTCGTGCTCGCGTTGGAGGGGCCGCCGCGGTCGTTGACGACGTGGCGGATGGTGCCGGTGCCGCCGAGGGAGACGGTGACCATGTCGCGGAAGCGGACCCCGGCGTTGGCGGGGGCCTCGAAGGCGCGCTCTGCCGCGACCCCGGGGTTGACGTTGAAGTAGCAGTAGCTGCCGAGGCCGTAGGCCTGGTGGCTGGTGACGGAGTCCGCGACCTTGTAGGCGGCGTAGCCCTGGGTGGAGCCGTTCATCCAGGCCGCCTGGTTCGGCGGGTCGTAGGGCATCTCGTTCTGGTAGAAGTACGTCCGGCCGCCGTTGCCGTTCCAGATCGTCTGGTGCTTCTGGTAGTGCTCGACGAACAGGCCGTACATGGTCACGTCGTCGCCGTTCACGACGAGTCCGGTGTCGGCGGTGTTGGTGTTCCAGCCGACGCCGGTGCCGTGGTCGGCGCGCCAGATCCACATGTGGTCGCCGATGACGTGGTCGCTGTTGACGACGAGGCTGGTGGTCGCCTTGCCGACGGCCGCGCCGCCCACGCGGAAGTACACGTCGTGGAGCGAGGTGGGGTTCACCGCGTGGGAGGCGCCGGAGCCGGCCGGGCCGAGCTCCAGCAGGGTCGGCGAGTTCACCGGTCCGGCGTCGAAGAGGACGCCCGCGAGCTTCACTCCGTCGACGTCGGCGACGGTCATGGCGGTGACGCCGTTGTCAGGGACGAGGGTGGCGAGCCCGAGGCCGAGGACCACCGTGTCGGGGCGGGTGACCCGCAGGGTCTGGTCGAGGTGGTAGACGCCCGGCGTCACCAGCAGGTTCTTGCCCGCGGCGAGGGCGCCGTTGATCTGTGCCGCGCTCGCGCCCGGCTTCACCACGAAGAACGCGTCCATGCCGAGCGAGGTGCCGGCGGGGACGCCCGCCGCCCAGCTCGTCGCGGTGGAGTCGGTCCGCGTGGCGGGCACGAACACCTTGTAGGCGCCGGTGCCGTCCACGTACAGGAAGGGCTTCTCTCGGACGACGGGGGTGCGGTCGACCGTGGTGTACGGCGGGTTGGGGAAGCTGGTGCCGGGGACGCCCTGGCTGCCGACGAAGACCATGTTCCAGTTGGAGCCGGTCCAGCTGCCGAGCTGGGCGTTGCGGGTGAGCCACTGCTGCTGGGTCCCCGAGCGGACCTGGCCGTCGATCCTGGTGTCGGCGAGGAAGCCACCGCTGGACCAGCCGCCGTCGCTGAGCTCCAGGTTGCCGCGGACGTGCATGCGGCGGTAGGCCGAAGCCTGCGAGACCGCCCAGCGGTCGGTGCCGCCGGAGGGGGTGACCGAGAGGTTCTCGGCGCCGCGCCAGAAGTTCTGCGTGGCGTTCTGCGGCGGGAACCAGTCCGCCTCCACGTGCACCGCGCCGTTGATCGTCACCGCGTCCGGGGACTGGCCGAGGCCGAGGACCTGGGTGTAGAAGCCCACGTTGACATCGTTGGCATAGGTGCCGGGCTTGAACATCACGGCGTACCGCTGGGGCCCGAACTGGTTCGTCTCCTGGGCCCGGAAGATCGTGTCGAGGCGGCTCTGGATGGTGGCGGAGGACATCGAGGGGTCGAACACGGCGACGTTGGGGCCGAGGTCGACGTCACCGGGAGGGAGGTCCGCCGCGTTCACCTGGAAGCGCTGGGCCGCCGTGCCGTTGCAGGTGTACTGCACGAGCTGCACACCGTCGGCCGTGGACGCGGCGGGGACGTCGAGGCACTTCCCGCTGTTGCGGTTCACGAACCGGTACGCCCCTCCGCCGTCGTCGACGGCCCGCCACTGCTGGTTGAGGCCGCCTCCGTAGCTCCACAGGTGCACGGCGGCGTTGTCCGCCGTGGAGACGTCGCTGACGTCGACGACCTGGGCGGAGTCGTTGCGGTTGCCGATCCGTACGTAGCCGTCCGAGGTCGCGGTCAGACTCCACTGCTGGGCGGCGGTGCCGTTGCAGGCGTACTGCTGCACGGCGGTCCCGTTGACGGTCGCGGCGGCACGGGCGTCCAGGCACTTTCCGCTGCCGGCGTTGACCACGGTCGCCCAACCCGTGGGCAGCGCGGCGGTCTGGGCGGCGGCGGTGCGCGGCGCCAGCGCCACGAGACCGGAACAGAGCACGGCGCCCAGGGCGACGACGACGCCGAGCCGGGGGCGACGGAGCGGTGGGGAGGACATGGGCATGCGGGGGCCTTTCCCGGAGAGCGTGTGGGGCCGTTGGTCCGAGGGAACTGAGGCGTGAGTGAACTGCCGCGACGAGCCGCCGTCAAGACCCTGTGCGTTCAGATCCTGAACACACAAGTCCCTTTGCCGGCCTCGCACTTGGATTTCGGCCTGTCCCGGCGTGAAGTCTTGACGTCGGGGGTCCGCGAGGAGGGAGCCGCTCCTGGCGTCGGATTTCGGAAGGCCGGGGGCGATTTGCCGCCATCGCACCACGAAAGGGAGTTTCGGCGGTACTGTGTTCTCAGGCCCGGCCCCGTACCTCCCCCGTGTACGAGGCCGGGCTCTTCTCATGCTCCGGCGCCACCCCCGGTCGCCGCTTCGGCCCGCCGCGCCGGCCCGGCGTCCCGTCCACAATCCCGTCCGCACCCCCGTCCGCACCCCCGTCCGCCGCCCCGGTCGCCGTCGGATGCACGCCGGTGAACGGCACGGACGGAAGCCGACCGGAAGCCGAACGGACGACCCCCCTTCCGGTGGATTGGCCGAACTGTGCGTAGACCAGATAGGTGCCTGAGGCATGTAGTGGAGACGGCAACCCACGTCAGAGCCACCGATTCGCCCTTGCGAGGCCCCCCATGACGGAAGCCGTTGCGTTCCCCCAGGACCGGACCTGCCCCTACCACCCGCCGACCGCCTACGAGCCGCTGCGCGAGGAGCGCCCGCTGTCGCGGGTGACACTCTGGGACGGGCGCCCGGTATGGGCCGTCACCGGACACGCGACCGCCCGCGCACTGCTCTCCGACCCGCGCCTGTCCACCGACTCCACCCGGCCCGATTTCCCCTTGCCGACCGAGCGGGCAGCGAACCTGCGCAGGTCACGGCGGGCCGCACTGCTCGGCTGGGACGACCCCGAGCACAACGCCCAGCGCCGGATGCTGATCCCCAGCTTCACGCTCAAGCGCGCCGAGCGGCTGCGCCCGCGCATCCAGTCGACCGTGGACGGGCTCCTGGACGCGATGGAGGCGGCGGGCCCGCCCGCCGAGCTGGTGAGCGCGTTCGCGCTGCCCGTGCCGTCGATCGTGATCTGCGACCTGCTGGGCGTGCCCTACGAGGACCACGACTTCTTCGAGGCGCAGTCCCGGCGGCTGCTGCGCGGCCCGACGGGCGCGGACGCCGAGGAGGCGCTCGCCCAGTTGGAGGGCTACCTCGGCGACCAGATCGAGCGGAAGCGGGAGAAGCCCGGCGAGGGGGTGCTCGACGACCTGGTGGCCCGGCAGCTCCAGGACGGCGGGCCGGACCGCCAGGAACTGGTGCAGCTGGCCACGATCCTGCTGGTCGCCGGACACGAGACGACCGCGAACATGATCTCGCTCGGTACGTTCACCCTGCTGCGCCACCCCGAGCGGCTGGCCGAGCTGCGGGCCGACCCCGGGCTCGTACCGGCGGCCGTGGAGGAGCTGCTGCGGTTCCTGTCGATCGCGGACGGGCTGTTGCGGGTCGCGCGCGAGGACGTGGAGATCGACGGCACGGTGATCCGCGCGGGCGAGGGGGTGGTGTTCTCCACCTCCGTCATCAACCGGGACTCCGCCGCCTACGCCGACGCCGACGCCCTGGACTGGGCCCGCCCGGCCCGCCACCACCTGGCGTTCGGTTTCGGCATCCACCAGTGCCTGGGACAGAACCTGGCCCGCGCGGAGATGGAGATCGCGCTCGGGACCCTGCTGCGGCGCCTGCCGGGGCTCCGGCTCGCCGTACCCGCCGAGGAGATCCCGTTCAAGCCGGGCGACACGATCCAGGGCATGCTCGAACTCCCTGTCACATGGTGAAAGGACCCGCACGGATGCGCATCTCGATCGACGGGGACATCTGCATCGGCGCCGGACAGTGCGCCCTGACCTCCCCCGACTTCTTCACCCAGGACGACGACGGCTTCGGCACCGTCGTCCCGGACCGCGCGGACGACGCCGAGGGACCGCTGGTCCGCGAGGCCGCCCGCGCCTGTCCCGTACAGGCGATCACGGTCGAGGAGTAGGGCCGGGTCCGGGCGCTGGTTCGGGTGAGGGGCCGGCGGCGGGTGGGCCACCAGAACGCGTCGGAAAAGTTTGACGCGTCGGAATTTTCCGACCTATGGTGGAGGCATGCCGACCGACGTGTTCGGCGTGCTGGCCAATCCGGTACGCCGCAGACTGCTCGAAAGCCTGCGCGAGGGGCCCCGCTCCACGGGTGAGCTGGCCGCGATGTTCGAGCTCGGGAGGCCGGCGGTCTCCGAGCACCTCTCGGTGCTCAAGACCGCCGGCCTCGTGCGTGAGGAGCCGCGGGGGCGGCACCGCTTCTACCACCTCCAGCCGGCGCCGCTGGCCGAGGTGAGCCGGTGGCTGCACCCGTTCGAGCACTACTGGGACCAGCGCATGGACGCCCTGGCCGACCTTCTGGACGAGGAGAACCCGAGATGACCGGGACCGCCCCCGACACCATCCACTGCGCCCGCTTCCTGGCCCACCCGCCGGCCGCGGTCTGGCGTGCGCTGACCGATCCCGAGCTGCACGCCCGCTGGTGGGCCGCCGGAGATGTCAAGCCGCTCGTCGGCCATCGTTTCCTTCTGGACATGGGCGCCTTCGGCAGCCAGCAGTGCGAGGTCACGGCCGTCGAGGACGAGCGGCTGCTCGCCTACCGGTTCGCCGAGGGCACGCTCGACACCACGATCACCTGGCGACTGGAACCGGAGGGCACGGGCACGCGCCTCTTGCTCACCCACAGCGGGTTCGACCTCGACTCCCCGATGGGCCGACAGGCACGGGAAGACATGGGCCGTGGCTGGCCGGGCGTCCTGGACCGGCTGGACGCCGCACTTCTGGAGGCCGCCTGACGCCGCCGCACGGGCGCGGTGTCGCCCGGGCGCCAACTGTCCATCGTGGCGCTCGGGGGGCGCCTCTTTGGACGCCGCGTCAGGGGTGGCGGCGGCGCCGGACCCGCATGATCGACTCCGTGCGGAACCCGCGGATTCCGCATCACCGATGCACCGCGGCACCGCGGCACCGTGCCACCCGCAAGAGCGAGAGAGTGTGAGTCCATGTCGACCGACATCAAGGTCCGTGCCGCCACCACCGAGGACTTCACGCAATGGCGTGCCCTCTACCGCGGCTACGCCGAGTTCTACCGGGTCGAGCAGACCGACGAGGCCGCCGAGCAGGTCTGGGCGTGGATCCACGACGCCGGACACGAGGTGAACGCCCTGGTCGCCGAGGACTTCGACGGGCGGCTCATCGGCCTCGCGCACTACCGGCCCTTCGCGCGCCCGCTCTCGGCGACCACGGGGTGCTTCCTGGACGACCTGTTCGTCGCCCCGGAGAGCCGGGGTTCCGGCGCCGCCGACCGGCTCCTCGGAGCGCTGCGCGAGATCGCCGCCGAGCGCGGCTGGAGCGTCGTCCGCTGGATCACCGCCGACGACAACCACCGCGCCCGCGCGAAGTACGACCAGGTGGCGACCCGCACGATGTGGGTCACGTACGACATGACGCCCGGCGCCTGAACCCCGCGGCACCTGCCGCCTGCCCCCTGTCCCTGACCCTCGCACCCCGGCCCCTTCCCCCCTTCCCCCCGGCCCGCGCCCCGCTCTCAGTCCGCGCGGGCGGGCTTGGGGCGGCCGGCGGCGGGGTCGGCCTCCGGGACCGGTCCGGCCGGGCGCTCCCGGCCGATCAAGGGGGCGACCAGCAGCGGTTGCGCGGCGGCGAGGACGAGACACAGAGCAGCCGTGCAGGCCCACAGGGCCGTCGGACCGAAACGGTCGAGGAGCTGGGTGGCGGTGATCGGGGCCGCGGTCGTGGCGATGCCCCAGCTGATGCCGTACGCGGCGAGATAGCGGTCCGAGCCGCCGGGCGGGGCCAGGGCCGCCACGACGCCGAACACCCGGCCCAGGACGAACACTTCTCCCAGACTCCACAACCCGGTGCCGATCAGGAACGCGGTCAGGGAGGACGCGAGGGCGTACCCCGCCAGGCCCAGCGTCATCAGCGCGTACCCGAGGGCCAGGGCGGCGGTGTCGGAGAGCGCGGCGATCTTGCGCAGCCGCAGGGCGGGCTGGGCGGCCACGACGATGACGGCCGAGGCCGTGAACAGCAGTCCCGCGTCGGCGGGTTCGAGGTCGCGGCGGGCGAGGGTCAGCGGCAGCCCCATCACGACCTGCATGGCGACGAGCGCGAAGACCGTGCCGCACCCGAACATGGCCCAGAGCGCCCGGTCCCGCCAGGGGTGGACCGGCACGCCGAGGTCCTCACCGGCGGCGGCCGGGCGGCGGCCCGGGTGGTCCGCGGGCAGGACGAGGCGCAGGGCGACGGCGCAGGCCAGGCACGTGAGCGCGTCGACGACGAAGAGCCAGCGCAGGTCCCAGCGGCCGACGGCCGCCGCGATCAGGCCCGCGCCGGTGCCGGCGACGGCCAGCGCGGCGTTGAGCAGGCTGAACGCACGGACCCGGTCGGCGGGGCCGACGGCGTCGGCGATCATCGCCTGGCTCGGGGGCTCGTACAGCTCGAAGGCGAGTCCGAGGACGACCGCGAAGATCGCGACCTGGAGCAGGGAGCCGGCGGCGGCGATCGCCACCTGCGCGACGGCGCAGCCGGTGAGGCCGAGCACGATGGTGCGGCGGCGCCCGAGGATTCCCGCGAGGCGGCCGCCGGCCAGCCGTGAGGGGATCGTCGCGAGGCCGAACGCGGCCGAGAGCAGCCCGGCGGTGGTCACGCTCGCGTCGAAGTCGCTGCTGATCAGCACCGTCAGGAACGGCAGGGAGAAGGCCCCCAGCTTGTTGATCGCCCGCGCGATCACCAGTAACCACACGACCCTCGGCATGCGCCGACCCCCCTCGCGTAACCGTCGAATCAAGTAATGTCAGTCACGTATCAGACCATCGAGGGGGTGACTGGTCAAGTGATGTTCGACAGTCACGTGGCGGTGCTGCTGGATCAGGCGGTGGCGCTCGTGAACACGTTGACCGAAGGCGAGGCGCACGGTCGGGCCTACCCTGCACCGCGCGGAGCCGACCTGTCGGCGGCCGTCGAAGCGGCGGTGCCCCGCGCCTCGTCCTCGCTCCCGCGCACCACGGACGGGGCGGAGGCGGAGTACCTCGTCGCGGCGTCGGGGCGCATGCGCACGGTCTTCCAGGCCGTGCAGGACGGCGACCTGGACGCGGCCGCCGCCACGGTCAACGACCTGTTGCGGCTCAGCGGCGCGCGGCCGCACCTGGACCGGCGCGAGGGCGAGCCCTGGCAGCTGCACTTCCACGGCGCCGACGAGACCTTCGCCGCGGGCTGCACCGCCGGCTGCGCCACGGCGCTCGCGCTGGCGGTGGGCGGCAGCCTCGCCGGCCGGCTCGGCGTCTGCCGGGCCGACCGCTGCGACCGCGTCTACGTCGACACCTCGCGTAACGCGGCGCGTCAGTTCTGTTCGACCGCCTGCCAGAACCGCACCAAGGCCGCGGCCTTCCGGGCACGCAAGGGCGCGGCGGGATGAGGTGAGGGGCCGCCCGGCGTCGCCGGCCGGGCGCCGTCCGGGCCCGGAGGGCGTGACAGGCGGGAGCGCCCGTCAGAACGGGCCGCGGCCCGAGCGGTTGCCGCGCGGCTTGCCCCGGCCGGTGCGGCGCCGGCCCGCGGGCGGGGTCGGGGCCTCGCCCCCGGCGGCACCCGGCGACGAGAAGCCGACGGCCACCGGCGGCGGACCCGCGGGGGTGGCGGGAGCGGTCCGCGCCGCGCCGGGGCTCGGCTGGGCGGCCACGGTCCGGCCGCCCGCGAGGACGGTGGCGTGCGTGATGTGGGGCGCGCAGGCCTGGCAGATCTCGGCGAGGGTCCAGACCTCGGCGACGATCGGGTTGTGGATCAGGACGAGCAGCGTCGTCCCCGTGCACGTGGCACGCGCCGTGTGGTGGCGGCAGCCGCTCGCCCCGCACGCGCAGGCGGCGTTCGGGCGCGGGGCGGCGAGACGGGCGTGGGCGCGGGCGTGCTCGCGGGCGAAGGCGCGCATGCCCGCGATGTCCTTGGACCGCGCGGGCATGCGGCAGCCCTCCGTCGTACAGGTGACCGTGGCGGAGTGGTCCGCGTTGCCGGTGAGTCGGATGGTCCAGGTTCTGCCTGGGACACGTGATCCGGGAAGCATGCTCAACGCGCGCGTGTCCGTTCGAATGAGAGGGGTGTTGGTCATGGTTTTACCCCGAAGGCGGCGGAGGTTCACATCCGGGGCCGGGTCAAAGGCCCCGGAATGGCCCGGTCGGCCGATTCCCTCCGAGTCACGGCGAGGCGCAGAGGGCTCCGGCGGGCTTCGTCCGCCGAACCCGTACGTCTCACCCCGCCCACCGTATCCAAACCTGAAGCGCGGGATATTCCCATACCTTGAGCAAGGGCGGAATGGACACCGAGGAGCCGTTACCCAGCCGTTATAAACGGGTAGTTCAGTGCCGTTTGTATGGTTTTCACGGGGCGCCCAGCGCGGATTCACCCCTTCGGGACCCGTCGCGCAACTATCACGCCCGCCGACCCCGCACAAGCCCTCAGGTCGAGGCAGTTCGCTGATCAACTCGGTAGCTTCGGCGCCCATGACCACTGCCCACGCGACATCCCCGATCAAGGACCTCACCATCGGACGTGCCGAGGTGGCGGACGGTGCCGAGCTCTGGCGCATCGCTCGCGGCACGGGGGAACTCGACCTCAATTCTCCCTACAGCTACCTCCTGTGGTGCCGGGACTTCGCCGACACCACCGCCGTCGCCCGTGACGCGTCCGGGCGGCCGGTCGGCTTCGTCACCGGATACCTGCGGCCGGAGGCACCGCGCACCCTCTTCGTCTGGCAGGTCGCCGTCGAGGATTCACACCGCGGATCCGGGGTAGCCGGAGCACTGCTCGACGCCCTGTCCGCCCGCGTGGCGGCGGAACACGGGCTGAGCCTGGTCGAGGCGACCGTCACACCGGGGAACGTGGCCTCCGACCGGCTCTTCCGTGCGTACGCGCGTCGCCACGGCGCGGTCGTGACCCGAGAGGTGCTGTTCCCGCCCGCCGCCTTTCCCCCCGCCGACGCCTCCCACGAACCCGAAGTGCTCTACCGCATCGCCCTGCCGGCGCGCTGACGCCCGGGACACCCCCGCCGCGACGCCCTGACCTCGGACGGCGTGGCTCCGCGCACACGCCGCCGCACCCACTCCGCTCCACCCACCTACGGGAGAACCGTGACCACCCTCACCGACATCGCCG
The DNA here is from genome assembly GCF_036240795.1 of Streptomyces sp. NBC_01268. NCBI lineage: Bacteria > Bacillati > Actinomycetota > Actinomycetes > Kitasatosporales > Streptomycetaceae > Streptomyces > Streptomyces sp. NBC_01268. The sequence continues at coordinate 7,987,378 of NZ_CP108454.1, read as the reverse complement.
CCCCGTCCGTCTTCGAGACCGTCGAATCCGAGGTACGCAGCTACTGCCGCGCCTGGCCCGTGGTCTTCGAGCGGGCCCAGGGGAGCCGGTTGTACGACGAGCACGGGCGGCCCTTCCTGGACTTCTTCGCCGGGGCCGGCTCGCTGAACTACGGCCACAACAACCCGGTCCTCAAGCGGGCGCTCCTCGACTACCTCGCCGCGGACGGAGTCACCCACTCCCTGGACATGTCGACGACCGCCAAACGCGCCTTCCTGGAGGCGTTCCGCACGACGGTCCTGGAACCGCGCGCACTCCCCTACAAGGTGATGTTCCCGGGGCCCACGGGCACGAACGCCGTGGAGGCCGCCCTGAAGCTGGCCCGGAAGGTCACCGGACGCGAAGGGGTCGTGTCGTTCACCAACGCCTTCCACGGGATGTCCCTCGGCTCGCTCGCGCTCACCGGCAACGCCGCCAAGCGCGCCGGGGCGGGCGTGCCCCTGAACCACGCCACCCAGATGCCGTTCGACCACTACCTCGGCGGCCGGATGCCGGACTTCCTCTGGTTCGAGCGGCTCCTGGAGGACCCCGGCTCCGGCCTCGACCACCCGGCGGCGGTGATCGTCGAGACGGTGCAGGGCGAGGGCGGGATCAACGTCGCGCGGGCCGAGTGGCTGCGCAAGCTGGCCGATCTGTGCCGCCGCCGCGACATGCTGCTGATCGTGGACGACATCCAGATGGGCTGCGGCCGCACCGGCGACTTCTTCTCCTTCGAGGAGGCGGGCATCACCCCCGACATCGTCACCCTCTCCAAGTCCATCAGCGGCTACGGCCTGCCCATGGCGCTCTGCCTCTTCCGCGACGAGCTGGACCTGTGGCAGCCGGGCGAGCACAACGGCACGTTCCGCGGCAACAACCCCGCCTTCGTGACCGCCACCGCCGCCCTCGACGCGTACTGGGGCGACACCGGGCTGCGCGAGCGCACGCTGGGCCGGGCCGGTCGCGTCGAGCGCGCCCTGCTCGACCTGTGCGGGGACGACGGGCGGACGGCGCTCTCCGCACGGGGTCGCGGCCTCGTGTGGGGGCTCGAGTTCACCGACGGGGCGCGTGCCGAGGCCGTGTGCCGGCGGGCCTTCGAGCTGGGGCTGCTCCTGGAGACCTCGGGTCCGCGCGGCGAGGTGGTCAAGCTGCTGCCTCCGCTGACCGCGACCGACGACGAGCTCGACGAGGGCCTCGGCATCCTGGCCCGCTCCGTGCGGCACACCGCCGACCGCCGCTCCGCCTGACCCCTCCGGCCACTCCCCCTTCCCCCTTCCCCCAGCGAAAGGCGACCGATGATCGTCCGTACCTTCGACGAGCTCGACGGCACCGAACGGCACGTGAGGGCCGCGTCCGGCACCTGGGAGAGCCGGCGCATCGTCCTCGCCCGCGAGCGCGTCGGCTTCTCCCTCCACGAGACCGTGCTGTACGCGGGGACCGAGACCTCCATGTGGTACGCGAACCACGTCGAGGCCGTGGTCTGCACCGCCGGCGAGGCCGAGCTCACCGACCACGAGACGGGCCGCACGTACACCATCCTGCCCGGAACCATGTACCTGCTCGACGGCCACGAGCGGCACTCCCTCAAGGTCAAGCAGGACTTCCGCTGCCTCTGCGTCTTCAACCCGCCGGTCACCGGCCGCGAGGACCACGACGAGAACGGCGTCTACCCGCTCCTCACCGAGCCCGGCCAGGACTGAGCCCGTCCGGAGCCCACACCCCCGTACACGAGCAGGGAAAGGAAGGCACCCGCCCTCATGACCTCCGCACCCACCCGTCCCGTCGACCTCTACCCCACCCGCGGCCCCAAGGAGGTGCTGATCGGCCGCAAGGACCCCGTCGTCTGGTCCTCCCCCGGCACCCCCGGTCCCTTCTGGGCGCGCGAGCTGGAGGACTTCGAGCGCGACGGCTTCGCCACGGTCGACGAACTCGTCGCCCCGGACGAGGTCGTGGAGCTCCGCTCCGAGCTGGACCGGATCCTGGCCGACCCGGAGGTGCGGCAGGACGAGCGGGCCGTCGTCGAACCCCGCTCACAGGAGATCCGCTCCGTGTTCGAGGTGCACAAGACGAGTCCGGTCTTCGCCCGGCTGGCCGCCGACCCGCGGGTCGTGGGGCGCGCCCGCCAGATCCTCGGCTCCGACGTGTACGTCCACCAGTCGCGGGTCAACGTCAAGCCCGGCTTCGGCGCCAGCGGCTTCTACTGGCACTCCGACTTCGAGACCTGGCACGCCGAGGACGGCCTGCCGCGCATGCGGACCGTCTCGGTCTCGATCGCGCTCACCCCGAACCACACCACCAACGGCAGCCTGATGATCATGCCGGGTTCGCACCGGACCTTCCTCGGCTGCGCGGGCGAGACGCCACGCGACAACTACAAGCAGTCGCTGCGGATGCAGGACGCCGGGACGCCGTCCCACGAATCCCTCACCACCTTCGCCGACGCCTGCGGCATCCGTCACTTCACGGGCCCGGCGGGATCGGCGACCTGGTTCGACTGCAACGCGCTGCACGGCTCGGGCGACAACATCACCCCGTATCCGCGCAGCAACGTGTTCCTGGTGTTCAACAGCGTCGAGAACGCGCCGGAGGCCCCGTTCGCCGCTCCGGTCCGGCGGCCCTCCTTCATCGCCGCGCGGGAGCTCACCCCCGTCGGCTGACACCCCGCGCCCTCGCCAACCTCCCCCCTCCACCGAAGAAGAGGACGGTCATGCCCAGTCCCGCTCCGTTCGACCGCCGCGGCTTTCTGACCAGATCCGTGCGGCTCGGCGCCGCACTCTCCGTGGCGTCCGGCCTCGCCGTGACGGGCTGCAGCCGCACCCAGGCCGGGACGGGAGCGCCGAAGGACGACGGCGGGCTCCTGGCCCGGCTCCGCGAACGCGGCTTCGTCCGGGTGGGCTTCGCCGGCGAGGCCCCGTACGGGTTCCGGGACGGCGACGAGCTCACCGGTGAGGCCCCGACGCTGCACCGGGAGATCTTCAAGGCGCTGGGCGTGCCGGAACTGCGGCCGACGCTCACGGAGTTCGGCACCCTGATACCCGGGCTGCTCGCCGACCGGTTCGACGTGGTCAGCGCGGGCATGTCGATCACACCCGAGCGCTGCGCCAAGGTGATCTTCTCGGAGCCGGAGTTCGTCTCCCCCACCGCGCTGATGGTCCGCAAGGGCAACCCCAAGGGCCTGACCGACTTCGCGTCCTGCAAGGCGAAGGGCGCCACGGTGGGTGTGCTCACCGCCGCGGTGGAGGCCTCGTACGCCAAGGCCGCGGGCGTGCCCGACGGGGCGGTGAAGACCCTGGCCAAGCAGCAGGACGGTCTGGACGCGCTGCTCGCGGACCGGATCGACGCCTTCGCGCTCACGGGCATCTCGCTGCGCTGGCTCGCGCGGACCAACCGGAGCGCCGCCGTGGAGGTGGCTGCCCCGTTCTTCCCGGAGATCGACGGCGTACGGCAGTTCAGCGCGGGCGGCGCCGTGTTCCGGCCAGGGGCGGACGGGCTGCGGGACGCCTTCGACCGCGAGCTCGCGAAGATCACCGGTGCCCCGGCCCGCTATGTGGAGCTCATCGGCCGCTACGGCTTCACCGCGCGCGAGGTCCCGCCGCGTTCCCTGCGCACCGCCGACCTGTGCGCGGCCTGAGCGGGTGGCCGGCATGAGCGGGTTCCCGATCCGGCTCGCCACCGGCTCGGGCGGACCCCTGGCCGCGGACTTCCCCGAGCGCTTCGCCACGGACTTCCTCCCGGAGGTCCGGCAGGCGTTGCCCCGGCTCGGCGAGGGGCTCCTCGTCACCGTGGAGGCGACGGTGCTGGGAGCGGCACTCGCCCTCGTGCTCGCCTACGCGCTCGGGCTGCTGTCGCGCTCCGCCCGGTGGCCGGTACGCGGCGGAGCGCGGTTCGTCGTCGAGTTCTTCCGCGGCACCTCGCTGTACGTACAGCTGTTCTGGCTGTTCTTCGCGCTGCCCATCCTCGGCTTCCGCCTGGAGCCGCTGGCCTGCGCCGTCCTCGCGCTCGGGCTCAACTACGGGGCGTACGGCGCCGAGGTGGTGCGCGGGGCGGTCGCGGCGGTGCCCCGTGCGCAGAGCGAGGCGGCCGTCGCGCTCGGCATGGGGCCGGGGCTCCGGCTGCGCCGGGTGGTCCTGCCGCAGGCGCACGCCCTGATGGTCGCCCCGTTCAAGAACCTGCTCGTCCAGCTCCTCAAGGCGACGCCGCTGCTCTCGCTGGTCACGGTGCCGGACCTCACTTTCGAGATCGACCAGTTGCGGTCGGCGACGGGCGACACGGCGGCGGCGTACGTACTGCTCCTCGTGGTGTACGGGGCTCTGGCCATGGTCCTGAGCCTGCTGATGAACGCGCTGGAGCGGGCCGCGAAGGCCCGGCTCGGGCAGGGCGGGGGTGCGTGATGTGGGACGGGGAAGCGGCGTGGGCCGCACTGCCCGCCGTGCTGAAGGGCTTCGGCGTGACGCTGGCCGCGACCGCGCTCGGCTTCGCCGTGGCAGCGGCGCTCGGGCTGGTCCTCGCCCTGGTCCAGCGCGCCGGCCCCCGGTGGCTGGCACTGCCGGTCAGCGGGGCGGCCGCGTTCGTCCGCTCGACACCGCTCCTGGTACAGCTGTTCGCCGCGTGGGTGCTGGTGCCCGCCCTGGACGCGCTCGCGCTGGGCGTCCTGGTCCTGGGCGTCCACTACGCGACGTATCTCTCCGAGGTGTACCGGACGGGCATCGACGCCGTACCGAGGAGCCAGTGGGAGGCGTGCACGGCGCTCTCGCTGCCGCGCCGGCGGGTGTGGCGTGCGGTCGTGCTGCCGCAGGCGGTGCGCAAGGTGCTGCCGCCCCTGGGCAACTACGCCGTCTCCATGTTCAAGGAGACGCCCCTGCTGTCGGTGATCACGGTGCACGAGATGGTGCACGAGGCGAACACGTTCGGCAGCACCCACTTCGCCTATCTGGAGAGCCTCACCCTGGCCGCCGCGGTGTTCCTGCTCGCGAGCTGGCCCACGTCCCTGCTGGTACGCCGACTGGAGGCACGCCTTGCCCGCTGAGACATCCGTCCCCGAGGCGGTCCGGTTCGACCGGGTGACGAAACGGTACGGGGAGCACACCGTGCTCGACGGGCTCGACCTGACGGTCGGGCGCGGCGAGCGCGTGACGCTGATCGGGCCGAGCGGGTCGGGCAAGACGACGATCCTGCGGCTGCTCATGACGCTGGAGCGGGTGACCGACGGGGTCATCCACGTGGACGGCGAGCCCTACTCCCACATGCCGGGCGGGCCGGACGGCCGGCTGGTGCCCGCGAGCGAGCGCCGGCTGACGGCGCGGCGGCGGGGCATCGGCATGGTCTTCCAGCAGTTCAACCTCTTCCCCCACATGACCGTGCTGGAGAACATCGTCGAAGCACCCGTGCACGTGCTGGGCGAGAGCAGGGACGAGGCGGAGGCGCGGGCCCGGGACCTGCTGGAAACGGTCGGTCTCGGCGACCGGGCCGGCGCCCGGCCCACCCGTCTCTCCGGCGGTCAGCAGCAGCGGGTGGCGATCGCCCGCGCGCTCGCGATGCGGCCCGGGATCCTGCTCCTCGACGAGGTGACGTCGGCGCTCGACCCCGAGCTGGTGGCGGAAGTCCTCGACGTGCTGCGGGACATCGCGCACGGCAGCGACATCACCCTGCTGTGCGTGACGCACGAGATGGGCTTCGCGCGGGACGTGTCGGACCGGATCCTGATGTTCGACCGCGGCCGGATCGTGGAGTCGGGCCGGGCCGACGAACTGCTCGACGCGCCCGGGCACGAACGGACCCGGGCGTTCCTCCGTACCGTGCGATGACGCTTCCCAGGGGCCCGGGCCCGCTCTCAGGGGCGCGCGCCGCGGGCCCCTGAGGAGCGTCCGCGTCCCCGGGCGGCCCGTCGGGTCCCGGCCTGCCTGCTCAGGCCTCGTCGCCGGAGGTGCCGACGAGCATGCCCGCGCGCAGACGCTCCAGGGAGCGGGCCAGCAGCCTGGAGACGTGCATCTGGGAGACGCCGATCCTCTTGCCTATCTCGGCCTGGGTCAGCTCCTCCACGAACCGGAGGTGCAGCAGGAGCCGTTCGCGCTCGTCGAGGAGCTCCATGAGCGGGGCGAGCGTGTGGAAGTCCTCGAAGAGTTCCAGCGCCGGGTCCTCCTCGCCGAGGAAGTCGGCGAGGGAGGCGTCAGCGTCCGTGTCGTCACCGTCGATCACGGCGTCGAGGGAGGCGGAGTGGTAGCCGTTCGAGGCGATCTGCGCCTCGATCACCTCGTCCTCCGACAGCTCCATCGCCTCCGCGAGCTCCGAGACGCGTGGTGACCGGCCGAGCCGCGAGCCGAGTTCCTCGTTCGCCTTGGCGAGTTCGACCCGCGCCTCCTGGAGCCGGCGCGGGACGTGCACCGCCCAGGTGGTGTCGCGGAAGAAGCGCTTGATCTCGCCCACGATGTACGGCACGGCGAAGGTCGCGAACTCCACCTCGCGCGCCAGGTCGAAACGGTCGATCGCCTTGATCAGACCGATGGTGCCGACCTGGACGATGTCCTCCATCTCGTCACCCCGGGCCCTGAACCGCCTGGCGGCGTACCGGACCAGCGAGGTGTTCATCTCGATCAGGGTGTTGCGGGCGTACTGGTACCCCTCCGTGCCCTCCTCCCGCACGGCCAGTTCCCGCAGGAACAGCTTCGACAGGGCACGGGCGTCCTGGGGAGCGACCTCGCGGGGGGTCTCCAACAGGGGCAGCTCACTCACCTCGCTCCCCACGTACGTCGTCGTCACCTTGGCCACCTCGGTGCGCACGGGGACAACCTCCTGTTGCTCGCGGGACGTTCGCCTGCTGGTGCCTGTTCGGGTTGCGCCTACCCGGACTTCGCGGGCGCACGCGTACGGCGTTCCGGACGTAAGGGGGCGTCTCCCGTGCGCTGGGCTCCTCGGGGCGCGTGCCGTTGAGAGGGGTGGTGCTCCCTGACCATGCTGGAGCGCATGACGGAGCATCAGCGGTGGGGCAGGGCGGCGGTCGTCGGCGGGAGTTGCGCGGGGCTGGTGACCGCACGGGTCCTGGCGGACTTCTTCGACGAGGTCGTCCTGCTCTAACGGGATCCGGCCGCAGGTGACGCTGATGTCGGGCACCTCGTGCACGGGGCTTCTGCGCGACGGGCGCGGCCGGGTGAGCGGGGTGTCGTACCGCCAGGGTGACACCCAGGGCGCGGGCGAGACCGGCGAGCTGGCCGCCGATCTGGTGGTCGACGCCTCGGGCCGATCCAGTGCGCTGGAGAAGTGGCTGGGCTCCCTGGGCGGCCGGTGGACGTGCTCGCTGTTCGGCTTCCAGCAGCAGCCGCCGACCGACGACGCCGGGTACAACCCGCATCTGGCGGAGCAGCTCGCGCGGCGGAGCCTCCAGGAGCCCACGTACCGCTACACCAACGTCGACAACCGCTGGCGGCCGTACCCCCTGGTCAAGGGCTGGCCCGACCGGCTGCTCGCGGTGGGCGACGCGGTCTGCGTCTTCAACCGGGTGTACGGGCAGGGGCTCACCGTGGCCGCGATGGAGGCCGAGCTGCTGGGCCGGATGCTCGCCCGGCGGCGCGCCTCGGGCCGGGCGCTCGACGGCGCCCGGTTCGCGCACTGGTACAACAGCCGGCTGTTCCGGGTGGCGGTGCGGGACGCGGCCGTGTGGTCGCGTTTCGTGCGGGTCGTGAACATGACCGCGTCACCGGCGGTGCCGTTCCACCCGATCGTGGCGGCGAAGGTGTTGGCGACGGCCTTCACGACCTCACCGGGCGGCCGCTGACGGCGGCACGACGAGCACCCCGGTGAGACAACCCCGGCCGCGCCCCTTCCCCCCCTTACGGGAGGGGTGCGGCCGGGGTCGTGTCACGGGGTGCCGCGAGCGCGCCCAGGTAGGCGTCGAGCAGCTCGACCTGGTGCTCGGGGGTGAACTCAGCGGGCGCGAACAGCGCCTGCACCACCAGGCCGAGGGCGAAGGACTGGGCACCCGAGGCGATGCTCCCCGGGTCGCCGGGCGGCAGCTCGCCGAGGTCCTGGGCCGCGGCGACCCGTTCGGCCAGGCGGACGCGGCTGCGGCCGTACTTCCCGGCGTAGTCCTCGGTGAGCGCCGGGTCGGCGAGGGCGGTGTCCCAGGAGGAGACCCAGATCCGGTTGCTCGCGGTGGCCTCGGGGTTCAGCGGCAGGATGTCGAGCAGGGCGCTCCGCAAGGCGGCCAGCCCCTGGCCGGAGGCGCGCCGGGGCCGGGCGGCGGTCCGCTCGTCCAGGAGGTCGAGGGCGTGCACGACGAGGTCGCGCTTGGCCGGGAAGTAGTGGGTGAGCAGGCCGGTGGTGGCGCCGAGCTCGGCGGCGACGGCGCGCATGGTCAGGCCGCTGAACCCGTGCGCGGCGAGGACGCGCCAGACGGCCTCCGAGACGTCGCGGCGGCGGGCTTCGTGGTCCCCCTTGGTGCGTGGCATGCTGCTACGGTACATAACCGTAACGCTTGTTGTGTGAATGGGGTCACCATGTTCTCCCTCCCGCTGCGGGACGGCGCCACGCTCCGCCCGCTCGAGCTCCACCACGCCGAGGAGTTCGCCGCCCACATGGACCGGGCGCGCGAGCACATCCGCCCGTGGGTCGGCGCGGGGTTCCTCTCGTCCGACGTCGAGGGCGCCCGGGCCACCCTGCGCCGTTACGCCGACCGCCAGGCCGCGGACGGCGCGCGCCTCTTCGGCATCTGGCTCGACGACACGCTGGTCGGCGGCGTGATGTTCACGGACTTCTCGACCGCGACGGAACTGTGCGAGGTCGGCTGCTGGCTGGAGCCGGCCGCGGAGGGCAAGGGCCTGATCACCCCGGCCTGCGAGATCCTCCTGGACTGGGCCCTCATCGAGCGCGGCGCACACCGAGCGGAGTGGCACTGCCGCGCCGACAACGCCCGCAGCGCGGCGGTGGCGCAGCGCCTCGGCATGACCCTGGAGGGCGTGAACCGCGAGACCTGGGCGTACGCCGGCACCCGGCACGACAAGCAGGTGTGGGCGGTCCTCGCACCGGAGTGGCGGGCACGTCGGGGGCTGTAGAAACGCTCGGCCCCGCGCCAAGGGCGCAAGGCGGGGCCCGCCCTTCGGCTCCTAGGGCTGCCCGGGCGGCGCATGCGGCGGCCGCCACGAGGAGTCGAAGGCGGGACGACGCGGCGAGGGCACGGTACCCAGCAGTTCCCACAGCGGCGCGGAGCCTGCGGCCCACTGGGCGAGAAGGTGGCGGTCCACCAGGTGGAGACGCTGGGAACGGGCGAAGGCGACGGCTTTGCTGGTGAATCGGCCGTTGGTGACCAGGACCACGACATCACCGTGGTGGACGGGGCGCCCGGTGCCGTTGAGGACATGCAGGTCCGGAGTCCCGACCGCGGCGCCGGCCAGACCGGCCCTGCGGTGCTTGCACTGGATGACCCACAGACGACCGAAGGGATCGGTGGCCTTCACGTCGGCGCCGTCGTCTCCGGCCCCGCCGACCCTCACCGTCCGGGGACAGCCGTCTCGGCGCATGAGATCCCGTACGGCCTCCTCGAACTGCCGGTGATGCAGGGCATCGATCTGCGGCAGCACGAACCGCAGCCCCTGGTCCCGCACCCGGTTCCACCGTGCGACCTCTCTCTTCCGGTGCACCCATGCCGCGACGCCCGTTGCGGCGGTGAGCAGGAGCACGATCAGCGTCCAGGGATGCGCGGCCAGCCACCGCAGGGCACCGGCGACGACCGTCCACACCGCCACGAGGAGCAGCAGGCCCAATCCGGCCCGCTCCCAGCCGACACCGCCCCTCGGGCGGCGGGTGGGCATGCCGCGTCGGGAGGTGGTCCGGGCGGGCCGACGGCGGGAGCGGGTCCGCGTCCGGGGCCGACGACCGCCCGCGCGGGCTCGCGCGCTCACGATCCGGCCTGCGAGATGCCACGCACCAGCTGACCGATAACGTCGATCGTCATCACGCGCAACTCACTCCTGCCCGCACGCCCCGCGCGCCGATCCGACGCCCCGGACCAGTGCAGCCGACGACGCCCTCCGGGTGCAGCCGGTCGGTAGGCAATGGCGAAACCCCACCGGACACTGTCCGGTTGCCGCCCGGACATCCGTTCCCGCACCGGGTGCGGCAGGTGGACCGTCGACCAGAACTCGAACGGAGCCAAGAGCGGCGAGCTGATCGCAGCCGGGTCCGTAGTCGTCACGGCAACATCCCTTGCCCTGCGTCACGTTCTCCTCGTCGCCGACACCTGGCTGAAGAACCGACCGGTGCGAGGCATCAAGGTGGAGGTGGAAGGCCGCGTGACCGAATGGAGTGACGCCTCGACCGCCGAGCGGGAGCGACTGATCGACGCGTTCCTCGCTCACCGCGAGGTCCCAGCCGAGCGCCGGCTCGAAGACCGTTCCACCGAGCAGACCTGACGCACATTGCCACCCAGTCGTTCGGCAGCGGAAACCGTGGGGCCCTGCTCATCGGAACGGGAACGTACGACCACCCGGAACTACACGCGCTCCGCTCACCCGAGGTCGACTGCACTCGCCTGGACGCGCTCCTGCGCGACCCCGGGATCGGCGCATTCGAGGTCCAGACACTCATCGATGCCGACCGCCCCACCCTGGAACGGGCGATCGGCGACCTCTTCCTCACCGCCCAGGCCGACGACGCGCGCCCCCTCTACCTCTCGTGCCCCACCCGCCGAGTCCCTTCTGAGCACCTCGCCAAGACCGCGGACGCACGCGTACGGGGCCGCTCGCGGGAGCGGCCCCGTACGGGTGTGGGGCGGGCGGCGGCAGTCGGGCGGCTGGTCGCCCCGCCGGCTGGTCAGCTGGTCAGGGAGAAGGCCTCGCCGTAGACGCTCCAGTACAGCGGGGTGTTGAGGTCGAAGTTGCCCTCGTTGAGGAAGCGGCGCTGGGCCGTGCTGACCCGGGTGGTGTCGCTGTGCGCCTCCTCCTTGCGCATCTCCTCCTCGCGGGCGTCGAGGAAGGCGTTCAGGTAGGCGCGCTCGTCGCCGCCCCGGGAGGGCGGGAGGGCGCGGGAGAGGGCGACCGAGCGGATGCTGCGGAAGCCGTCCTCGCCGTGCATCACGGCGGCGTCGTAGTAGGCGAACTGGCCGAGGGCCCGCAGGCCGTCCTGCTTGGCCTGGGAGACCGCCGGGTTGAAGTAGACGCGGTCGCGCTCCTCCTCCTGGGTCTGCGTGAACACCGAGTCCTGGGCGGCCTGGCGCCAGGCGTTCGTGAAGCCCGGGTCGAGCCCCTGGTGGGAGTCGGTCCCGTTCACGGCGCGCAGGGCGCTCAGGTAGGGGGCGAGCGGGTTGGACGGCTTCTTGGCCGTGTAGCGCTCGACCAGGTCGAGCATGTCGCCGGTCCCGGAGCAGAAGCCGATGATGCCGGCGGTGTAGCCGCGCCCGTCGTCGATGTCCTCGATGTAGGAGAACTGGGCGCGCCAGTCGAGGGAGGAGTTCTCGAAGGAGGAGACCAGCTTCATGGCGACCTCCTTCTTGCGGGGGTCGTCGAGGTTGGTGCCGGTGGACGGCGGCGTGGTGCCGGAGCCGTACGCCTCCACCTCCCAGAGCGAGTAGCCGTACGTGGTGGCGCGCTTCGTGCCGAAGACGCGCAGGTAGCGGCCGGTGCCGTCGACGGCGAGGTCGTCGGTGCCGCCGTCGCCGGTGGTCGTGGCGTAGACCTGGCGCCAGGTGGAGCCGTCGTCGGACAGCTCGACGCGGTACGCCTTGGCGTAGGCGGCCTCCCACTTGAGGACGACGCGCTTCACCGTGGTCGAGGGCCCGAGGTCGACCCGTATCCACTGGTTGTCCACGCCTTCGGCGCTGGCCCAGCGAGTGGAGGTGGAGCCGTCGACGGCCTTGGCGCCGCCGAGCGTGCTGCTCTCGGTGGTCGAGGTGGTGACCGGGCGGCCCTGGGCGAGGTTGCCGGCGGCCGCGGTGGCGGTCGTGAGGCCGGACACGGCGGGGAGCAGGACGCCGGTGGCCGCGGCGACGACGAGCGCGGCCAGGCGGCGGCGCCGGAGGGCGTTGATCGTGGGGGGCATGTCGCTCCATCTGTGAGGTGGGAGGCCCGAGAGCGTCTCGGAACGAGACTAATAGGAAAGGTTCCTAACTTTCGGTGAGGCGAGAGCGAGAGTAGGGGGCGGGTTCCGGCGGCGCAAGAGGTGCGGCAGGAAGGGGAGTTGAGGCGCCCCCGGAAACCGTGCGCGCGGGAGCGCGCGCCTTCCGCCCCGCGCGGGCCCATCTCACTCCGGGCCGGACCTCCGTGCCGGACCCGCGCCGGTCCTGACCTCCTCGGACTCTCGTCGCAGGGCGGGTGGCAGTGAAGTGAAGTGCCGTGCCAGGGGCTCGGCTTGCGGTGGTGCGGGTAGGGTCGCCTGTGTCGTGGAAGAGCGGCCCGCGGGGTGGGGGCCGGGGACAGCGGAGGGTTCATGAAGCGGGCTGCCGTCCTGGGCGGGAGTTACGCGGGGCTGTTCGCCGCACGGGTGCTGAGCGCCCACGCCGACGAGATCGTCGTCCTCGAAGCCGACACGATCGGCGCGGACGGGCTCGGGCGGCTGGCGCCCCGGCGGCGCCGGCCGCACGCACTGCCGGCCATGGGGCACGCACAGCTGGAGCGTTGGCGGATCGACCTCGGCTGCGCCACCGCCGCGTTCCGGCGCGGCGGCGAGCTGGGCGGCACCGTGATCGCCCACTCCACCCCTGGCCCCGCGAGCGGCTACCAGCCGACGCTGACCGAGCCCGGCGCGCTCGCCCCCGTGGAGGGCGACCGCTGGTCGGTCGTGCCCGCCGGCGCCCGAGCCACCGGCCCGGCCCCGATCCGCAGGAGTTCATGCGCCGGATACGACGGTCCATGGAGCCGCTGCGCACGGTCGCGGACGCGTGCGAGATGACGGGCGGGGTCGAGACCTTCCCCTTCACGGAGAGCCTGCGGCGCGACTGCTACACGACGTACATGAACGTGGTCCACATGGTCGAACACCCGCGCGCGCTCACCCGTCCCGGCCTGCTGCTGCGCACCGCCCGGGTCCTGCTGGACGGGCGGGCGCGGGCGTGAGCGGGGCCCGGGCCGCGCTGGTGCTGCGTCCGTGGGAGGACGGTGACGCCGAGACCCTCGTACGGCACCACGGCGACCCCGCCATGCGGCGCTGGCTCGCCACGCACCTCGACTCGGTGGAGCAGGCGCGGGCGTGGATCGCGGAGCAGCGGCGGGGCCGGGAAGCAGGCTCGCGGGCCGCGTTCGCAGTGGTCGAGGTGGCGGACGACGGCACCGCGCCGGGCGAGCCCGTCGGGCACCTCGCTCTGACGGCCGCGGCGGGTGCCGTGCGCGTCGGCTACTGGACGGCCGCCTCGGCGCGCGGGCGCGGGATCGCCTCCGGCGCGCTGGCCCTGGCCGCCGAGTGGGCCCGCGACGCGCCGGACAGTCCCTTCACGGGCGCCCGGCTGGAGCTGGTGCACGCGACCGGCAACGACGCCTCGTGCCGGACCGCCGTCTCCGGCGGTTTCCGCGCGGAGGGCGATCTGCCGGCGGCCCCGCCGGCGCGGCCGCGGGCGATGCACCTGCACGTTCACGGCCACAGTCACGGTCACGGCCACGGCCACGGCCGCGGCCGCGGCCGCGGCCGCGGAGGGAGCTGACCGGGTCCGGTCCGCTTCCGGCACGACGGCGGCCCCCGCCGCACGGGGTGCGGCGGGGGCCGGAACAGGTCAGCCCTGTCGGGCCTTGGAGCGGGGGTCCTTCTTGTTGATGACGTACGTCCTGCCGCGGCGTCGGACGACCTGGGCCCCGGGCTTCGCCTTCAGGGCGTGGAGGGAGTTGCGTACCTTCATCGTCAGCGGACCTCGCGGAACTCGACGTGTGCCGCCACGACCGGGTCGTACTTGCGCAGGACCAGGCGGTCGGGGTCGTTCTGGCGGTTCTTCCTGGTCACGTAGGTGACACCGGTGCCGGCGGTGGACCGGAGGGTGACCACCGGGCGCTGGGTGGTGCGGGCCATGCTGTGCTCCTTCCGGCCGGCACACCCCGAGATCTTTTGAGTCGGGCATGCCAGCTTCGGTCGGTGTAACAGAGCATCGGCGCGCCGCATTCCCACTTCTCGCAAACCTCTTGCTCTTGCGAGTAATAAGCAACAAGCTAGACGAGCCCTTACATCCCCTCGCCCTGCCTTCCCCACTCCCCTCCTTGCTTCCCCCTGCCCGCGTCCCGCGCTCCCGCGCGCCCGCGGTCCCTCCTTGCCTCCTTGCCTCCTTCGCCCAGGATCCGGAGCCCGTCATGCCCACACTGCTGCCCGCCCCCGGACCGCAGCGCGTCATCGCCGCCTCCAATCTCGTCAACACGATGGGCAGCGGGCTGTACCTCACCGCCGGTGTCCTGTACTTCACCCAGGCGGTGCACCTCCCGGCGGCCCAGGTCGGGCTCGGGCTCGGGGCAGCCGGGCTCGTGTCACTGGTCGTCGGCATCGCCGTCGGGCATCTCGCCGACCGGCGCGAGGCGCGGGGCGTGTACGCGGTCACGCTCGTGGTGCGGGCCGCGGCGACCGGGGGGTTCCTGTTCGCCGACCGGCTGTGGCTCTTCGTCCTGACGATCTCCGCGGCCGGGGCCGCGCAGGCCGCCGGGCTCGCCGCGCGCAGCCCGATCATCCGACGGTACGGCGGTGAGCGGCCACAGGAGTTCCGGGCCTACTTGCGGGCCGTCACCAACGTCGGCATCTCACTGGGCGCGCTCGTCGCGGGCTGGGTGGTGCAGGTCGGCACCCTGACGGCGTACCAGCTCCTGATCGTCGGCACCACGGTCGCCTTCGCCGCCTCGGCGGCCGCGCTCCTCCCCCTCCCGCCGGTGCCGCCCGCGCCCGCGACCGCCGGACCCCGGCGGCTCGCGCTCAAGGACCGGCCCTACCTCCTGATCACCGCAGTCGACGGCGTGATGGCCGTCCAGTTCAAGGTGCTCACCGTGGCGATCCCGCTGTGGCTGGTGGAGGCGACGAGCGCGCCCCGGTGGCTCATCGGCGGCACGATGCTGGTCAACACCCTCATCGTGATCGCCCTCCAGGTGCGGGCCAGCCGCGGCATCGACTCCCCCGCCGCAGGGGCGCGGGCCTACCGCCGCGCCGGGGTCGCCTTCCTGGTGTCCTGCGCGCTCGTCTCCCTGGCCGCCGGGACACCCGCGTGGGCGGCGGCCACGCTCGTCCTGACCGCCGTGGTCATCCACACCGTGGGCGAACTGTGGCACGCCGCCGCGGGCTTCGAACTCTCCTTCGCGCTCGCGCCCGAACACGCCACCGGTCAGTACCTGGGCGTCTTCGGCCTCGGCGCCGGGCTCGCCGAGGGATTCGGTCCGGCCCTGCTCATCGCGCTGTGCATCGGCTGGGGCCGCCCCGGCTGGTACGTCGCCGGGGCGATGTTCGCCGTCACCGGCCTCGCCGCCCCACTCGCCGTCCGGTGGGCGCGGCGGACCCGGCCCGACGGGGGCGCGGTCACGCCCGCGGTGCCGCCGAGGCCCCGAGCGGGAGTTCCCCAGGGCGGTTCGTGACCCCCCTGCCGAGGACGGCGGAGCTGCCGAGGACCGTGCCGGCCGGGCCCGCCTCCGTCGCACGCGCCAGCACCGTGCGCTGCCCGAGGAACGCCGAGGTCTTCCGGTCGAAGATCCACTGGGTCTGCTCGCCCTGAGCGGTACGGGCCACGGCGACGCCCTCGCGGCCCGCCGCGTCCTGCGCGGACGGCAGTACGGTCGTCCCCGGGATCCGCGCCGCGGCCCCGTACAGCGCGGCCGTCACCTGCGGGGGCGCCCAGGTCTCGGTGAGCAGGGTGCCGATGGCCGTGAAGGCCCGCTGGTCCGCGTCGCCGCCACCGGTGGTGCGGGTCTGCGCGTAGACCAGGCTCAGCAGGGCCTCCGGGTCCGTCGGCAGAGAGGCGACGTAGGTGTGGGTCGGGTCCGTGACCGACGCCGTCGGAGCGCCGCCTTCGGCAGGACGGGGCGTGGCGCCCCGGTGGTCGAGCGTGTACACGGGGGCCCGTACGCCCAGCGGGCTGTCCGGCCCGCCCTGTTCGCGCAGCAGGCCCTCGCGGCTGCCGTCGGCGGAGAGCCAGACCTGGCGCCGGTGCGCGGGCGGCAGCGCGGCGGGTCCGCCGGCCGCGCTCCTGGCGGCGAAGGCGACCAGGCTCTCGATGTACACGAACTGCTCGGGACGCGCCTCGGCCCGCGGACTCGCCGCCGCCGCGAGCGCGGCACGCGACAGGATCTGGCCGGGTCCGGGCGCGGCGGCCCCGGCGCGCGGGACGGGCGTGGACGGTGCGGGCGACTCACCGGCGACCACGGTCAGGGCGACTGCCGTCACGGCGACGGTGCAGGCCACCGCCGGGAAGGCGAAGCGCGGGAGGCGGCGCCGCCCGCGGAGGGGGCTGGGCCCCTCGGCCGCGTTCAGGATCCGGTGCTTGAGCGCCTGGTGGCGCAGCGGGGGCAGGTCCGGCACCTCGGGGGGCGGCAGCAGACCCGCGAGCTCGGCGCGGAGGGCATCGTCGGCGGGGGTGTTCACAGCGAGTTCTCCGGGGCGGGTCGGCGCGCGAGGGCGGGGACGGGAACGGGAACGGGGGTGGGGGCGGGGACGGGGAGGGAGACAGGGACAGGGACAGGGACAGGGACAGGGACAGGGACAGGGACAGGGACAGGGACAGGGGTACAGGGAGCGGGAGCGCCGGCGGACGGTGCCGCGGGGACGGGAGCGGTGGCCGTGACGGCGCGGTGGGGGTGAGTGGGGCGGGCTTCGGCGATCGAGGTACGCCCGGGACCGGGCAGCCCGGCCGCGCTGCCGCCGGAGCGGGCGTCAGCGAGAGCGGTTCGGCCGGAGCGGGCGCCCGCGGGAGCGGTTCGGCCGGAGCGGGCGTCTGCGGGAGCGGTTCGGGCGGAGCCCGGCTCCGAGAGCTCACCACCGCCGGTTCCGGCGTCGCCCAGCGCGGTTCGGGACCCGGCGCCGGCGGTGGGACCGGTGCCACCGGCCCCACCGCCCCGTCGCGCCTTCCGCGCCGCCTTCAGTTCCGCGTCCGCCAGCGCCCGGAGCCGGTCCCGGGCGCGGGAGAGGCGGGAGCGGACGGTGCCGGTCGGGATGCCCAGGGCCTCGCCGGCCGCCGCGTAGTCGAGTCCGGCCCACACCACGAGGGCGAAGACCTCGCGGTCGCGGCGGCGCAGGCGCTTCAGGGCGGCGCGGGCGGCGGCCAGCTGCTCCGTGTCGTACAGCCGGGTCACGACGTCGTCGGCGAAGTCCGGGAGGACGCCGCGGTCGGCGAGCCGGGCCAGGGCCGTGTCGCGGCGGCGGGCCTCGCGGGCGGTGCTGCGCAGGACGTTGGTCGCGATGCCGAGCAGCCAGGGGCGCAGGCCGTCACCATCGGGGCGCAGCCGTTCGCGGCAGCGCCAGGCCTCCAGGAAGGTGGCGGAGACGACGTCCTCGGCGGCCGCCTGGTCGCCACAGACGCGCAGGGCGTACCGGAACAGGACCTGCGCGTGCTCGTCGTAGGCCTCGCCGAGTGCCGTGGTGTCCCCGGCACGGAAACGATTCCTCATAGGTGATTCCACATGGAGTACTGGGCGCCGGTTCGCCCGGGTTCCCGTGACCTGCGCCACACCCGCCCCAGGGCTCCCTCCCGTGTGGCGCAGGTCACGGGAACGGGGGCCGCCCTTCGGCCCAGTGCTGATCATGAACGACATCGCTCAGAAGCTCACGACCCGTCGGACCCTGCTGCGCGGGCTCACGCTCGCCGCCGCCGGCACCTGCCTCCCCACCGCCGTCGCGCACGCCGCCACCCCGGCCCCCGCCGCGAACGCCTCCACCGAGACGTACACGCTGACGCTCACCCACCTCGGGCGCACCGGCGCGCCGACCACCGACTACGTCACCTACGTGGTGGGCGTCTCCGGCGCGGCCGCCGGCGTCAAGGAGAAGATCGACCAATCGCCCGCCACCGTCACCCTCCAGGTCCCCAAGGGGCGTTACCTGCTGCACTCCTCGATCAGCGTGTACGACCCGCGGATCGAGACGGACTGGATCGTCCAGCCCCGGCTGGACGTGGAGGGCGACACCACCGTCGTCTTCGACGCGCGGACGGCCGCGCCGGTCGACATCCGGCCTCCGGAGGCCGGGGCCGAGTACCGGCTGGGCGGCACGTACGTCCAGGTCTCCCACGAGGGCGGCACCGCGATCGCGACCATCATCAACGCCACCCCGTACCTGCGGACGGCGCACCAGGGCCCGGCGGCCGAACCCGGCTCGGTGCAGCAGTGGTTCGACACCTACTGGAAGGGCGAGAAGCAGGGGTACGCCCTCGGCTACACCTTCACGTCCGACCGGGCCATGACCGGTATCGTCCGGCACCCGAAGACCTCCGAGCTGGGCACCCTCGCGGTGCGCGGCGTCGCCCCGGAGACCGGCGCGGGGTACGGATTCGTCGACCTCTCGCCGGTCGGTGACACCGCCGTGGCGCTGCCCCACCCGTTCCAGGTCCCGGGCACCACCACGTTCCTGATGACGCCCGACCGCGGCGCCTGGGACCTCCTCTACAGCGCCCCCACCGCCTCCGAGGAGGACACGCCGAACCGGTACTTCGCCTCCGGCGTGCGCGTGCGGGCCGGGGCGACCACGCTGGTCACCTTCGACGGCCCGGTCTTCGGCCCTGCCCTCGACCCGGCGCCGGGCGCCCGGCCCGCCGGTCTGCGCACCGGGAACACGCTCGGCCTCGACCTGGCCCTCCTCGCGGACGGCGACGGACATCTGCCGACCGCGCCCCTGTTCGAGGGCGCGGTCACCACGCTGCACCGCAACGGCGTGCTCGTCGGCACCCGGCGCGGGACGCCCGGACGGGCGGAGTTCACCGTGCCGTCCGCCCGGGGCGACTACCGGCTCTCCACCACGGCGGCCCGCCCCGGCGGACGGGTCACGGCGGCCTGGACCTTCACCTCGGCGGCGACCGCGGCACCGGCCGAACTCCCGCTCAGCGTCGTCCGCTTCACGCCGGAGCTGCGCCCGGACGGCACCGCTGCGCCGTACACCACCTCGCTCGTGCCGGTAACGGTCCAGGGCGCGGCCTCGGTGTCGGGCGTCCGGTGCCTGGCCGTCTCGGTGTCCACCGACGCGGGCACCACCTGGGCCCGGGTGCCCATGGTGGGGGGCCGGGCATCCGTGCGTACGCCGGGTGCGGGCGGCACGGTGTCGTTCCGCACCGAGCTGACGGACTCCGCGGGCAACACGCTCACCCAGACGCAGATCGGCGCGTACCGCGTGACCGCCGCCTGATCCCGAGCGGCCGAGCAGGTCACCGACCCGCTCGGCCGCTCGGACGACCGGCTCCGGAGCGTACGCGCTAGTGCTCCTCGCCCCCGAGGACGTCGAGACGCATCGACGCGAGCCGCTCGGGCTCGGCGATCACCTCGATGCCGGTGATCAGACCGTCCGTCACGGCGAAGGTGAGCACCAGCTTCAGGCGGCCCATGGGCGCCATCGCCAGGCCGACCGTGCCGTCGACGAGCGCGACGCCGGTGAAGCGGGCGCGGCCCATCGCGGCCATCGCGCCCTGCGCGACGGTGTGGCCGCCCGTGACGACGATCGGCTCGGGCGTCGGGATGACCCGGCGGTCCGCGTGCAGGACGACGTCCGGGTGGAGCAAGGAGACCAGGGCGGCGAAGTCGCCGCCGCGGGTCGCGGCCAGGAAGGCGTCGACGACGCTGCGCCGCCGCGCCAGGTCGGCGGCCCCCGACGGCGCGGGGGCGGCGCCGCCCTTCACCCGGCGGCGGGCGCGGCTGGCGAGCTGCCGTACGGCCGCCGTGTTGCGGTCGAGGAGGGGGGCGATGTCCTCGAAGGGGACGGCGAACATGTCGTGCAGGACGAAGGCGAGGCGCTCGGCGGGGGCGAGCGTGTCGAGGACGACGAGGAGGGCGACGCCGACGGAGTCGGCCATGAGGGCCTCCTCCTCGGGATCGCGGCCGGGCCGGTCGGACTCCGTCTCGCGCACCAGGTCGTCGAGGGCGTCCTCACGGCGCCGGTCCCGGGACCTGAGCATGTTCAGACAGACCCGGGACACGACGGTGGTGAGCCAGCCGCCGAGGTTGTCGACGCCCTCGATGCCGGCGGCGTTCGCCCGCAGCCAGGCTTCCTGGAGGGCGTCCTCGGCTTCGGCGAGCGAGCCGAGCATGCGGTAGGCCACCGCTCGCAGATGGCTCCGGTCCTGCTCGAACCGCCGGGTGAGCCGCTCGCTGTCGTTCTTCTCGTCCATGGTCCCCCGCCTGTCTCTCTCCCGTCGGACGTTCATGATCACGTCCGATCGGCAGAACGCATCATGGCAGCCCGGGTGTTCACCCCTCCGCGACGGGGGTGCCCTGGTGGTAGTACATGCGCCAGCCCTTCCGTCCCGTCTCCGCTCCCTCTCCCCCTGCCTTGCGCCAGAGGGAGCTGCGGCGCGCCCGCCGGCCGTCGATGAGCGTCTCGTAGGTGACGTGGACGAGGCCGGGCGCGAGGAGCACCCCGCGCAGGCCGGAGGGCTCGTATCGCGGGCCGTCCTCGGTGCCGCCGTCGAGTTCCGGGAGTGCGGCGAGCATCTCCTCGTACGTCCAGCGCCGACCGGAGGCGCCGACCTCGACGAACTCGGGGTCGAGGAGGCGGCGGGCCTCCGCGGCGGAGACGCGGGCGGCGGGGTCCATGAGGCGCAGCTCACCGGCGAGGGCGGCGGCGATCGCCTCCTGCTCGCTTTCCTGGTGCGGGCGTTCGCCTTCCTGATGCGGGCGTTCGCCTTCCTGATGTGGGCGTTCGCCATCGCGGTCCGGGCGCTCGTCTTCGCGATGCGGGCGTTCGTCCTCGTGAGGCTTGCGTTCGTCCTCGTGAGGCTTGCGTTCGTCTTCGTGGCGCATGCGGTCATCCTCCCCCGCCCAGGAGCCGTTCCCCAGGGAATTTCGTACCGATGGGTAGGCGGCCGGACGCTCTTGCTATACCTTCCGTCTAATAGCTTGCTAGACGGGGTGTCTAACAAGCGAGCGTTCCTGCCCCCCGAGGTCACCAAGGAGCCGCACCATGGCAAGCAGCACCGCCCGGCCGGCGGACCAGGCCCACCCCTCCCAGACCGCGACGCCCTCGACGCCCGCTGCGGCCGCGCCCGAACGCGAGGCGGCCCGGCGGCTGCTCGACTCCTCCGCCAAGCTGTCCTACGACCCGGCCACCGAGGTGGACTGGGACACCCCGCTCGACGAGGGCTTCCACGGCATGAGCCCCGAGTGGAGCACCCTCTACGGCACCCGCTACTGGCAGGAGTTGACCGAGGAGCAGCGCAGGGAGCTGACCCGGCAGGAGTCCGCGTCGGTGGCCAGCACGGGGATCTGGTTCGAGATGATCCTGCAGCAGATGGTGCTGCGCGACATGTACGCGAAGGACCCCACCGACCCCCGGTTCCAGTGGGCCCTGACCGAGGTCGCCGACGAGTGCCGGCACTCGATCATGTTCGGACGCGGCGCGGCCAAGCTGGGCGCGCCCGCCTACCGCCCGGCCCGCTTCGTCCTGGAACTCGGCCGCGCCTTCAAGACACTCGCCGTCGGCGAGGCCGCGTACGCCTCGATCCTGGTCGCCGAGGAGGTGCTCGACGTCATGCAGCGCGACTGGATGCGCGACGAGCGGGTCGCCCCGTTCGTCCGGACCATCAACAACATCCATGTCGTCGAGGAGTCGCGGCACATGAAGTTCGCCCGCGAGGAGACCCGCGCCCGGCTTCGCCACGCCGGTCCGGTGCGCCGGCACGTCCAGGCGCTGGTCGTCTCCATCGCGTCGTACTTCATCGTCACCAGCATGGTGAACCGCGAGGTGTACGCGAACGCCGGCCTCGACACCGAGCGGGCGCTCGCAGAAGCCCGCGCCAACGAACACCACAAGTCGCTGATGCGGTCGAGCTGTTCGGGCCTGATGGAGTTCCTGGCCTCCTGCCGCCTCCTCACCCGCCCCGCGCTCGCCTTCTACAAGCGCGCCCACCTCATCTGACCTGCCCGAGCGACGAGCGGACGAGCCGACGACGCCATGACGTACGCCATCACCCAGACCTGCTGCAACGACGCCACCTGCATCGCCGTCTGCCCGGTCAACTGCATCCATCCGACCCCGGACGAGCCGGACTTCGGCCGCACCGAGATGCTGTACATCGACCCCCGGTCCTGCATCGACTGCGGCGCCTGCGCCGACGCCTGCCCGGTCGACGCGATCTTCCCCGCGGACGCCCTCGCGCCCGGGCAGCAGGAGTACACCGCCGTCAACGCCGCCTACTACGATCAGCGCGCGGCGCGCCCCGAGCCCGTGGCCGGACCCACCTTCCACCCCTGGGGCCAGCCGTCGTTCCCGCGCAGCCTGCCCTCCGACTTCGCACCCGTCCGGGTCGCGGTCGTCGGCACCGGGCCCGCCGGGATGTACGCCGCCGAGGACCTGCTCCTGCACACCAACGCCGAGGTGACACTGGTCGACCGGCTGCCGGTGGCCGGCGGACTCGTCCGGTACGGCGTGGCGCCCGACCACCCGGCGACCAAGCGGATCGGCGACACCTTCGCCCGCTTCCACCACCACCCCCGGGTACGCATGTACCTCGGTGTCGACGTCGGTACGGACGTCACGGCCGAGGAACTGGCCGCGCACCACGACGCCGTCGTGTACGCGGTGGGCGCCGCGACCGACCGACGGCTCGGCATTCCCGGCGAGGACCGGTCCGGCAGCCTCTCGGCGACCGCGTTCGTCGCCTGGTACAACGCGCACCCGGAGGTCGCGCCGGACGCCGTCGACCTCTCGGGCACCGAGCGGGTCGTCGTGGTCGGAACCGGGAACGTCGCCCTCGACGTCGCCCGCATCCTCGTGACCGACCCCGAGGCCCTCGCCGCCACCGACATCGCCGACCACGCGCTGGCCGCCCTGCGGGACTCCTCCGTACGGGAGGTGGTGCTGCTCGCCCGGCGCGGCCCCGAGGACGCCTCCTGCACCGCGTCCGAACTGCTCGCCCTCGGCAAGCTGCCCGGGGTGCGGCTGGTCGTGGACGACCGGGACCCGCGGACCTGGGCCGCCGTCGAGGCCGCCGCGCCCCACGAGAAGGCGGCGCTGCTGCGCTGCGCGGACCGCGAGCGCGTGGACTGGTCAGCGACGCCCGGGCCGGAGCGGCGGATCGTCTTCCGGTTCCACTCCGCGCCCGAGGAGATCCTGGACGGTGCGGTGCGGGTGACCGGCCCGGACCCCGACGGGACGGTCGAGATCCCCGCCGGCACGGTGCTGCGGGCCGTCGGCTACCGGGGCATGCCCGTGGCGGGGCTGCCCTTCGACGAGGCGACGGGCACCGTGCCGCACGAGAACGGACGGGTCGCGGGCCGGCCCGGCACCTACGTCGTCGGCTGGATCAAGCGCGGCCCCTCCGGCGGCATCGGCGCCAACCGCACCTGCGCCGCGGAGACCGTCGGCACCCTCCTCGCCGACGCCGTCGACGGGACCCTGCCCCTGCCCTCCGGCGGCGCCCGGGCCTTCGACCGGCTGGCCCGCGGCCGGGCGAGGACGGTCGTCGACGCCCGGGGGCTCGCCGCCATCGAACGCGCCGAGCTCGCCCGGGGCGGAGCGGCGGGACGGCCCCGCGTGAAGCTGGGGACGGTACCCGAGCTGGTCGCCGCGGCCCGAGGGCGCCGTCGGCTGTCGCGCTGAACGCACCCCGTCCCCGCCCCCGCCCCCTCCCCCATGGGGGTGGGGGCGGGCGGCACGGGCAGGACACTCCGGGCTCACCGGATCCACGGGACGCACGAGACACACAGGACACGCGTGACACCCAGGGCGCGCGGGGCACGCGGGGCACCCGGGGCACCCGGGGCACGTGACGAACGGCGCAGGGCGCTTCCGGCGTGGCATCCGAATATGGTCGGATGATCCCGATATGAGTGCGAAGCATGACTGAGAAGACAGCTGTCGTGGTGGGCGTGGACGGTTCCGAGCACAGCCTGCGGGCACTCGAATGGGCCCTCGGCGTCGCGCATCACCTGGAGGCGCCGCTGACCGTCGCCCACGTCCGCTCCGACGCGCTCCAGCTCGGCAGCGCCCGGATCTCCTCCCTGGGCCCCGGCCCCACCATCCCCGACACCGTCCTCGACGCGCTCGCCGACCGCATCGGGCCGAAGGCCGAGGGGCTCGACGTGCGCTACGCCTCGCTCGACGGCTCCGTCATCGACGCGCTGACCGCGGCCGCGCGCGACGCCCGGCTGCTCGTGGTCGGCGCACGCGGGCGGGGCGGCTTCGCGAGCCTGCTGCTCGGGTCGACGAGCCGCAGCCTGGCCGCGTCGGCGCCCTGCCCGGTGGTGGTCGTCCCGCACGAGGCGCGGGCCGCGTCCCTGGAGGGCGGCGCCGGGGCGGGACGGGTGCTCCTCGGGCTGCACGTCGAGGAAACCCCGGACGAGGTCGTCGACTTCGCCTTCGAGGCGGCGCGGCGGCGCGGGGTGTCGCTGGAGGTGGTGACGGCCTATCCGGTGCCGCCCTCCCCCGCCCTGCTCATCGGCGCACCGGCGCCCGCCCTGCAGGTGCCCCCGCCGTTGCCCGACGAGGCCCCGGAGCTGGTCGAGTCGACCAGCCGCCACCAGGAGGAGCGGCTGCGCCCCTTCACCGCGCGGTATCCCGGGGTGAAGGTCGTCCGCACCGTCACGCCCGTGGACGCCGCCGGCCGGCTGGTGGAGGACTCCCAGGAGGCGGGTCTCGTGGTCGTCGGGCGGCACCGCCGGCACCGGGTCGAGACCCTGCTCGTCGGGTCCGTCGCGCACGCCGTGCTGCACCACGCGGCCTGCCCGGTCGCCGTCGTCCCGCCCGTGAAGCGGCCCTGACCGCTCAGACGGGCAGCGCCTCACGCCACCTGGCGCGCCACCGGAGCGCAAGCGGGCGTAAATGCGCCGAATTCACCTCTTCGGGTGATGGCGGATGTGGAGAAACGTGTCTGCCTCTGTAGTGACCGGGAACCTCGTCTCACGGGGGCCGATCCACTGGAGCGTGTCCATGCATCTGATCCGACGCCGCGAACCGCACCTCGCCGTCCGGTCGAGCGAGGGCCTGACCACCGTCGAGCTGTACGGCGAGCTCGACCTGGTGCTGGTGCAGCACGTCCGGCCGGAACTCGACGACCTCACCCGCGAGGCCGCCGCGTTCACGGTCGATCTGCGCCATCTCGACTTCTGCGACGCGTCGGGGCTCGGGCTCCTGGTGCGGTGTGCGCAGCGCGTACGGGGGCGCGGCGCGACCTGGTGCCTGGTGTGCGACCAGCCGGCGATCCTGCGCCTGATCCGGCTGGCCGGCCTCGACGACGTATTGCTCCCGGAGCCGTCCGCCCCGGAGCCCGGCGGTGGTGCGCCCTCGGGGCCGGCCCGGCCTCCGGCGCCCCGCGTGGGGCGCCCGGGCCGGCTGCGGGTCTGAGCCGCCGCCCTCGTGCGGTCCGCGGTCCCGCTACGCGGGCTGCAGCTCCCCGGCGCCCCCGTGTTCCCGGGTCTCGCCGGGGTAGGCGCGCCCGAGCACGCCCTGCGGGCGCAGGCCCGGCAGGCGGAGCTCGATGATGCCGCGCACGGCCGGCCACTCGTCGTCGAGGACGGAGTAGAACGCGGTGTCGCGGACGACCCCGTCCAGGCCGCGGGAGTGAGCCCGGCGCACACCCTCGCAGGTGGCGCCGAGGCGTTCGATCGCGGCCCGGGAGCGGCTGTTGCGGGCGTCGGCGCGCATCGAGAGGCGGCGTACGCCCCAGCTCTCGAACGCGTGACGCAGCATGAGGTACTTGGCCTCGGTGTTGACGCCGGTCCCGCGCGCCTCGGTGGAGATCCAGGTGTTGCCGATCTCCACCGCGTCGGGCACGGCCGTCAGGGGGTCGCCGTGGGGCGTGCCGGTGGTCGGCGGCCACACGAGGGGCCCGCGCCAGTAGTCGAGTTCCAGGAACCGGGTGGATCCGAGAACCCGGCCGTTGCGGGGATTGACCAGGGCGAAGGGCAACGCCCTGCCCGCCGCCTGATCGGCGAGCGCGCGGGCGATGTAGTCGCAGGAGGCGTCAAGGCCGTGGGGCACGGCGGTGTAGGCATAGGCCGCACGATCCAGTGCGCCCGCCCAGGCGATGCCCTCGGCGTGGCGCATGGCCAGCGGCTCCAGGCGCACGGTGCGCCCGGCAAGGACTACAGGTACTGGCACGGAACCTCGGGTCTTTCACGGGCAGGGGACATCCCACGCCGGATCACGGCGGGAATGACGGGGTGAGGTTCGCGCCGGATGCCGACCACTTCGCCTGATGGGCAAAACGGGCCATGAAACGGTTCGTCACCGGTGCGAGGAGGACAGTATGCAGCCCGCGGCGCGTCCTGAACAGAACCCCACACGAACCCGAGCGCACGGCTGGGTGAATGTCCGGTTCACCCCGATCCCTCACATGGCGCAAACCCCCCTCGGAGCCCCCTTCCGAGGGGCCCTAGGAAACCGCTTCCGCGCAGGTGGGATGGCCCCAGCCGTCGGGGTTCTTGGTGATCGTCTCGCCCTTGTCGTACGCCTTTCCGCAGCGGCAGCGACCGGGGAAGCGGGCCTTGAGCGTGGGGCTTCCGGAGGTACCCGCCTTGCGGGCTCCGCCCGCCGCCTTCGGGGCACGCTTCGCGGCCGCCGGGCGGGTGGATCCGGGCTCCGGCGGCGGCAGGGGCGAGCCGGCGGCGGAACCGGCGGGCTCCTGGGTGCGGGCGGTGTGGCTGGCGGCCCGGTCGGCGGCGTCGTTGAGGGGGTCGCCGTCGACCTGGTGGGCGGGGGTGTAGACGAACTCGACCCGCCGGTCGGCGAGCAGCTCGTCGATCCGCACCACGAGCTCCTTGTTGGCCACCGGGGTGCCGGCCGACGTCTTCCAGCCCTTGCGGCGCCAGCCCGGCAGCCAGGTGGTGACCGCCTTCATCGCGTACTGCGAGTCCATCCGCACCTCGGCGGGCACGGCGGGGTCGATGTGCTCAAGCAGCCTGAGCAGCGCGGTGAGTTCGGCGACGTTGTTGGTCGCCGTGCCGAGCGGTCCGGCCTCCCAGTGGGCGACCTCGCCGTCCCCGGCGCCGATGACCCAGGCCCAGGCCGCGGGTCCGGGATTGCCCTTGGACGCGCCGTCGCACGCCGCGATGATCTTCTCTGTCATCCTCCGATCCTGACATGTCCCCCGACAGGTCAGTGACCACCCGGTGCGGCGCGCAGCCGTGCCACCTCCGCCCTGAGCGCGTCCCGTCCGATGGCGTCGGTCCGGGTGGCCGGCACGGTGCAGGCGTACGCCCCGGCCACGGAGCCGTGCAGGGCGCACTCCCGTACGGGAGCCCCGGAAAGCCAGGCGGCCAGGAAGCCCGCGGCGAAGGCGTCGCCGGCGCCGTTGCTGTCGACGACGGGGGCGGGCGGGGTGACGGCGGGCACATGGACGAGTTCGGCGCCCGCACCGCTCAGGAGGTACGCGCCTTCCGCGCCGGCGGTGGCGACGACGACGGACGCGCGCCCGTGGGCGGCGATGCCGCGCATGGTGCGTTCCACGTCGTCCAGGGCGACGGTGGAGAGGAAGACGACGTCGGCGTCGTACGCGAAGGCCTCGTGGTAGGCGGAGGAGCCGTCCCAGTCGTGCAGGTCGGTCGAGAGGGTCAGCCCGGCGTCCCGCAGCGCGGGCAGGGCGTGGGCGCACGGCTGGGTCAGCGAGACATGGGCGTGCCCGCTGCGGGCGGCGAGCGCCTTCACCGTCTCCGGCGGCAGCCGGTCGTCGTCGTCGCCCCGGGTCGCGTCGTACAGCGAGAGCCTGCGTCCGTCCGGCCCGACGAGGTTGACCGCCCGCTTGGTCCCGGCGGGGTGCGGCACGTCGGTGAGCGGGATGCCCTGCTCCCGGTGGAACCCGCGCACGAGCTCGCCCTCGGGGTCGGCGCCGACCAGGTCGAGGTGGTGGGTCCGCAGCCCCAGCCGGTGCAGCCCGAGAGCGACGAAGTCGCCGGTCTGGCCGGCCCGGGTCTCGATGCCGGGCCGGATCATGTGGCTGTCGGCGAAGGGCAGGGGGAGTTCGGGCACGTACACGATGGTGTCGACGCCGGCACCACCGAGGACGAGGACGTCGATGTCGGTCTCGGCATCACTGGGGCTGTCGCTGCTCATGCGCGCAGTCAAACAGCGCCCGCCGAACCCCTGCAAGATCCTGCAAGAAATTCCGCAAGCCCGCCCCGGACCGTCCGCGTCCTGCGGCGCGGTCCGGGAGCGGTCGGGCGGTGCCCGTCAGTCGTTCGACGGGAGGCTGTCCATGAAGGAGCTCACGGAGAAGACGGCGCGGCCGGGGCCCGCCGGGCCGTAGCCGGGGGGCGAACTGAGGCCGTGCGACTCCATGGTCGCGCGGTAGGCCTCCAGGAGCCGGATGTGGTACTCCAGCGGGGCGCCCTCCGGGTTGGCCTTGCCGAGCGGGGTGGTGGGCTCGGGGCACCAGGTGGTGAAGCGGGGCGTGATGCCGCGCGACATGAAGTACTCCAGGCCCTCCGTGGTGGAGGCGATGGCCTCGTCGACCGTGGTGAAGCCGAAGGGCTCGGCCATCTCGACGCCGGCCACGAAGTTGGGGATGACGTTGCGCGGCCCGAAGACCTCCGCGGAGTCCAGGATCCGGCGGTGCCACTCGTCGCGGCCGACGTAGCGCTCCTTGCCGGGGCAGTACAGCTCGAAGAGGCGCCGGTCCCACACCTCGTAGTTGGGGTGGTAGATCTGGATGCCGTCGTCCTTGAAGCGCTGGACGTCGGCCTTGGGCAGCGCCTGGGCGACGACCTTGCCGATCCAGCGGCCGGGGAAGCGCTCCTCGATGGCCTGCGCGTACTGGCCGTAGAAGTCCGCCTCGTCCTTGCCGCCGACCTGGGAGGTGACCGCGCCGCCGGTCAGGGTGTACGCGGTCGAGGCGCCGGTCGTGTCGTACTTGTCGATGATCGCCAGTGCCTCCAGGACCTCCTCCACGTCCTTGACGCCGGTGTAGGGGCGTCCGGCCGCCTTGTGCTGGCGCCAGTTGTGGTTGATGTCGCAGTACTGGCACTCCTCCTTCGCGCCGAAGTACTGGCAGACGCGGAAGACGGTGAGGTAGATCAGGTAGCCCCACTGGATCGTGGGGGCCACCTCCATCACGGACTTCCCGCTGGCGAGGGTGTGCCGGTAGTACTCCGGCATGGGCGGCAGGCCGACGTCCGCGATGCGGCGCCCGTCGAGGTACAGCCCCAGCATGCCGTCCTCGCCCGCGGCGACGCGGTACGGCGAGGCCGGGTTGACGCGGACGGACACGACGGTGCGGCGCAGCTCGTACGGGCCGCCGGTGAGCACGATCTCCTCCGGCGGGCGGCGCAGGGCGGCCTCGCCGAGCTCCGGCAGGGTGCGGTGGTCGAAGGAGAAGATGAAGTACGACTTGGGCTTGACCTCGCCGGACGCATCGTTGGCGCTGTCCGTGAGGGCCGAGTCGTCGAAGGCGATGCCGCCGCGCAGCAGATCCTCCTTGATCACCGCCTCCCTGGGAACGTGGGGGAAGCGGTGCATGAGGTCTTCGACCTCGTCGGTGCGGCGGATCATGCGCGGTTACATCTCCTCGGTCGGGCGGGTCATCAGCCGTGGTGGGCCCCCGCCACCCTAGGACGGCGGAGGCCGGTGCGGCATCCGGCTACGGTCGCACCGGGCCTAGGTCGCGAGACCGAGGCCGGATACGACCGGGTGCCCAGGGCGGAACTGGGCCTTCCTCGGCCGGAACTCGGCCATCCCCGGCCGGAACTCTGCTATCCCGGGCCGGAACTCGGCCGTCCCGGGTCAGAAGTTGCCGTAGTTGACCTGCCAGGTGGGCAGGCCCATCCGGCGCCACACGGCGACCACCCGGTCCCGGTCGTCCAGCGACACGCGGACGGCGTAGCGGTGGCGCACGTGCGCGTCGAAGAGTTCGGCCTTGACGAGGTCGTCGGAGCGGCCGTCGTCGGAGGCACGCATCCACAGCTCGTCGTACGGCACCTCGTACCGCTCCAGCCAGGCCTCCGTCAGCGCCCGGTGGTCCTCACTGCGGCCGGAGAGCAGCACGATCCGGTCCCGGTGGGAGCGCTGGAAGGCGCGCAGGGCCTCGCGCACCGACTCGTTGAGCAGATCGAGGTCGCAGCGGCTGAAGTCGTAGGGGCCGCGGTCCCCGCGCAGCGCCAGGGTGCCGTCGATGTCGCACATGACGGCGGAGGGCAGTGCGGGGTCGGCGACGTACGGGGTGACGGCCGGCCGGTCGTTGAGCCAGGCCTCGGTGAGCCGCCAGCCGCCGCGGGTGGCCTTGGTGTGCTTGTCGGCCAGGATGCGGATGATCTCCTCGCCGACGGGCCGCTCGCGGGCGGCGTCGCGGCGGACGCACTCGTCGACGGGCACGTCGGTGAAGTCGTGCACCACGAAGGTGGCTTCGCGGCCCGCCACGGCGGCCTTGAGGCGCTTGGGGATGTGCGGGGTGAGGTGGGTGTTGTCGACGACCACGTCGAAGCCGTCGTCGACGGCGGCGCGGACGGCCGCGTCCTGGATCTCGAGGACGGTCTGCTCGTGGGCGTGCGAGCGGCGGTCGCCGCCCGGCACGTCGAGCATGCTGCGCAGGT
Organism: Streptomyces sp. NBC_01268; assembly: GCF_036240795.1. Classification (NCBI taxonomy): domain Bacteria; kingdom Bacillati; phylum Actinomycetota; class Actinomycetes; order Kitasatosporales; family Streptomycetaceae; genus Streptomyces; species Streptomyces sp. NBC_01268. The sequence goes on along the minus strand of NZ_CP108454.1, from coordinate 7,956,776 downwards.
CGTCGAGGTTGACCCGGCGCATCCGGCCCTCGGACCCCTCCTGCAGGGCGCGGGCGGCGGTCGTCTTGCCCGAGGCGGGCAGTCCGGTCATGACGTGGACCACGGGCACGGTCAGTTCTCCTCGTCGGTGGTGAAGGGGTCGGCGGTCTCGGGACGCAGGGACCGCCAGGTGAGCAGCTCGGTGGGGCGCCCGTCGAGGCGCAGGAAGAGGGCCGAGCGCAGGCTCGGGTCGGGCAGTTCCCTCGCCGCCCGGGCGAAGGCGCCCCGGTCGCCGCCGAGCGGGGCGAGCGCCGCGTACGCGGTGTCGATGGCGCGCTCGCGCTCGGCGAAGGCCTCCTCGAGTCCGGCGATGACGGACCGCACCCAGGTGTCGAACTCGTCCGGCACCTGCTCCAGGAGGGCGTCCAGCGGACGGCCGCCCTTGGCGCGGGCGTCGGAGAGCTCCGCCGGGGACAGGCCGAGTCCTTGGGCGAGGGCCTTGGCGGGGGCGTCGGCGAAGCGCTGGATGCCGTGGCCGCGCCAGATGTCCCGCTCGGTGACGCCGGTGAGGACCTTGTGGAGGCGCACGTACTCGGCGATCTTCGCCTTGGCGCGCACGCCGGAGGCGAAGCGCAGCACGAAGCCCTCGGCGTCGGTGCCGGTCGCGGGGGCGCCGTCGGGCAGGGTGCTCGACTCCGTCAGCTTGACGAGGGCGTCGAGCGGCATGGGCGGGTGGACCGTGACGACGGAGCCGACGCCCGTCCAGTGGGCCGCGGCCTCGGTGAGGGCGATCTCGGTGCCGTCCGGGCCGAACGCGGCGAGCAGGACGAGGTCCCGGCGGTCGCCGTAGTCGACGACGATCCGGTTCTGCGGGTACAGGATCTCGGCGAGGTACGTCACACCGGGCACCAGGGCCGAGGTGTCGGCGGCGTCGAGGCGGCGCTGCGCCCAGGTGGCCTGGGTGCTGATGAAGGAGCCCTTGGAGGCGACCCGCCAGCGGCCCGCGTAGTGGAAGAGGACGCCGAGGCTGCCGTCGACCTTCTCGTACACCTCGAACGGCTCGTCGGGCAGCGTGGGCGCGTAGGGGCGGCCGGACTCGTGTTCGGAGACGTTGAAGAACTTCGGCAGGGGCAGGGCCACGATCCGGCCGGTGCTGTCGTCGGCGACGAGGCCGCGGCAGCGGACGGTGACCTCGTTCCACACGCCTTCGTACTGACAGGCCCGCGTGTACGTGTAGATGGACAGCGGCAGCTCGGGGTGCGACTTGCGGGTCACATGCCCGGCTTCGACGGCTGCCGCCAGCTCCTGCGCCGGCAGCAGCGCGTCGAGAGTCAGGTAGGCCTGGCTCATGGGTTCCCTCCCGGTTTCAAGGGGGCCCATTCTTCCGGTCGGTGAGCCGCACTGACCAGCTGATTTATGATCGCCGCCCAGCACGGCGGTCGTCCGTGGCGGTGGCCCGGCCGGGGATGACCTCGGCGTGCCGACGCCCCGGCCCGCGCGTGGGCTGCGGACGGGCGGGACGACGGCCCGCCGCCGGCCGGCCCGCCTCAGGGAATCGCGCCTCCTGTACCTGACGGAGACGGGCCTGCCGATCCGGACGCACAAGAGGGTCGGGTTCACGGCCGAGGGATGAACCCGTGCCCCCGAGCGCGGGCCCGGCCCCGTAGACTCGCCGTCTTGTGGCCGCCCTCGGGGCCCCGGCACCGCCCGGCCGGCCACACGTGTACCTCCCCGCACGACTCCCCAGCACGCCCGAGAACGCCCGAGAACACCGAGGATGCGAACCCGATGAATCACGCGGACACCACCGCCCCCATCTACTCCGAGCTGATACGCGAGCAGGGGGACGTGCCCGGTGACGCGCGCCGGACCGCCGAAGAGGTGCTGCGCGACCTCAGCCGTGTGATCCAGATGCCGCCGGCCGGGATGCCGCCGGCCGGAATGGCACCGGCCGGGATGGCCCCCGCGGGAATGGCCCAGGCCCGTGGCCCGATGCAGCAGCCCATGCACCAGCTGCCCCCGGGTGTCCAGCAGCTCCCGCCGGGCGTGCCGCAGCTCCCGCAGGGCGTGCAGCAGCCGATGCAGCACCCCATGCAGTAGTAGCGGCGATCACAGCAGGCGCAGCAGCCAGGGACCGTACGACGGAGGGGGCCGGAGCGGTGACGGGGACGGACAGGGCGGCGGGGGCGGGGCGGCCCGGCCATGAGCGGGTGCGGCGCAGCTACGACACGGTGGCCGGCGAGTACCTCGCGCGCATCGGCGACGAGCTCGACGGCAAGCCGCTCGACCGGGCGCTGATCGGCGCGGTCGTGGAGCAGGCGGGCGACGGGGCGGTGGTCGCCGACCTCGGCTGCGGGCCGGGGCACGTGGCCGCCTGGATGGCCGGTCTCGGCAGGGCCGGGCGCGTGGTGGGCGTGGACCTGTCCCCCGCCATGGTGGCCCTGGGCCGCGAGCGGCACCCCGAGGTCGAGTTCCGTGAGGGCGACCTGCTGCGGCTGCCGGCGGGCGACGGCGAGTTCGACGCGGCCGTCGCCCTCTACTCGCTGATCCACCTCGCGCCCGGGGAGCTGGCCCCCGCCCTCGCCGAGATCCGGCGGACGCTGCGGCCCGGCGGCCTGCTCCTGGTCTCCTTCCACATCGGCACCGAGGTGCGGACCCTGACCGAGTGGTGGGGTCACGACGTGGACGTCGACTTCCACTTCCTGCGGCCGGCCGACGTCGCCGAGGCGCTGCGCGGGGCCGGTTTCCGCATCGAGGCCGAGCTGGAGCGGGGCCCGTACCCGCACGAGGCCGAGACCCGGCGTTGCTGTCTGCTGGCGCGTCGCGAGGACTGACGCCCCGGGGCCTTCCCGATCCCACGCTCCGCGGCCGACGGCCCGGCGGGCACATCTTGGTATACAAAACCGTGGTATACCAAACGGCGTCCCCCCGTTCCGCCGCAGCAGCCCAGGAGACCTCGCCGTGTCCTCACCCGAGTCCGTCCCGTCCGCCGCGTCCAGCGCTCCCTCCGCCCCCTCCTCGGTCTCGGCGACGGTCTACCGGGACGTCCGCCCGTTCGGCGGGGCCGTGGCCGAACTGGTGGCCGTGGACGGGGTCCTGGTCGACGCCGTACCGGACGGCGCGGCGGTCGAGGTGGTCGAGGGTGGCGGCAGGATGGCGCTGCCCACCCTGGTCGACGCGCACATCCACCCGGACAAGACCTCCTGGGGCGAGCCCTGGCACAGCCGCCGGGCGGCGGCGGGGATCGGGGAGTACGTCGAGGGGGACGTGGAGCTCGCCCGGGCGATGCCCACGCCGGTCGGCGAGCGGGCGCTGCGGCTGATGTCGCACGCGGCGGCGCAGGGCACCCGGGCGATGCGGGCGCACGCGGACGTCGCGCCCGCGTTCGGGCTCTCGGGCCTGGAGGGGCTGGCCGAGGCACGGGAGAAGCTGCGCGGGATCGTGGACGTCGAGCTGGTCGCGTTCCCGCAGCACGGGGTCGTCCGGGCCCCCGGTGTCACCGAACTCCTGGAGGAGGCGGCCACGAGCGGCCTGATCACGCATGTCGGCGGGATCGACCCGGCCGGATTCGACGCCGAGCGCGGCGCGGCCGACGGCGAGCAGCTCGGGACGGTGTTCGCACTGGCCGAGCGCCACGGCCTCGGGCTCGACATCCATCTGCACGACCGGGGCGAGACCGGCCTCGCGCCACTGCGGGACATCGCCGCCAGGACCCGGGCCCTCGGGCTCCAGGGCCGGGTGACCGTCTCGCACGCCTTCGCCGTCGCCCAGCTGTCCGGGCACGAGCTCGACGCGATGGCGGACGTGCTGTCGGGGGCCGGGGTCGCGCTCACCACGGTCGCCCTGTCGGCCACCACGATCCTGCCGTTCCGGCGCCTGGCCGAGCGCGGGGTGCGGGTCGGGCTGGGTTCGGACGGCGTACGGGACAGCTGGAGCCCGTTCGGCAACGCGGACATGCTGCACCGGGCCTGGCTGGCCGGCTGGGCGCTGCGCGCGCGGCTCGACGAGGAGCTGGCGGCCTGCTTCGAGCTCGCCGCCCACGGGGGCGCCGAGCTCCTGGGCCTGGACCGGGCCGACCTGCGCCCGGGTGCGCCCGCCGACTTCATGCTGGTCGACGGCGAGTGCGTACCGCAGGCCGTGGTCGACGTGCCGCGCCGCGACCTGGTGGTCCGGGCGGGGCGGATCGTGGCCCGCGGCGGCGCCCTGGTCTGAGGCTCCCGCGTGCCCCGGCGGGCGCGCCACCGGGGCTCCCGGCCTCAGCGGGCGGGAGGCCGCCTCGGGGGTCCGGCGGCTCTCAGGAGCCGAGGGTCCGCCACAGGAAGGTGTGCTCCAGGGCGCTGTTGTGGGCGGTCTGCTCGTGGTCGGTGGCGCCCGCATGGCCGCCGGCGAGGGTCTCGTGGAGCAGCACCCGGTGCCCGAGCTCCCGCAGCCGGGCGGCGGCCTTGCGGGCGTGCCCGGGGTGGACGCGGTCGTCGCGGGTCGAGGTGGTGAGCAGGACCGGCGGGTAGGGCCGGCCGGCTTCGAGGTGGTGGTACGGGGAGAGCGCGGCCAGGTGCGGCCGGTCGGCCGGGTCGTCGGGGTCGCCGTACTCCGCGGTCCAGCTGGCACCGGCCAGCAGCATGTGGAAGCGGAGCATGTCGAGCAGCGGGACGTGGCCGACGATCGCTCCGAACAGTTCGGGGCTGCGGACCAGCATCGCGCCCATGAGCAGGCCGCCGTTGCTGCCGCCGGTGATGCCGAGCCGGTCGGGGGTCGTGATGCCGCGCGCGACCAGGTCGCGGGCGACGGCCTCGAAGTCCTCGTAGGCGCGGGGCCGGTCGGCCTTGAGGGCGCTGCGGTGCCAGCGCGGGCCGTACTCGCCGCCGCCGCGGATGCCCGCGACCACGTAGGTACCGCCGCGGGCGAGCCAGGCACGGCCGCGCACGGAGTCGTAGGAGGGGGTCAGGGAGATCTCGAAGCCGCCGTAGCCGGTGAGGAGGGTGGGGCCGGGGAGCTCCTGGTGGCGGCCGACGACGGTGTACGGGACGTGGGTGCCGTCGGCGGAGACCGCGAAGTACTGCCGGGCGTCGAGGCCGGTCGCGTCGAAGCGCGCCGGGGCCTGCTTGATCCGCTCGCCCGGGCCGCCGATCTCGCCGCGGTGCAGGGAGGGCGGGATGAGGTGGCCGGTGACGGAGAGGAAGTACTCGTCGCCGGAGTCGGGGTCGGTGTCGGTGAGGGCGGCCGAGGCCAGCGGCGGGATGTCGGCCAGCTCCTGGCGCTTCCAGTCGCCCGGACCCGTGGGCGGGGTGAGGACGTGCATCCGGCTGGCGACGTCCTGGAGGGTCTCGACGACCAGGTGGTTGCGGGTCCAGGAGTGGCCCGCGAGAGCGGTGCGCTCGTCGGGCGTGAACAGGACCTCGGGCTCGTGCCGTCCGGCGAGGAAGGCGTCCAGGCGGAAGGCGAGTAGGGCGCCCGCGGGCTGTCCGAGCCAGGGTGCCTTGGGGGTGACGAGGAGCCAGTCGCGGTGGACGGAGCTGTCGGCGTCGTCGGGGACCTCGATGCGGCGCAGTGCGCCGTCCTCGGTGACGAGGTGGGTCTCCTGGTGCCAGAAGTCCCGGTAGCGGGCGACGAAGTCGCGCTCGTACCCCTCGGTCGGGTCGTGCCAGGCGGACACCGCGAGGTCGGACTCGGCGCCCTCGTAGACGGGTGCCGCCGCGTCGAGCGGGGTGCCGCGGCGCCAGCGGCGCACGGTGCGCGGGTAGCCGGAGGCGGTCATGGAGCCGGGGCCGTGGTCGGTGCCGACGTAGACGTGGTCCTCGTCGATCCAGCCGATGTCGGTCTTGGCCTCGGGCAGCCGGAAGCCGTCCTCGACGAAGGCCCGCTCCTCCAGGTCGTACTCCCGCACCACGACGGCGTCGCCGCCGCCGCGCGCCAGGCTCACGAGGGCGCGCCGGAAGGCGGGCCGCAGCACCTGCGCCCCGGCCCAGGTCCAGTCCTCGCCCTCGGCGGCGGCCACCGCGTCGAGGTCGAGCAGGACGTCCCAGCGGGGCTCGTCGGTGCGGTAGTCGTCCAGGGTGGTGCGGCGCCACACGCCGCGGGTGTGCTCGGCGCTCTGCCAGAAGTTGTAGAGGTGCTCGCCGCGCCGGCGGGTGTACGGGATGCGGTCGGGCGCGTCGAGCACCTCGCGCAGCTCGGCGACGAGCGCGCCGAAGGCGTCGCCGTCGGCGTCGGCGAGCTCGGCCTTCGTCTCGGCGTTCCGCTCCCGCACCCAGGCGAGCGCCCGCTCGCCCTCGACCTCCTCCAGCCACAGGTAGGGGTCGGTGCTGCCGGTGTCCGCGCTCGTCTCGGTCATGCCGACGATTGTGTACCACGCGACCGGCCCCGCGCCGCTCCGCCCCGGGATCGGCCCTGGTCAGTCCTCCGACAGCAGTCCGAGCTGGTCCAGGAACTCCATCTGGTCGAAGTAGAGCCGGTAGCTCTGGATCCGGCCGTCCTTCACCTGTGCCAGGTCGATCCCGCGGATGTTGACGGTCCTGCCCGTCGCGGGCAGCGTCTCGCCGTCGGGCAGGGGGATCGGGCCGGTGTTCTTGCCGGTGAAGATCCCCTCGTCCACCGCGGTGTCGTCGATCTCGAAGCGGTTCCGGTAGGTGAACGTCGCATCGGGTATCGACGTGGTCATCGTGCGCCAGTACTCGACGATGGCGTCACGTCCCTCGATCTCGCCCCCGTCGGGTGTGAGGGCGACGGCGTCCTCGGCCAGCAGGTCGGCGATCGCCTTGAGGTCCGCATGGGTCACCGCCTCGGTGAAACGGTCCATGACGTCACGTGCCTCGCCCATGATCCACCTCCGTGGTGGTCCGGATCCGGGTGCGTCCCGTGTTCTCATTCTCCCACCGCATCGCATTGGTTCGAATCCGGACCAATCCCCGAGCCCCGTCACCCCAACACCTGAGCGTCCTCCGTAAGTTAACCAATCGATTACTGCACGGCCGTATACCTTTGGGGCTCCGTCCTCCATCCTGTCCTCGGCGTGCCACCGGGGCAGCCATGTGACATGAGGGGCGGGGCATGCTTCCCATCAGCCGCAGAGGGTTCGTCGGGATCGGGGCGGGGCTCGCCGCCGGGGCGGCGTTGCCGGCCGGACGGGCCGCGGCCGCAGCCGGGGAGGCCGTCTCGGCCGCCGCGGCCGGGGCCACGGGGACCATCACCGACGTCAAGCACGTGGTGATCCTCATGCAGGAGAACCGCAGCTTCGACCACTACTTCGGGCGGCTGCGCGGCGTGCGCGGCTTCGGCGACCGGGCCGCGGGGAACATACCGGGCGGCTGGGGCACCTTCAACCAGCCCAACTGGGGCGGCCGGCAGTACCCGTGGAAGCTCAGCTCCACGCCCCCGGCCGGTGGCGTGGACGGCGAGACCCTGGCCCAGTGCAACGGCGACCTCCCGCACAGCTGGAGCTCGCAGCACGCCGCCTGGAACAAGGGGCGCATGGACAACTGGGTCACGGGCGTCGGCAACACCCGCACCCTGGGCCACCTGGACCGCGGCGACATCCCGTTCCACTACGCGCTGGCCGACTCGTACACGATCTGCGACGCCTACTTCTGCTCGACGCTGAGCGCCACCGGCCCCAACCGCACCTTCCTGTGGAGCGGCAAGGTCGACGGCTCCAGCAAGGACGGCGGCGACGAGTCCGGGCTGACCTGGGAGACGTACGCGGAGGCCCTCCAGCGCGCCGGGATGAGCTGGAAGGTCTACCAGAACGCCCAGGACAACTACGGCGACAACGGGCTCGCGTACTTCAAGAAGTTCACCGACGCCAAGCCCGGCGACCCGCTGTACGACCGGGGCATGGGCTCGGTGCCCAAGGTCACCGGCTCGACCCCCGACGACATCGCCGCCGCGATCCGCGCGGACGTCGTCGCCGGCACGCTGCCCCAGGTCTCCTGGGTGGTCGCCAACGAGGCGTTCTCCGAGCACCCCTACGCCCCGCCCGGCGACGGCGCGCACTTCGTGGACCTGGTGTACCGCGCGCTCTCCGCGAACCCCGAGGTCTTCGACTCGACCGTGCTGTTCCTCAACTACGACGAGAACGACGGCTTCTTCGACCACGTCCCGCCGCCGGTCGCGCCGCCCGGCACCGCCGGCGAGTACCTCGACGGGCTGCCGATCGGCCTCGGTTTCCGCGTCCCGATGATCGTCATGTCGCCGTGGACCCGCGGCGGCTGGGTCAGCTCCGAGGTCTTCGACCACACCTCCGTGCTGCGCTTCATGGAGACCTGGACGGCCGCCCTCGGCACGCCTGCCACCTGCCCCAACATCAGCGCCTGGCGGCGGAAGGTGGTGGGCGACCTGACCGGCGTCTTCGACTTCTCCCGGCCGGTGTACGGCGTCCCGGCGAACCTGCCGTCCACCGCCAAGGTCATCGGCCAGTCCACCTGCGGCCCGCTGCCCAACCCGGCCCCCCAGGACAACGCCCTGCCCCCGCAGGAGACGGGCACGCGCCCCGCGCGCTCCGTCCCGTACCAGGTGAACGGCAACCTGGACCGCTTCGAGTTCGGCGCCGCAGGGAAGATCCTCGCCTGGTTCTCCATGACCAACCAGGGCGCCGAGGCGCGCCGCCCCGCGCACTTCTCGATCCACCCGCACCAGCACCGGGACACCGCCGCCTGGCAGTACACGGTCGACCCGGGCGGCACCGCCACCGACTACTTCAACATCGGGCTCGGCTCGGGCTCGGGGAAGTACGACATCTCGATGATGGGCCCCAACCGCTTCCTGCGCCGCTTCATCGGCGACGCCTCCAAGGCGGGCAAGGACATCGAGGTGGCGGCCCGGTTCGCGACGGAGTCCGGCACCGGCAAGACCGCGATCTGGTTCAAGATGACCAACGCCTCGGCGTCCGCGGTCACCTTCACCGTCCGCCCCAACGCGTACCGCACGGACGGCCCCTGGACGTACACCGTCCCGGCGAACTCCTCCCGCGAGGACTACTTCAACGCCGTGGCGTACAGCGACGGCTGGTACGACTTCACGATCCTGGCCGACTCCGACGGCACCTGGTCGCGGCGGTACACCGGCCACATCGAGACGGGGGCGCCCAGCGTCACCGGCTGACGGCCCGACGACGGTCCGGGCTCCGGTGCCGGAGCCCGGAGACCGTGAGGAGGGCGGCGGCGCAGCCGCCGGGCAGGGTGAGTCAGGGGTTGTCCGCCGCGCCGCGAAGAACGGCCACCCGGTACCCCACCGCCCCAGCCCGGGCGGCCCGCACCCTCAGCCGCACCGGTGCCTTCAGCCTCCCGGCGCCGCCTCGTTCATCACATATTCCTCACCCGTTCAGCGGATATGAATGGTTTCAGGATGGTGTGCACGGTTAGTCAGCCTTCAAGGGCCGTCGACGGCCAGGAACGTGGAAGGGCGGGCTGACACCGTGTCTCGACCGAGGATCCTCGTGGTGGGCGCCGGTTTCGCAGGGGTCGGGTGCGTGCGGCGCCTGGAACGGCGGCTGACCCCCCGGGAGGCGACGATCTCGCTTCTGTCGCCCTTCTCGTACCAGCTGTACCTGCCGCTGCTTCCGCAGGTCGCCTCCGGCGTGCTGACCCCGCAGTCGGTGGCGCTGTCGCTGCGCCGCAGCGAGCGGCACCGCACCCGCATCATCCCGGGCGGCGCGATCGGCGTGGACACGGCCGCCAAGGTCTGCGTCGTGCGCACCATCTCGGGCGAGCTGCTGACCGAGCCGTACGACCAACTGGTCCTCGCCCCGGGCAGCGTCACCCGCACCTTCGACATCCCCGGGCTCGCCGAGCACGCCCGGGGCATGAAGACGCTCGCCGAGGCGGCGTACATCCGCGACCACGTGATCGCCCAGCTCGACCTCGCCGACGCCAGCCAGGACGAGGCCGAGCGGACGGCGAGGCTGCAGTTCGTGGTGGTCGGCGGCGGCTACGCGGGGACGGAGACGGCGGCCTGCCTCCAGCTCCTCACCCGCACCGCCGTCAAGCGCTATCCGCGCCTCGACCCGAAGCTCATCAAGTGGCACCTGGTCGACATCGCGCCCACGCTCATGCCCGAGCTCGGCCCCAAACTGGGCGGAGCCGCCCTGGAAGTGCTGCGCAAGCGCGGGATCGAGGTGTCCCTCGGGGTGTCGGTGGCCTCCGTCGACGACGAGAACGTGACCCTCACCGACGGGCGGGTGCTGCCCTGCCGCACCCTGATCTGGACGGCGGGCGTGGCCGCCAGCCCGCTCATCGGCACGCTGGGCGCCGAGACGATGCGCGGCCGGCTGGTCGTCGGCTCGGACATGTCGGTGCCCGGCCTGGACGGGGTGTGGGCCCTGGGTGACGCGGCTGCGGTGCCGGACCTCGCCAAGGGCGAGGCCGACGCGATCTGCCCGCCCACCGCCCAGCACGCGATGCGCCAGGGCAAGGCGCTCGCCGACAACCTCGTGGCGACCCTGCGGGGCGATCAGACCCACCCGTACGTCCACAAGGACCTGGGCCTGGTGGTGGACCTGGGCGGCCTGGACGGGGTGTCCAAGCCCCTCGGCGTCGAGCTGCACGGCATGCCGGCCCAGGCGGTGGCCCGCGCTTACCACTGGGCGGCGCTGCGGACGAACGTGGCGAAGACCCGGGTGATGACCAACTGGCTGCTGAACGCGGTGGCGGGCGACGACTTCGTCCGCACCGGCTTCCTGGCCTCGAAGTCCGGCACCCTGCGGGACTTCGAGTACACGGACGCCTACCTCACCCCGGAGCAGGTCCGCTCGCACACGGCGTCGCTGCGGGCCGCCGGTTCCTGAGCCGGCTCACGGGCCCGCTCCGCCTGCACGTGGGTTTCGCTAGCCTGGCCGGATGGATTCCGTACTGGTCAGCGCCTGTCTGCGGGGCGTGCCGTGCCGCTACGACGCGCGCGACAAGCCGTCCGCCGGGCTCGACGCCCGGCTCGCGGGCCGCGTCACGGTCCCCTTCTGCCCGGAGAGCGCGGGCGGACTGCCGACCCCGCGCAGGCCCGCCGAGCTGGTGGGCGGCGACGGGCACGACGTCCTGGACGGCACGGCGCAGGTCGTCGACGACCTGGGCCAGGACGTGACGGCGGAGTTCCTCGCCGGAGCCCGCCTCGCGCTCGCCCGGGCCCGGTCGGCGGGCTGCGCCGAGGCGGTGCTGATGCCGCGCAGTCCCTCCTGCGGGCGGGGCCTGGTGTACGACGGGACGTTCGGCGGCGGTCTCGTGCCCGGCGACGGGGTCACGGCGGCGCTCCTGGAGCGCCACGGCATCACCGTGACGCCCGCGCCCGGGGTCTGACACCACGTCGCACGGCCCCGCCCGTGCCTCGGCTCCCGACGGCGGCGGCCCCGCCGGGACTGGGGCCATTCGCGGAATGCGGCCCCGCTCGGGATGCGGCCCCACCCGGGCTGCGGCTCAGAGGGCGAGTTCGCCCGCCGGGCCCATGACGACCACGGGCTCGCGGGCCGGGTCGAGGGCGCGGAGCAGCTCCGTCATGTTCTCCCGGCGCAACGAGACGCAGGCCTGGGTGGGGCCGCCGTGGTCGACGTGGATCCAGACGCCGCCGCCCTTCTCGGGCCCCAGCGGGCGTTCCTTGTTCAGCGGGGTCGTCCCGGCGACGCGGTTGTAGTCGATGGCGACGACGTAGTCGAAGGAGCCCTCCAGGGGCTCGCCGAGGAAGCCGGTGCCCGACACCGAGAACTCCTCGTCCTGGTCGTACGGGATCCGCGCGCCCGGGTCGGGGAGGCGCCCGCCCGCGTCGCCGATCCGGAAGACCCCGATGGGCGAGCGCAGGTCGCCGGCCTCGTGGGCGTCGGTCCAGCCGCGCAGGGCGTTGTGGCCGCTCCAGGGCCCGGCGGCGCGGTGCCATCGGCCGGCCCGGTCCCGCTCGTGGAGAACGGCGGTCACCACGTTGCCGTCGGCGCTCTCGCCGCTCACCACGAGCGCCTGGGTGGTGCCGTCGGGGATGCGGGTGTGCGTGGTCGGGCCGATGCCGGGGATGCGCTCGGGCGTGCGGCGCTCCTGTCGCGGGGCGCGGCTCGCCGCCGCCGGACCCGCTCCCCCGTCCCTCCCGTCGTGCACGTCCCGGGCGGAGGGCGGCGCGGGGGCCGGGGAGCGGCCGGCGGTGCAGCCGGTCAGCAGCAGGGCCGCGGACAGGGCACAGGTCAGCACCGTTGCGGTGCCCTTGCGGACGGGCATGGATCGGCCACCTCCGAGGCTCGGGGCAATGCGGGGATCCGTACCCGGTCGGCTGCGGGCCTGTCGCGCGTCCCCGCCTCCTCACCCGTCCGGGCCACGGGGCGAAGGAAGGGAAAGGAGTTGACGGGGCCGAACCCGCACGCTTTCCTGCGGCAATGAACGATCTTCGTATCGAGACGGCCGGCCCCGTGGATCCCGCCGGCTCCGCCGCCGGGCTCGCGCTCCTGGAGGACTGGCGGCTGATCCACAACGCGATCATCCCCACCGCCCCGCTCTCCCCCGAGGACGTCCGCGAGCGCGCGGGCCGCAACCGGCTCGACGTCGCGTACGCGGACGGGGTCGCCGTCGGCTGTTCCACGGTGCGTCCGCCCGACGAGGAGACCCCGGCCGCCACGGTCATCGCCCGCGTGCTGCCCGGACACCGTGGCCGGGGATACGGGACGGCGCTGTACGCGCACGGTCTCGCCCACGCCCGCACGCTGAGCGACGAGGGCGTGGAGACGGTGGTGCTCGCCAGCAACACGGAGGGACTGCGTTTCGCGCTGGCCCGCGGGTTCGTGGAGACCGAGCGCTACGTCCTGCCGGGGGACACGGTGCCGTTCGTGACGCTGCGACTGGCCGATGACGCCGACGGCACCACCGGCCCCACCGGCCCCACCGCTCCCACCGAGTAGGGCCGCAAAGCGCTGGACGGGTCGACCCCCGGTGCGGCAGCATCGGGGGCATGATCGACGGAATCGAGTACACCTCCGCCCGGTGAGCGCCCTGGACGAGCGCCGCCCGCTCACCTCCCGGCCCTCCCCGCCCTCTCTCCACTCCTATGCCCGTGCCCGGCTCGACGCCGAGCCGGACGGACGATGGCCCGAAGGCTGCTATCCGCCTCCGGAGCGCGCCCTCCCTCCGGACGACGCCGGAGCCTCGGACCGCGCCGCCCCGCTTCGGCACCGCGAGGCCGTCGCCGCCGTCCAGGAAGCCCTGGGCCCGCTCCTCGGCTCGCCGGGCCCGGCCCCGGGCGACGACCTGGGCACCACCGCCGGGCTCGTACGGCACCGCCTCGCCGGACTGCCCGTCACGGGCCGGTCGGTGGCGGCCGCCGTCGCCGACCTGCCGCTGCCCGACGAACCGGCCGCCCGCGCGCTCGGACGCCATCTGGTCCGTACGGCGCCGGACCTGGCTTCCGCCCACGTCGGCGTCGCGCTGCTGCAACGGGTCGGGGAGCCCGCCGACGTGCCGTCTCTGCGCGTTCTGGGCCTGGTGAGGGGTCTCACCCGGGGCGCGGTGCGCGCCCTGGAGCGGTTGGACGCCCGGGCCGCGGCCCTGCTCCACCTCACCTGCCACACCGAACGGCCCGGCCTACGGGTCCTCGCGGACGCGTGCGCGTCCGGCGACCCACGGGCCGCGGCGGCCGCGCTGATCGACGACCCGCTCGGCATCGACGCCGTCTCCCCCACCCAGGCCCGGCTGCTCGCCGAGGCCGCGGATCTGGCCGGGCTGCTGCGCGGCGGGCGGGTCGATCCCCGGCTGTCGGTGCAGGCGGGGCGGCTGCTCGTCCGGATGGCGAGCCAACGGGACTACCGGACAGAGCTGCTCCGCTACCGCGACGCGGTGGAGGTCTTCGACACCGTGGTCCGGCGGGCCTGCGGGCTGCCGCCGACGGTCGAGCGCGCGGCGGTACTGCTGTCGCTCGCCCTGGACCTGGACAGCGGGCCCTCCCACCTGCTGCCCTGGCGGGCGGGGCAGCGCGAGCAGCTCCTGGACGCGCTGGGGGCGTTGCTCACCTCGCCCGAGTGGGCCGCCCTCCCGGACCGGGCCGACGGCTCCGCGCCGCCCGGGGAGCGGCACCGGGCGGCGTGGCTGCGCGGTGCGGCGGAGCGCCTGCCCGCCCCGCGGCAGGCACCGCCGGGGCGGCTGCGGATCGAGGTGGTCGCGCACGACCCCGTCGACCGGGAGCCGGTCGAGACCAGGTTCCTGATCGACGGGCGTCCCCTCGTGCCGGAGGTGTTCGGGCGCGGCCCGGGCCACTCCCCCGAGTACCTCCTCGACAGCGGCGACCTGGCCGCGACCGAGGAGCCCCGCGAGGTGCAGCTCGCGGAGGCCTGGTGCAGCGAGGGCTGCTGCGGGGCGCTGGGGGTGACCGTCGTGCGGGAGGGCGGCGAGGTGGTGTGGCGCGACTGGAGGCTCCCGGCCCGGCTGCCCGACGGTTCCCCCGCGCCCTCGCTGCCCGCGTACCGCTTCGACGCCGCCGCGTACGACGCGGAGCTCGCCCGCGCGGTGCGTGAGGACGGCTGGTCGTGGCCGGCCAGGGACACGGGGCGGCTGCTCTCCTCCGGGCTGCGCGCGCGGCCGGAGCTGCTGGCCCGCTGGGACGCGCGGCCGCTCCACGCCGGGGTCGACACCCGCGACCCGTACACGACGGTGCTGTGGTTCCTGTACCGGCCGGGGATCTTCGAGGGCGAGGACGACGAGCGGGGGCCGTGGCTCCCGTTCGTCTGGCGGCTGCCCGACGACGGCGCCGAGCCGCACGAGCGGGCGGCGGCGGCACTGCGTCGGCTCGCCGAGGAGGACCCGCGGGGGTACGCCGAGTGTCGCGGGGGCGGTCGCTAGCGGCGGGTTCCCCCGAGCCCGGCACCCATATCTGAAAGACCGTCAGCAAAGGGGTGTCACGGCTCTGGGAACCTCGCATCCCCGGCGCTACCCTCCGCGCATGATTCCGACGGTGGTGTGGGGAACCGGAAATGTCGGGCGCGCGGCCATCCGCGCCGTCGCGGCCCATCCGGAGCTCGAACTCTCGGCCGTCCTCGTCGCCAACCCGGACAAGGTCGGCCGAGACGCCGGCCGGCTCGCCGGGCTCGGGCACGACCTGGGCGTCACGGCCCGGGACGACGTCGAGGCGGTCCTCGCGCAGGCACCGGGCGCCGTGGTGTACGCGGCCTCCGGTGACATGCGCCCCGACGAGGCGCTCGCCGATGTCGTGCGCGCGGTGCGCGCGGGCGCGGTCGTCGTCACGCCCGCGCTCTACCCGCTGTACGACCAGCGGGGCGCGCCCGACGAGTTCCGCGAGCCGGTGCTCGCGGCGGTGAAGGAGGGCGGCGGCTCGCTGTTCGCGTCCGGTGTCGACCCGGGCTGGGGCAACGACGTGCTGCCGCTGCTGGTCAGCGGGCTCGGCAGCACGGTGGACGCGATCCGCTGCCAGGAGATCTTCGACTACTCGACGTACGAGCAGGAGGAGTCGGTCCGCTATCTCGTCGGCATGGGGCAGCCCATGGAGTACGAGCCGCCGATGCTGCTGCCCTCGGTGCCCACGATGGTGTGGGGCGGTCAGCTGCGGCTGATGGCCCGGGCGCTCGGGGTCGAGCTGGACGAGATCCGCGAGACGCTCCAGCGGCGCCCCCTGGAGGCGACGGTGAGGACCCGGACCATGGGCGAGTTCGCGGCCGGCACGCAGGGCGCGGTGCGCTTCGAGGTGCAGGGGATCGTCGACGGCGAGCCGCGCCTGGTCATCGAGCACGTGACCCGGATCCACCCGGAGTGCGCGCCGGACTGGCCGGTCCCGCCGGACGGTTCGGGGGCGCACCGGGTCATCGTCGAGGGCCGGCCGCGGATCGAGGTCACGGTCGAGGCGACGGACGAGGGCGAGAACCGGTCCGCGGGCGGCAACGCCACCGCCGTGGGCCGTCTGGTGGGGGCGATCGACTGGCTCGTGGCGGCCGAGCCGGGGCTGTACGACGCGCTGGACGTGCCGCTGAGGCCGGCGGTCGGGAAACTGGGAAGGAGACTACGGTGATCATCGACATCCCCGAGGGGCAGGAGCCGATCGGGTACGTGTGGGGCGACATGGTGCCCGGGATCGGGATGGCGGCGGCGAACTTCTCGCTGTCGGTGTACTCCCACACGACGCTCGGACTGCGCGAGTTCGAGGCGGCGCGGCTGCGGATCGCGCAGATCAACGGGTGCCGGTTCTGCCTGGACTGGCGGACCGACCGGGACGGGGAGAAGGTCGAGGACGAGTTCCCCGAGGCCGTCCTGGCCTGGCGGACCACCGACGCCTTCGACGAGCGGACCCGGCTCGCCGCGGAGTACGCGGAGCGGTACGCGCTGGACCACCACCACCTGGACGAGGAGTTCTGGGCGCGGATGACCGGCGCGTACAGCCAGGTCGAGATCGTGGAGCTGACGATGAGCCTGGGCTCGTGGCTGGCCTTCGGGCGGCTCAACCGGGTGCTGGGCCTCGACACGGTGTGCGTGCTGCCGACCCACTGAACGCCGAGGGGGCCGGCCGGGCGATCCGCCCGGCCGACCCCCTCGCGTTCGGCCGCGTCACAGGTCGGTGGAGATGATCTTCTCGATGTTGCGTTCGGCCAGCGCGGTGATGGTGACGAACGGGTTGACGGTGGTGCTGCCCGGGATGAGGGCGCCGTCGATGACGTACAGGCCGTCGTAGCCGTGGAGGCGGCCGTAGTTGTCGGTGGCCTCGCCGAGCACGGCGCCGCCGAGCGGGTGGTACGTGAGGTGGTCGCCCCAGATCTTGTAGGTGCCGAAGAGGTCGGTGCGGTAGATCGTCCCCTCCTTGGCGTTGATCTTGTCGAAGATGGTCTTCGCCGCGTCGATGGAGGTCTGCTTCCAGGCCCGGTCCCAGTTGAGGTCGACGCGCCCGGCGGCCGCGTTCCAGCTGAACTCGGCGCGGTGCGGGGTCTTGGTGATGGAGAGGTAGAAGGACGCGTAGGTCTCGATGCCGGTGGGCAGGGGCGCGACCTCGGCGAAGGCTCCGCCGGCGTCCCAGTTGTCGATGCCGGCGGTGGGCATCGAGGACTGCAGCTTCCCGGTGGGGTCCCACATGTGGTTGGCGCGCCCGCACATGACGTTGCCGTTGTCGCCCCAGTTCTTGCCGACCCGGTCGTTGAGGGCGGGCAGGGCGCCGGTGGCCTTGAGGCGGGTGAGCAGTTTGCTGGTGCCGACGCTGCCGGCGGCGAAGAACACCCGGTCGGCGGTGACCGTCTTGGTCTCGACGGTGGCGCCCGCGTTGTCGAGCCGCTCCATGACGACGGTGTAGCCGCCGCCGGCCGCGGGGGTGACGGTGGTGACCTTGTGCAGCGGGGAGATGCAGACCCGGCCGGTCTCGGCGGCCCGGGCCAGATAGGACTTCTGGAGGCTCTTCTTGCCGTGGTTGTTGCCGTAGATGACCTCGCCGGTGAGCGCGGACTTGGGAACGGTTCCGATGGCCTCCTGCTTCATGTAGTCCCAGTCGTAGACGTTGGGCACGAAGACGAAGGGGAAGCCGGAGCGTTCGGCGTGCTTGCGGCCGACGCGCGCGTACTGGTAGCAGTCGGCGCTCTCCCACCATGACCGGTCCACCTCGGTGACGCCCAGTCCGGTGTTGGCACGCGGGTAGTAGGTGCCGTACATCTCGGCGGGGTCGACGGTGGGGAGGATGCCCGGGAAGAGCTCCCGGCGCGGGGTGACGGCCATGCCGCCGTTGACGAGCGAACCGCCGCCGACGCCGCGGCCCTGGTAGACGGTGATGCCGGCGAAGTCCTCGGCGTCGAGGATGCCGGTGTACCGGGGGACGTCCTTGTCGAGCGGGAAGCCCAGGAAGTTGCTGAGGGGCTGCTTGGTCCGGGTGCGCAGCCAGTAGGAACGGTAGTCCGGTTTGGTGGTGTTGGCGAAGATGTTTCCGTCGGGTCCGGCGGTGTCCCAGGCCATCCCCATTTCGACCATGTGGACGTCGACGCCGGCGAGGGCGAGTCTGAGCGCGGCGACTGAGCCGCCGTAGCCGGTGCCGACGACGAGGGCGGGGACGTGGGCGCCGGACGGGATCGACGCGGACGCGGACGCGACCTCGGCGGCGCTCACCGGCGTCGCGGCGCTCGCCGCCGTGACCTGTCCGGCGAGGGCGAGACCGCCAAGAATGGAACCGGTTCCACTGACGAACCGGCGACGGGTGATGCCTCCAGAGGGGGAGGCCGGAACGGGTGTATCACTCACGTGATGTTCCTCACTCTTGAGTGAATGGGAACATGTTCTACTGGCGGGTTCTTGGGAAGTCACGAGAAACCGCCGGGTAACTTGCGGCCGGAAACCGCCCCCATGATCACGGTCCGGTAAAGAACACCACCCCGCCACACCGAACGCGAGTACGGGGCTGATACATCTTCACTTCTGGTCGTCGCTCTGCCGCCTGCACGGGCGCGGGGAGGGCGCCGGGGGGATTTCACGCATATCGGGCCGTGGCGTCAGCATGCCGCGCCCGGAGAACCGCCTTGCCACTTCTCCTTCCCGGACTGCTCCCTGCCCGCGCGGTCGCGCGACGCGGAACGTGAAAGGGAGCGTGTGCATGGGCCGAACCGCCCGTGAGAAGGCATTCAGATGGGGTGCGGCCACCGTCGCCGCCCTGGCGGTCGCCACGGCCGTCGTCCCGGCCACCGCGGTCGCCGCGCCGGTCTCGGACGACCCGGGCCCGCAGCGGGTCGGCGCCGCGCCGAAGGTCCCGCAGGGCGCCGTCCGCACGGCCGACCCGGCCCCCGGCAAGGCGCTCGAACTGAGCGTCGTCCTGGAACCCCGTGACCCGGAGGCGCTGAAGCGCTTCGTCGCCGAGGTCTCCACGCCCGGATCCCCGCGCTACCGCCAGTACCTCGGTACGGGCGAGTTCGCGAAGGTCTTCGGGGCCGAGCCGGCGACGGTCGCGCGCGTGCGCGCCGAGCTGGAGGCGAAGGGGCTGACCGTCGGCGCGCTGGAGGCCGACGGCCTCACGCTGCCGGTGACGACGACCGTCGCGAAGGCGGGCGAGGCGTTCAGCACCCAGTTCGACGGCTACCGGCTGACGGACGGCACCACCGGTCTCGTCAACACCACCGCTCCCGCCGTCGACGGCCGGATCGCGGACGAGGTCCGCACGGTCGGCGGCCTGAGCACGCTGGGGTCGTACAAGCCGCTCAACACCGGCGCCAAGGCCAAGCCCCGCAAGAAGGGCACCGAGGACACCGGCGCGGCCCAGACGGGCCCCCAGCCGCGTCTCACCGGGACCACCCCGGCGATGTGCGGCGACGTCTCGACCCTGTTCGCCACGTCGACCCCCGACTACCCGGCGATGTACGACACCCAGGACTACTGGGCGCCGCGTTCGCTGGCCACGCAGTACAACATGGCGAACCAGCCGAACGTGCAGACCGGCACCACCATCGCGGTCTACTCGCTCGAGAACTACGACCCGCGGGACAACGCCGAGTTCCAGCGCTGCTTCCGCACCAAGGTGCCGGTCACCCCGGTGCGGGTCAACGGCGGCCCGACCGAAGCCGCCACCGGCGGCGTCGGCCTGGAGACCGCGCTGGACGTCCAGACCATCATCGGTCAGGCCCCGCAGTCCAAGATCCTCGTCTACCAGGGCAAGAACACCTGGAACGACGGCACGGCCGTCTACCGTCAGATCGTCAACGAGAACCGCGCCAAGGTCATCTCGGTGAGCTGGGGTCTGTGCGAGCTGAACACGCCGACCTCGGCGCAGGACGCCGAGAACCTGATCTTCCAGCAGGCCGCCGCACAGGGCCAGACGGTCGTCGTCGCCTCCGGCGACAGCGGTTCGACCGGGTGCTTCGTCCCGGACGAGAACGGCAACCCCACCTCGGGCGTGCCGAACCAGAACCAGCTCGCGGTCGACTTCCCGTCCTCCTCGCCGTACGTCCTGAGCGTCGGCGGCACCACGATGAAGGGCTCCGTCTCCGCGCAGACCACCTGGGTGGGCTCGGGCGGCGGCGTCTCCCGTCGCTACACGGTGCCCGCCGGCGGCTTCCAGGCCGGCGTCAGCGGGGCCGGCTACACCAACGCCTGCGCCACGGCGTCGGGCACCTGCCGTCAGGTCCCGGACGTCGCGGGCCTCGCCGACTACTACACGGGCTACCCGGTCGCCTACGGCGCCGGTCAGTACTGGAACGTGATCGGCGGCACCAGCGGCGCCGCCCCGGTGTGGGCCGCGCTCATCGGCCAGGCCAACCAGGACCTCGCCTGCCAGGCCAACGGTGCCGTGGGCTACGTCCACCCGGCGCTCTACAAGCTGCCGGCGACCGCCTTCCGTGACGTCACCACCGGCCACAACAACGAGACCCAGTCGGGCAACTACAGCGGCCTCTACCAGGCCGGCGCGGGCTACGACCTGGCCACCGGCCTCGGCACGCCGAACGGGCGCGAGATAGTCGCCGGCCTGTGCAAGGCCGTCGCGCCCTCCCCCGCCGCCACGTTCAACGCGCTCACCCCGGCCCGTGTCCTCGACACGCGCTACGGCATCGGCCGCGCCGGCACCACCCCGGTCGCCGCGAACGGCACGGTCAAGCTGAAGGTGACCGGCGTGGGCGGTGTCCCGGCGACCGGCGTGACCTCCGTGGTCATGAACGTCACCGCGGTCTCGCCGAGCGCGTCCGGCTTCCTCATCGCGTACCCGAGCGGCACCACCCGCCCGTCCTCGTCGAACATGAACTGGCTCAAGGGCCAGATCGTCCCGAACCTGGTGACCGTCCCGGTCGGCAAGGACGGCACGGTCTCCCTGTACAACGCCGGTGGCGGCACGACGCACTTCATCGCCGACATCTCGGGCTACTTCTCCACCGCGACCGGCGGCGGCACCTACCTGCCGACCGGCCCGGCCCGCATCCTCGACACGCGCTACGGCATCGGCCGCGCCGGCAACGCGCCGGTCGACGGCAAGGGCACCGTCGCCCTGACCGTCGCGGGCAGCGGCGGCGTCCCGGCCACGGGTGCCACCGCCGTGGTGCTCAACGTGACGGCGACCGCGCCGAAGTCGACCGGTCACCTCATCGCGTACCCGGGCGGCGCGACCCGTCCGACCTCGTCGAACATCAACTGGCTGACCGGTCAGACCCGGCCGAACATGGTCGTCCTGCCGATCGGCCCCGACGGCACGGTGAACCTGTACAACGCCGGTCTCGGCTCGGTGCACTTCATCGCCGACGTCTTCGGCTACTACACGGCCGGCGCGGAGGGTGCCTCCTTCCACTCGGCCGGTCCGGCGCGTCTGCTCGACACCCGGTACGCCCTGGGCGCGGCCTCGGCCACCCCGATGAAGGGCGGCGTCACCCAGGTCCTGAACCTGAACGACGGCCACACCCTCGCGAACGCCAAGGCGGTCGTGCTCAACGTCACCGTCACGGCCCCGTCCTCGGGCGGCTTCCTGACGGTCTGGCCGGACGGCACCACGCTGCCCAACGCGTCCAACATCAACTGGACCGCCGGTCAGACGGTGGCCAACCTCGTGACCGTGCCCGTCGTCAACGGAAAGATCGACTTCCGTCCGAACGCCGGCAACGTGCACGTCATCGCCGACCTGTTCGGCTACTACTCCTGATCCTGGGAGCCTTCGGGCCCCGTCCCCCGCGCACCGGCGCGGAGGGCGGGGCCCTTCCCGTTCCCGGAGAGAGCCGCCACCAGCACGCCCACGAGCACGGCCCAGGCCAGGGCACCGGGGCCGGCGGCCCGCCAGCCGGGTACGGCAAGCAGCACCGCCGCCACGAGCCCCGCGGCCAGCGCGCGCCGGTCCCGGACGAAGGAGAGCGTGCGCCGGGCGGTGCCAGGGGCGCGCAGCTCCCGCACGGCCAGGGCGCAGACCAGGGCGGCCGCCGCGACCGCCGCCGTCAGGAACATCGAGGTCACGTCCGCCTCCGAGCCGCGTGCGGGTCATCCGTCGTCCGCCGGATGACCCCATCGTCCCCCGGCGGGCGGCGGTCCGCTCCCTGTCAGGCCGCCAGGAAGGCCTCGATGGCGTCGGCGAGGGCCTTCGGGGTCTCCTCGGGGGCGTAGTGACCGGCGTCGGGCAGCACTTCGAGGCGGGCGTTGGGGTACCAGCGCAGCCAGGTGGCCTCCATCGCCTCCTTGCCCAGCGCCGGGTCGTGGGCGCCGACCACGAGGAGGACGGGGGCCGGGTTGTCGCGGACGCGCTCGTGGAAGTCGGTGCGGGACCAGGAGTCCAGATAGGCGCGGAAGGCGGTCGCCGAGGAGCGCCGCACGGAGCGGTCGACGAGGCCGCCGAGCCAGTCGTCGCCGTACCGGCCGCCGGTGGTGTTGTCGATGATGGCCCGGCGGTTGTCGTGGTTCTCCGCGGCCCCGGAGAAGAGCTCCCATGTCTCCGGGTCGAGCGGGAATCCGGCCGCGGAGACCGGGGAGATCCCGACGATCGAGCGCACCCTGTGCGGCGCGTCGAGCAGCATCAGCTGGGCCGCCTTGCCGCCCATGGAGTGGCCGATGACCGAGAACGAGTCCCAGCCGAGGTCGTCGGCGACGGCCAGGGCGTCCGCGGCGACCTCCTCCATGGTGTACGCACCGTCGGCGTCGATCGCCTCCCCGTAACCGCGGCAGTCGAGGAAGGCGTAGGTCCCGCCGCCGTCGTCGAGCTCGGCCCGCAGCGGGGCGAAGCTGGTGCGGTCGCCGAACCAGTTGTGCAGCACGAGCGCGCGGTGCGGACCGCTGCCCTGTACGTCGTACGGAAGAACCCGGCCGGTCATCAGGCCCCCTGGTCGCGAGGTGGTGGGGCTGCGCGCCCGCCGCGGCAGCCGAGGACCGAGTCTGGCGAGACCCGGGGAAGCGGGTCAATGGGTCCGGCGTGCGGTTCACACGTTCGCACCTCCGGATGCGTGGGCCCCGCGGGCCGGAGCATCCTGGCTGTGTGACGTCGTACGGCGCGGCCGGTCCCGCCCCGTCGGCCGAGGCCGGCCCCCCGTCCCGGGGCGCCGGCGTCGACGGGCGGGTGCCGGACGCCTTGGCGCTGGTCCTCACGGAGTCGGCGCTGCGGGCGGTGGAGGCGGTCGGCGGGTACGCGGGCGGGGTCTATCTGCGGTCCGGTACGCCGGGGCTGCTGCGGCTCGCGATGCTGGCGGGGCTACCGGGGCCGCTGTTCCGCCCGTGGTGGCGGATGCACATCAACCGGCCGTTCCCGGTGGCGGAGGCCCACCGGTCCGGGCAGCCGGTGCACCTGGGGGACGTGGAGGAGGCCATGCGGCTCTTCCCGCAACTGGTGGCGAGCCTGCCGTTCCCCTTCGCCTCCCTGTACGCGCCGGTCGTCGGCGGCAGGGAGCGGTACGGGGTGCTGGTGGTGCTGCGGGCCCCGACGCCGGGGGTGCCGGTGGCCGCGCGGGACCGGGGCCGGATGCTCCAGGAGGCTCGGCTGCTCGGGGCGGAGCTCGCGGCCCTCGAAGCGGCCGGGACGACGGTGGAGTGGCCCGGCGAGCCGGTCGGCGTCCAGTTGCCGACCCGGACGTCGCCCCCGGTACGGATCGGCTACTTCGACTGGAACCTGGACACGGGGACGGTCACGGCCGACGCGGGTCTGCGGGCGATCCTCGGGGAGACGACCCCGTTCCCCTGGACCGTCGACGCGCTGACCTCCCGGCTCATGCCGGAGGACTCCTACGCGCTGTGGGCGCTGGCCCGGCAGGCGGCGGGCTCGGGCGGTCCCGCGGCGCGCCGGATCCGCCTGAAGGGGCCCGACGGCGGACTGCACCTGCTGGAGGTGACCGCGCGCACGGTGCCGGGCGGCAGCGGAGGCAAGGTCCTGACCGGCTCGCTGGTCGACCTCGGGACCGGGCTCGTCGGCTCGGACGCGACCGACCGGTTGCCCCGCGCGATCCTGGCGATCGACCGGCTCGGCCGGATCACCTATCTGAACGACCGGACGGAGTCGCTGCTCGGCATGCCGCGCCGTGCCCTGGCCGGGCGTCCGCTGTGGGACGCGCTGCCCTGGTTCGCGCATCCGTACCACGAGGAGCAGTTGCGCGGGGCGCTGCTCTCGGACCGGCCGACGCACTTCCTGGCCCACCCGGGGCGTGGCGAGTGGCTGTCGGTGTCGCTGTACCCGGGGCACGACGGGGTGACGATGGTGCTGGTCCCGGAGAGCGATCCGGCGCACCGGCCGGCGGGCGCCGAGGTCGACGACGCCGACGGGCTCTCCCCGGAGGGGAGGGCCGCGGCGCTCTACCGTCCGGTGGCGCTCGCCATCGCGCTGTCGGAGGCGGTGACGGCCCGGCAGGTGTCGGCGGTGGTCACCGAGGAGCTCCTGCCGGCCTTCGGCGGCCGGCAGCTCGCGATCTACCTGCTGAGCGAGCGGCATCTCTACCTGGCCTGGGAGACGGGCTTCCCGACGGGGTTCCTGGAGCCCTTCGACGGGGTGCGGCTGGACGCGCGGATGCCGGGGGTGGAGACGCTGACGACGGGCCGCCCGCTGTTCTTCGAGTCGATGGAGCAGCTGGGCGCGGCCTATCCGGGGCTGCCGCTGGACGCGCACTCGGGTGCGCGGGCGTTCCTGCCGCTGATCGCCTCGGGGCGGCCGGTGGGATCGTGCATCCTCGGCTTCGACCGGCCCCGGGGCTTCACCGCCGAGGAGCGGACGGTGCTCACGGCGCTCGCCGGGCTGATCGCCCAGGCCCTGGAACGGGCCCAGCGTTACGACTCCGAGTCGGCGCTCGCCCGCGGTCTCCAGGACGCGTTGCTCCCCCACCGGCTGCCGGTGCACGAGGGCGTGGACACGGTGGGGCGCTATCTGCCGGGCACCGAGGGCATGGAGGTGGGCGGCGACTGGTACGACGTGATCGAGACGGGCCGCCAGGGGCAACTGGCGCTGGTCATCGGCGACGTGCAGGGCCACGGGGTGGCCGCCGCCGCCACGATGGGCCAGCTGCGCAGCGCGGTACGGGCGTTCGCCCTGGGCGGGCACCGGCCGCAGGACGTGGTGCGGGGCACCAACCGGCTCCTGATCGACCTGGACCCCGGCCAGTTCGCGAGCTGCTGCTACGTGGTGCTCGACGCGGAGACGGGTGCGGTGCAGGCGGCCCGGGCGGGGCACCCGCAGCCGCTCGTCCGGCGGGCCGACGGCACCACGGAGGTGGTGGAGCTCGCGGGCGGTGTGGTGCTGGGGGTGGACAGCACCGCTACCTATCCGGTGACGCGGCTGCACCTCGACCCCGGCGAGGTCCTGGCGCTCTTCACGGACGGTCTGGTGGAACGCCCGGGCACCGACATCGACGAGGGCATCGAGCGCCTGCGGCGTACCTTCGCCGCCACGGGCACCGCCGCGCTCCCGGACACCGCCGACCGCCTGATCCGCGAGGCCCGCCAGTCCGCCGACCGCCCGGACGACATCGCCCTGCTCCTGGCGGCCCGCTGGCGGCCGCACGAGCACCACTCCTGACCGCGTCCCGGGGGCGGCGGCCGTCACCCGGTCGGGCGTGCGGCGCTGGTCGCCGGGGCCGGGCCCGGAGAGGCTGGGACCACCGGGGGAACCGTGTCAGGCCGTCCGAGGAGGACAAGTGCAGCAGGACAAGCAGCCGGAGTACGGGCCCGTGGTCTTCCGGGACCGCTCCGCCGGGTTCGCCTTCCTGACCCGTTCCACGGCGAGCAGCGACCAGACCATCGAGTGGGACGACGGCAACACCTACCCGGTGGTGGACGTCGAGATCTCCTCGGAGAGCCACCCCTTCTACACGGGCAAGGCGCGGACCGTGGACAGCGAGGGCCGGATCGCGAAGTTCGAACGCCGCTTCGGCGAGGAGAGCTGAACCCGCTCCCATAACTGGCCAGAGGATGGCCTGTTCACCTTCCAGGATGAGTGTCATGACCGCGGCGGGGCGCTCCCGTTCCACCCGGTCGTCTCTTCGTCTCTCCTCGGAAGGAATCGATCATGATCGTTGTCACCGGAGCCACCGGGAACGTCGGCCGCGCGCTGGTGGAGGCGCTGGCCGCGGCCGGCGAGGACGTCACGGCGGTGAGCCGCCGCGCCCCGGAGGCCGCACTGCCCGCCGGGGTGCGCCACCAGGTGGCGGACCTGGGCCGCCCGGAGCGGCTGAAGGCGGTGTTCGACGGCGCCGACGCGGTGTACCTGCTGGTCGGCGGCGTCGGCGAGGAGCTGCGTCCGCGCGAGATCGTGGACGCGGCGGTGGCCGCGGGGGTGCGCAGGCTCGTCCTGCAGTCCTCACAGCTCCTCGGCACCCGGCCGGAGTCGGCGTCGCACGGCCCGCTGAGGGAGTTCGAGGCGGCGGTGCGCGCCTCCGGTCTGGAATGGACCGTGCTGCGCCCCTCCGGCTTCGCCTCCAACGCCTTCCTGTGGGCCGAGTCCGTGCGGACCGCTCGGAGCGTCGCCGCGCCCTTCGCCGACGTGGCCATGCCGGTCGTCGACCCGGCGGACATCGCCGACGTGGCGGCGGCGGCCCTGCGCGAGGACGTCCACCACGGGCGTACGTACGTGCTGACGGGCCCTGCCGCCGTCACCCCGCGCGAACAGGCGGCGCTGGCGGGCGCCGTGGGCGCGCCGGTGCGGTTCGTGGCGCAGTCCCGGGCCGAGGCGCGGGCGGAGCTGGTGCGGTTCCTGCCGGAGGCGGCCGTGGACGGGATGCTGGACGTCATGGGCGAGCCGCGCGCCGACGAGCGGCGGGTGAGCCCGGACGTGGAGCGGGTGCTCGGGCGCCCCGGACGCCCCTTCTCGGCCTGGGCGGAGCGCAACGCCTTCGCCTTCGCGTGAGTCGCTGCCGTGCGACGGGCGTCCGAGGGGGCTGTCCGAGGCCGCTGTCCGAGGCCGCTACCCGGGGGGCGTCGCCCCGGATCGCTGGCGCGAGACGTCGTTCCGGGTCGTTGTCAGTGCCGCCTCGTAGGGTGATCGGCACCGGTGGGGAGCCGGGCCGACGAGGCGTGACGAGGAGCGAGGGGCCATGCGGGAGCTGTTTCTGACGGAGGCGCAGGGGCACGTGCGCTGGCTCGATCTGCCCGGCGAGGGGCCCGCGCGGGTGTTCGTTCACGGTCTCGGGTGCACGGGCGGCTCCGACTTCGCGCACATCGCCACCCATCCGGCGCTCGCCGGCCGCCGCTCACTCCTGGTGGACCTGCTGGGGTACGGGCTGAGCGACCGGCCGCACACCTTCGACTACCGCATGGAGTCGCAGGCGGCGGCCGTCGCCCGGATCCTCGACCACGAGGGACTGACCGGCGTCGAGCTCGTCGGGCACTCGATGGGCGGCGCCGTCGCCGTCCATCTGGCCGCCTCCCGCCCGGATCTGGTGGACCGTCTCGTGGTGGCCGAGCCCAACCTGTATCCGGGCGGGGGCGCGTTCTCCACCCCCGTCGCGGCGCAGGACGAGGAGTCCTTCGTCCGCGAGGGCTTCGCCGCGATGGTGGCGGCCCAGGACCGGGCGGACTACGCGGCACGTCTCCGGCTCGCCGATCCGCTCGCCGTGCACCGCAGCGCGGTGGCCCTGGTGGAGAGTTCGGTCGCGGCGCCCGGCGAGCTGCTCGCGGCGCTCCAGCGCCCGAAGGCCTTCCTGGTCGGCTCGCTCAGCCTGCCGGACGCCGACGCCGAGAAGGTCGCGGGCCTGGGCGTACCGGTGATCGAGGTCCCGGCGGCCGGTCACAACATGATGATCGACAATCCGGACGGCTTCGCCCGCGCCCTGGCCCGCGCCCTCAGCTGAGCGGCCGGAAGAAGGCGCGCAGTTCTCCGGCGACCTGGTCGGGTTCCTCGTAGGCCATGAAGTGGCCGCCGCGGCCCGGGGTGCTCCAGTGCCTCAGGTCACGGAAGACCCGCTCGGCGAGGCTGCGGGGGTAGTCGGCGTAGGCGGGTTCGTGGCTGAGGGTGACGGCCGCCGGGACCCGGACGGGCGGCACGGTCCGGTTGTGGTGGTAGTCGTAGTACTGCCGGAAGGAGGAGCCGATCGTGCCCGTCGCCCAGTAGAGGGTGGCGACGGTCAACAGGCTCTCGCGGTCCCAGCGCTTCTCCAGGTCGCCGCCGCAGTCGCTCCAGTCGCGGTACTTGTCGGCGATCCAGGCCAGCAGCCCCGCCGGCGAGTCGCGCAGGGCGGCCGCGAGGGTGTCGGGCCGGGTGCACATGATCTCGCTGTAGCCCTGGTCCCCCTCCTCGTAGGCGGCGAGGGCGTCCAGGTAGGTGCGCTCCCGGGCGGTCGGCGGCTGGGCGGCGAAGTCCGCCGAGACGACGGCGGAGGTGATGTGCACGCCCGCGACCGCCTCCGGGTGCAGCGCGCCGAGCCACTGGGTGACACCGCCCCCGATGTCGCCGCCGAAGGCTCCGTAGCGCTCGTAGCCGAGCACCTGGGTCATCAGGGTGTGCCAGGTCTCGGCGGCGCCCCGGCGGGTGAACGGGCCGTCGGGAAGGTCCGAGTAGAGGAATCCGGGCAGCGACGGGACGACGACGTCGACGGCGTCGGCCGGGTCTCCGCCGTGCGCGGCCGGGTCGGCGAGCCGTTCGGCGAGCGGCAGCATCTCCACGAAGCTGCTCGGCCAGCCGTGGGTGAGGACGAGCGGCAGCGGCGCGGGCCCTTCGGGGGCGGCACCTCGCCGGGCGCGCAGGTGGACGAAGTGCACGGCGCGGCCGGCGATGTCGGCGCGGAAGTGCGGGAAGGCGTTCAGCTGTGCCTCGGCCTTGGCCCAGTCGAAGCCGTCGGCCCAGTGGGCGACGAGCTCGCGCAGCCAGCCGGGGTCGGTGCCCGCGGCCCAGTAGGTGGAGTCGGACGGCTCGGTGTAGAGCGTACGGGTGAGTCGGGCGCGCAGATCGCGCAGGACATCCTCGGACACGGAGATCCGGAAGGGGGTGGCGTTCATGGTTCCTTCGCTGGGGAGTGCTCGACGGTGCGGGCGCTCCCGGCGCGGGTCAGCGTGACGCGGCGGCGGGGAGGGCCCGTGCGGGGTACTGCTCGTGCATGTGGGGCTCACCTCCCGGTACGGCGTGGGGTCGACGCGGCGTGGGCCGCGGACCGTGCTGGTTTCCGAACCTACCGGCCGTGGCGGCGCGGCGCATCCCGATGGGCGCCGGCGCGCCTGTGTCACGCTCGACCGCCCCCGGGCCTGGGGCACGGGGGCGGGTCGGTGGACTGCTCGGCCTGGGCCGGTGCGGTCGGGTCAGGCCTTGACGATGCCGGACTCGGCGACCTTGATCTTGGCCTTGGTGGCGCCGGACTGGGAGCCGAGGCCCTCGATCTTCTTGACGAGGTCCGAGCCCTCGACGACCTCGCCGAAGACGACGTGCTTGCCGTCGAGCCAGTCGGTCACGATGGTGGTGATGAAGAACTGCGAGCCGTTGGTGTTGCGGCCGGCGTTCGCCATCGACAGCAGGAACGGGCGGTCGTGCTTGAGGGTGAAGTTCTCGTCCGCGAACTTCTCGCCGTAGATGCTCTTGCCGCCGGTGCCGTTGCCGTTGGTGAAGTCACCGCCCTGGAGCATGAAGGAGGGGATGACGCGGTGGAACGGGGAGCCCGCGTAGCCGAAACCGTGCTCGCCGGTGGCCAGCTCACGGAAGTTGCGCGCCGTCTTCGGGACGACGTCGTCGAACAGCTTGAAGACGATCCGGCCGGCCGGCTCGTCGTTGATGGTGATGTCGAAGTAAACGTTCTCGCTCATGAGGACATCCTGTCATTCCTCCGGCACTCCTCGCGCACGGGCCACCCCCGGCCGGGTGGTGGGACCGCCCGTCGTCAGATGAGGCCGCCGGCCTCCGGAGCCTGGACGGCGCCGTCGGCGCCCTGGACGGTGTCGTCGAGGAGCGAGCCGACGCCCTGGTCGTCCTGCAGGACCTGGTCGTCCTGGAGGAGGCCGGTGACGGCGTCGCCAGGGCCGGGCGCCGCGGCGTCGGCGTGCGGGGCCGGGGAGACGAGGGCGGTGACGACACCGGCGGCGAGGGAGGCGATGGCGAGCATGCTGCGCTTCTTCATGGCCTGGTCAACTGCCGAGCGGCGCCGAGGTTACGGCTGCCGAGCAGTTTCTCTCGCGCATACTGCATCAAGTCCGGAAATTCGCAAATAGGACGGAACCATACGGCTGGGGCGAATGTCTTTCCCAGTGACACCACTGTCCCCATCGCAGAAGAGATCCGGGGGACGCCATGCTTCACCGTCAGAGTCTCGCGGCCGCGGCCGCGGGCATCGTGTTCTCCGCCGGGATCGGCGCCACGATCCCGGCCGACGCCGGGGCCGCCCCGCCCCGTACGACGCGCCCTCCGGCCACGGCCCAGGTCGTCGACGTCCGCTGGGGCACCCATTCCACCTTCGACCGGCTGGTCGTCGACGTCCGGGGCGCCCTGCCCCCGGTGAGCGTCCGACCGGTGAAGGTGCTGCGCTACGACGGCTCCGGGCACCGGGTCCCGCTCGCGGGGAGGTTCTTCCTGGAGATCAAGCTCTCGCCCGCCGCCGCCCACGATCAGTCCGGACGGTCCGTCTACCAGGGGCCCCGGCTCACGCGGATCCACCTGCCCGCCCTCAAGGGCGTCGCCCTGACCGGCGACTTCGAGGGCGTGGTGACCATCGGAGCGGCCTTCGACAGCAAGCCCGTGTTCAAGTCCTTCACCCTGCACTCGCCCGAGCGCTTCGTGCTCGACATCGCCCACCACCCGGCCGGTTGCCCGAGGTGAGCCCCCCTACCGTCCGTCCCGGGGCGGGACCGTCCACAGAGTCGGCCCCGCCCCCGTCCTCGTCCTCGTGGTCCGGCCGGTCAGAGGTCCTCGGTCGTCTCCACGTACACCGTCGTGCCCGTCCGACGGGCCCGGTCGATCTCGGCGAGCCGCCGGAAGTTTTGCGGGTGCATCTCCCGCTCCCACTCCGCGAGCGTCCGCAGCCGGTACGCGCTGTGCTCCTCGGGGTCGAGGACGACCGCGGCGATCTGGGCGTCGGTCAGCTCGCCGCCGTCGAAGATGAAGCCGATGTGGTTGGCCGGCCAGTGCTCGCCGCGGTCACAGGTGAAGTGCGTCCCGAGGAGCCGCGGTTCCCCCTCGTAGACCAGACCGGTCTCCTCGCGGCACTCCCGTACCGCGGTCTCCCAGGGCGTCTCCCCCGGGTCCATGTTCCCGCCGGGCCACTGCCACAGCCCGGTCTCGTAGGTGGCGCGCAGCTGGAACGGACGGCCCTGGGTGTCGGTGAAGTAGAGGCATGCGTACGCGGTCGCTCGCGGCAGCGTCGCGATGTACTCGGCGGGCGGCAGCCAGGTGTTCGCCATGGGCGGCTCTCTCTCGACGGAGCGGTGGGATCACCTCCCATCCAAGCGGTCGGCGTGGCCCGGCCGGGCGCCACGGGGAGGCATCACCGGATCGTGTGATCACTTCGGTTCACGAGGCGGAGACCAGACCCGTCTCGTACGCGAGGATGACCAGCTGCACCCGGTCACGGGCGTCCAGCTTGGCCAGCAGCCGGGTGACGTACGTCTTGGCGGTGGCCACGCTGAGATGCAGCTCGGCGGCGATTTCGGCGTTGGAGAGCCCGCGTCCGACGAGGGTCAGGACCTCCCGCTCCCGCTCGGTGACCCGCCCGGCGAGCCGCTCGGCGCTGCGTCGCGCACCGGGAGCGGACGGACGGTCGGCGAATTCCTTGATCAGGCGCCCGGTGACGCTCGGGGCGATCAGGGCGTCACCGGAGGCCACGACCCGGACGGCGGCCAGGATGTCCTCCAGCGCCATGTCCTTGACGAGGAACCCGGAGGCTCCGGCGCGCAGCGCCGCGTAGACGTTGTCGTCGTCGTCGAAGGTGGTCAGGACCACCACGCGGACGGGACCTCCGCCGCTCGTCAGCAGCCGGGTGGCCTCGATGCCGTCCATACCGGGCATGCGCAGGTCCATGACGACGACGTCGGCTCCGGTCTCCTCGACGAGCCGCACGGCCTCCGCTCCGTCACCCGCCTCGCCGACGACGTCGAGGTCGGGAGCGTCGGTGATGACCATCTGCAGGGCGGTGCGCACGAGCGGCTGGTCGTCGGCGAGCACGACACGGACGGGCGCGGGGGCGGGGCTCGGGGCAGCGGGCCGGGAGGGGGAAGGGGCCTGGGTCATGGGACGTGCACTCCGGTGGGTATGGGCAGGCGGGCGTGGACGCGGAAGCCCCCGCCGGGACGGGGCCCGGCGGTGAACTCTCCGTGCAGCAGGGTGACGCGCTCGCGCATGCCGGCGAGACCGAGGCCGGAACCCGGGGTCCGCGCGCCGGCCCGGGGGCCGGGGCCGTCGTCCTCCACGGTGAGGGTGACCAGGTCGGCGCCGTGGAAGACGGTGACCTCACAAGACGCTTCGGCCGCGTGGCGGAGGACGTTGGTGACGGCCTCCTGGACGATGCGAAAGGCCGAAAGGTCGATCTCCGGGGGCAGTTGTCGTGCTTCGCCGACCGTGCGGACGCGCACGGGCACGCCCGCGGCGGTGGTGGCCTCGGCGAGCCGCTCCAGGTCGGCGAGTCCGGGCATCTCGGGGAGGTGTGCGGGCCGCCCGCTCCCGACGGCGTCCGCCCGGCGCAGGGCGCCGAGCATCCGGCGCAGTCCGGCGAGGGTCTCGCGGCTGGCCTTCTCCACCTCGGTGAGCGCTTCGCGGGCGCGGTCGGGCTGGGTGTCGATGACCCGTCGGGCGGCACCGGCCTGGAGGGCGACGATGCCGATGCTGTGGGCGACCATGTCGTGCATCTCACGGGCGATCCGCAGCCGTTCGGCGGTGACGGCCCGCTCCGCGACCTGGTCGCGGGCCTGCGCGGCGTGGCTGCGGGACTGGCGGGCAGAGCGGCCGAGGAGCCAGGCGATGACGGCGGTGAGGGCGACGGCGAGCTCGGCCGTGGTGCCCACGGCCCAGCCGAGGAGCAGTCGGGTGCCGAGATAGCCGGCGAGGGTGCCGAGGGAGAGGAGCAGGGCTGCCGTCCCGGCGCGCGCCGGGCGGGTCGCGGCGACCGCGTAGAGCGCGACGTCGACGGCGAGGAACTGGGCGAGAGGGATCTCGCCCACGCCGAGGGGGAAGGAGGCTGCCGCCGCGGCGGCGAGCAGCAAGGCGACCGCGGTCAGCGGCCGCCGGGCGAGGAGGGCGCAACCGCTCAGCGCGAGGAGGGTGGAGAGGGCGAGGATCGAGATGCCGTCCCAGCGGGCGATGAACACGCCGGCCGGGACGTCGGCGGATCGCTGGCCTGGCAGCCGGAGCCGGAGCAGCAGGGTGAACAGCAGGCCGGCGGCCCAGCCGGCGGCCGCCAAAGCGCCCGGCGGCAGCCGTTTCAGCGCCGGTGGAGGCGGGGTGGCGGACATACGGTGATCGTAGACGCGGGGCGGGTCCGGCACATTGACCCTGAGGGGTACACCCTGGGGTGACAACGGTCGGGCGGGAATGTCGTCCGTGGTCCGATGTGGGTGGTGGGGTCCGGGCGGCACGGTGGTGTCATGATCGAAGTCAGGGACCTCACCAAGCGGTACGGCGCCACGACCGCCGTCGATTCACTCACGTTCACCGTCCACCCGGGCCGGGTGACGGGCTTCCTCGGGCCCAACGGGGCGGGCAAGAGCACCACGCTGCGGATGATCCTCGGGCTGCACGCGCCGACCGGCGGTTCGGTGACCGTGTCCGGTCGCCCGTTCCGCGCGCTGCCCCGCGGCCTGCGGCACGTGGGTGCCCTGCTCGACGCGGGGGACGTGCACGGCGGCCGGACGGCCCGGGCGCATCTGGGGATACTCGCGCGGAGCAACCGGATCCCGCGGGCCCGGGTCGACGCACTCCTCGAAGAGGTCGGGCTCGCGGGCGCCGCCCGGCGCAGGATCGGGGGCTATTCGCTGGGCATGCGGCAGCGGTTGGGGATCGCCGCGGCGCTGCTGGGCGATCCGCCGGTGCTGCTCTTCGACGAGCCGTTGAACGGCCTGGACCCGGAGGGTGTGAAGTGGGTGCGGGGCCTGTTCCGACGGCTGGCGGCCGAGGGGCGCACGGTCTTCGTCTCCAGTCATCTGATGAGCGAGATGGAGCACACCGCTGACGACCTCGTGGTGGTCGGCCGCGGTGCGCTCATCGCGGCGGAGAGCCTCACCGCGTTCGCGGCGCGCGGCACGCGACTGAGCGTCACGGTCGGCACGCCCGCGGCCGAGGCGCTGAGCGCCCTGCTCGTCGCGGAGGGCGCGGCGGTGGAGGCGGAGGACGGCGGGCTCCTCACGGTGACGGGGCTGAGCGCCGCCCGGATCGGCGACCTCGCCCTCGGCCACCGGGTGCCGCTGCACCAGCTGACGACCCGCACGTCCTCCTTGGAGGAGGCATTCATGGAACTGACCGCCGACAGCGTCGAGTACCTGGCAGGAGACGTCCGATGACCGCGCTCGCCCTTCCCGTGGCGGACCCCCGCGCCCGCTTCCGTGACCTGCTGGCGTCCGAGTGGCTCAAGCTGTGGTCGCTGCGCTCGACCGGCTGGTCGCTGCTCCTGGGCGCGCTGGTGGTGATCGGGTTCAACGCGGGCCAGGCCTGGGACCACTACCGGTACTGGACGGCGTACGACGCCGAGAGTCAGGCGCAGTTCGTCCGGGAGGGCATGGCGCTGCTGGACGCGTTCACGGGGAACGCGGGGATGGTGCTGATCCTCGCGACCGCCTCGATGGGCGCGATGACGGTGGTCGGCGAGTACGGCAGCGGGCAGATCCGCACGACCTTCGCCGCGGTGCCGGCCCGTCGCTCGGTGATGGCCGCGAAGGTCGGTGTGGTGACGGCGGTGATGACCGGCTTCGGCCTGGTGGTCGCCGGGATGTCGTTCTGGGCGAGTCAGGCCATTCTGTCGGTCCACGGCGTCGGCCTGCCGATCAGCCATCCCGGAGCCGTGCGGATCGTGGTGGCGTCGGCGCTGCTCGCGCCGGTGAGTGCGCTGGTGGGGATGGCGCTCGGGACGCTGCTGCGCAACAGCGCGTCGACGATCGTGTCGAGTGTGGTGCTGCTCCTGGTGGTGCCGGCCGTGATCAGCGAGAAGCGTCACTGGTCGGCGGTGCTGGCCCACCTGCAGCCACAGAAGGCCTGGCAGCGGCTGCTGCAGATCGGCGACTGGCCCGCGCCGTTCCCCTGGACGGTCGGCGGGGCGTGGCTGGTGTACGGGGCGTGGGCGCTGGCCGCCGCGGCGGTGACGGTGTTCTCGGTGCAGCACCGGGACCAGTGAGCTCAGCGGCGCCGGGGGCCGGGGCCGACCGTGTCGCGCGCGGCGCGGCGCAGGCGGCGCGGGAGGAGGTACTCGTGGACGAGGCGGCCGGCGAGGGCGCCCCCATACACGACGAAGCCGACGCCGACGAGCCAGGACTGCAGGACGAGGACGGTGCCGAACTGGCCGTAGGTGACGGCGTTGGAGGCGATGAGCGGGGAGAAGACGAACTGGGAGAAGACCCGCAGGCCGAGGAGGCCGAGGGCGGTCAGGACGGCGCCGGGCAGCAGGGCGCGCCAGCGGATGCGGCCGCAGAGGAGGAAGCGCTGGGACCACCAGAAGAAGAGGAAGGTGCCGACGAGGTCGCCGAGGGCGACGAGGACGGTGACGCCGGCGGGCGAGTCCTCGGGGGCCGGGTTGGCGACGAAGAGGAGCAGGGCCGCGACGAGGACGGCGAGCCAGACGACGTGGCGCCACATGGTGTGCCAGCGGGCGGTGGGCAGGTCCCAGACCCGTTCGTAGCCGGTCTGGACGGCCGAGCCGAAGGTCACGCCGAAGGCGGCGAGGGCGGCGAGACCGAAGGCGGTGGTGCGCTGGAGGGCCTGCCCCGGCTGGCCGAAGAGCCGCTCGACCTCTTCCTGGGAGACCTGGGAGACGCCCAGCCCCTGGATGAGCCAGCGGGCGAAGCCCTGGCCGCTGGCGAGGTCGGCGGCGGCCACGACGATGAGGAGGGGGACGAGGGTGAGGAGGCTGAGTGCGGCGAACCCCATGGCGCGGTGCATGAGTTCCATCTCGCGCCCGCGGTTCCAGGCGAGTCCGACCGGTGAGGCGAGGACGCGTTCGTGGAGCCGGTGGAACCAGTGGCCGTGCTCGGCGGGGGCTCTGTCGTGCGGCGCACCGGAAGTGGGGGGCATGTCTCGTCGAGTACCCCGCTCGTCGGCCGAACCCGTCCGGCATGCCGCCGATCGGGTGGAGTCGGGACCGGTCGGGGCCGGGCGGTCGGGAGCGGCGGAGCGTGCTCGCGTGGGTCAGGGGTGGCGGGGGCGGGCGGCGGGGCCGGGGCGGACGGTCACCTCGCGGGGGGTGAGGGTCGCGCGCTCCTCGGAGGTGCAGACGACCTCGACGCGGACGGGGGCGCCGCATTCGGTGTGGCGGATGTCCAGGGGGGTGCCGGCGGGGTCTCCGGCGTGGCTGTCGCCCCACTGCTTGAGGGCGAGCAGGACGGGCCACAGGTCACGTCCCTTGGGTGTCAGGCGGTACTGGGAGCGGGTGCGCGCGCCGGGCTCGCGGTAGGGCTCGACGCGGAGGATGCCGGCGGCGACCAGCTTGCGGAGCCGGTCGGCGAGGACGGCCTCGGAGAGTCCGAGGTGGCGGCGGAAGTCGTCGTAGCGGCGCACCCCGTTGAAGGCGTCCCGCAGGATCAGCAGGGACCACTTCTCGCCGACGACGTCGAGCGCGCGGCGGACCGGGCAGTTCTCGGTGTCCATCTCCAGGTACTGCATCGTCACACTCTAGTCAGCTGGCTGCGATGTTGACAGTCAGCCGAGACCCCCTCTAGCTTCGATCTTCGAAGTCAGGTGGGAATCAAAGGATCACGGGCACTCCGGGCCACCGACGGGCCCCGGCGGAAGGAAGCACGATGGAGCGGTCACGGACGGTGCACTGGCAGGACGCGGCGGCCACCGCGGACGCCGCGGGCAGGATGGCGGGACTGGACTTCCTGCGCGAGATCGCCGCGGGCCGCCTCCCCGCGGCTCCGCTCGGCGCCCTGATGGGCTTCGGCCTGGACGAGGTGGAGCACGGCCGGGCCGTGTTCGGCTTCGAGCCGGGCGAGGAGCACTACAACCCGATCGGCAGCGTGCACGGGGGCGTGTACGCGACGCTGCTCGACTCGGCGGCCGGCTGCGCGGTGCACTCCACGCTCCCCCAGGGCATGGCGTACACCTCGCTGGACCTGTCGACCCGATTCCTGCGGCCGATCACCAAGGACACCGGCAAGGTCCGCGCGATCGGCACGGTCCTCAGCCAGGGCCGGCGCACGGCGCTCGCCGAGGCGGGCCTGTACGACGCCCAGGACCGGCTGCTCGGTCACGCGACGAGCACGTGCATGATCTTCCCGGTGGGCTAGCGCCCGGGCGGCTCGTCAGCAGCGTATGCGGGTGCGCGTGCAGTGGTCCGGGGCCGGGTCGTGGGCCGGATAGGGCTCGCCGGTCGCCTGGAGGGCCGCGCTCACCAGCGTGGCCAGCAGGTCGATGTCCGAGCCCATGTCCAGACGGACCGTCACCCAGCCGGAGCCGGCCCGCAGGCGCAGCGCGCTCGACCCGAGGAGGGCCGGGCGCAGCCGGGCGATCATGGCACGGGTGAGGTGGACGTCGGCCTCGTGTTCACCGTGGAAGTGCACGATCTCCTGCGTCGCGGTGCGCAGTCCGAGCTCGGCGCCGCAGGGCGCGCGGTCGGCGATCAGCGAGGGCCAGCTCATCAGGCGTTCACTGGCGTGCCTGGCTGTGTTCATACGAGGAGCGTGCCCCTCCCCGGGGGCGTGCACAAGCGTCCTGCGGAAAGAATCCCGCCGAGGCGCACAACAGTCGACTCCGCTCAGGGTGCGGGGCG
The DNA here is from genome assembly GCF_036240795.1 of Streptomyces sp. NBC_01268. Classification (NCBI taxonomy): domain Bacteria; kingdom Bacillati; phylum Actinomycetota; class Actinomycetes; order Kitasatosporales; family Streptomycetaceae; genus Streptomyces; species Streptomyces sp. NBC_01268. The sequence goes on along the minus strand of NZ_CP108454.1, from coordinate 7,919,140 downwards.
TTCGCGGACCCGGGCGGCGAGCACCGCGACGTCGTCTTCCGCGGTGTGGGCGTCGAGCCGGCGGAGCACCTCGTCGACTACGGCTTCCGGGCCGGATCCTGCCGGCAGCCGGAGTGCGGCGAGCCGGGCGAGGGAGTGGTCGATGTCCTCGCCGCGCCGTTCGACGAGGCCGTCGGTGAACATCAGCAGGGTGTCGGCAGGGGTGACGGTGCGGACGGCGGGTTCGTAGCCGCCGAGGCCGGTGCCGAGCGGCGGGCCCACCGGGAGGTCCACGAGTTCGGCCGAGCCGTCGGCGGCGAAGACGACCGGCGGGAGGTGGCCCGCGCTGGCGAAGGTCGCCGTCGAGCGGGCCGGGTCGACCTGGATCAGCAGGCAGGTCGCGGGCCTGCGGCCCTCGTCCTCGGCGACGACGGCGTCCAGTTGGCGCAGCACCCGGTGCGGGGGCAGGTCGGTGCCGGCGACCTCGCGCAGGGCGCTCCGGTAGGCGTTCATGTCCACGGCGGCGTCGAGGCCGTGTCCCATCACGTCGCCGACCACGAGCAGGCTGCGCCCGAAGTGGAGCCGCACGGTCTCGAACCAGTCGCCGCCGACGAGGGTGCGCGGACCGGCCGGGAGGTAGCGCCCGGCGATCTCCAGGTTGGGGTGCGGCCGGCCCGGCTCGGCGACCAGGGCGCGCTGCAGGTGCAGGGCGGTGGCCTCGGTGGCGGCCAGCCGGCGGGCGTGGCCGAGGTGCAGGGCGGCGAGTCGTACGGCATGGGCGACGACCGCGCTCTCGTGCTCCGTGAACGCGCGCCCGCTCCTGGCCACCCGTACCCGCCCCAGGTCCGCCCCGTCCCTCGCGAGCATCGGCAGCACGAGCACCGCGGGCACGGGCGATCCGTCCATCAGCCCGGCGTCTCCGGCGGCCGCGGCCCGCAGCGGCGGGGCACCGTCGAGCGGTCGGAGGTCGATGTCCGCCGCGTCGGCGACCCGGTGGACGAGGAAGTCCGCCAGCTCCGCGCAGACGGTCCGCTCGTCGAGCGCGGTGCCTATCTCCGCCGCCGCGTGCTCCATGGCGTCGAGCCGGGCCAGGACGGCCTCGTACTCCCCTTCCGGCCAGGCCCGCTCCCCAGCTCGCTCCGCCACCGCACCTCCACCGCCGTTCCCCTCACCCCCATTCCATCAGCGGCCCGACCGCCGCGCGCGCGGCACCCCCCGGACCAGGCCGGGGTCACCCTCCGCGAGGCACGGGCAGGGGCGGACGCGGGTCGGACGCGGGTCGGACGCGGGTCGGACGCGGGTCGGACGCGGGTCGGACGCGGGCGCGGGTCCCGCGGCCGGTCAGGACCGCCACCCGATGTTCGGGGCCGACACCCCTCACGTGGGGGCACCCCGCGGGTACCCTGACACTACTGGCCGGTAACTCACGTGTATCTCCGGGGGAACAGCAATGACGACCGGGTACTTCCACTCCGTCGACGAGGTCGCCGAGCGGCTCGCCGCCACCGGCTATCTGGCCTCGCCCGCCGTCGCCACCACCGTCTTCCTGGCCGACCGGCTCGGCAAGCCGCTGCTCGTCGAGGGCCCCGCCGGGGTCGGCAAGACCGAACTCGCCAAGGCCGTCGCCCAGGTCGCCGGAGCGCGCCTGGTGCGCCTCCAGTGCTACGAGGGCGTCGACGAGTCCCGAGCCCTGTACGAGTGGAACCACGCCAAGCAGCTGCTGCGGATCACCGCGGGCCGCGGCGAGAGCTGGGACGAGACCCGCACCGACATCTTCGGCGAGGAGTTCCTGCTCCCCCGCCCGCTGCTCACCGCGATCCGCTCCGACGAGCCCACCGTCCTGCTCGTCGACGAGACCGACAAGGCCGACGTCGAGGTCGAGGGCCTGCTCCTGGAGGTGCTGAGCGACTTCCAGGTCACCGTGCCCGAGCTGGGCACCATCTCCGCCACCCGGCGCCCCTTCGTCGTCCTCACCTCCAACGCCAGCCGCGAGCTCTCCGAGGCCCTGCGCCGGCGCTGCCTCTTCCTCCACATCGGATTCCCCGAGGAGGAGCTGGAGCGGCGGATCGTCCGCGACAAGGTGCCCGGCATCGACGAGGCCCTCACCGCCTCGGTGGTGAGGGTCGTGGGCGCGCTGCGCGCCATGGACCTGCGCAAGGCGCCCTCGGTGGCGGAGACCGTCGACTGGGCCCGCACCCTGCTCGCGCTCGGCGCGGACACGCTGTCCGACGAGGTCGTGCGCAGCAGCCTCGGTGTCATCCTCAAGCACCAGGAGGACATCCTGAAGGCCGCGGCCAAGCTGGACCTGGACGCGCTGTGACCGCCGCCGACCGGGTCACCGGCCTGGTGCGGGCGCTGCGGGCGCACGGCTTCGGGATCGGCACGGGCGAGACCGTCGACGCGGGGCTCGCCCTCGAAGCCGTCGGGTTCGACGACCGGGAGCGGATGCGGGCGGCGCTCGCCGCCACGCTCCTGCACGGCGAGGACCGGCGCCCCGTCTTCGACCGGGTCTTCGACCTGTACTTCCCGCTCGTCGAAGCGCTGCCCGGAGCCGAGGCCCACGGGCGGACGGGGCCCGAGGGCGACCCGCCGGGCGCGGGCTCGGGCGACGACGACCCGGCAGCCGGCCGATCCGCCGACCCCGCCGACCTGCGCGAGCAGCTGCGCGAGCGGCTCGCCGCCGCGCTCGCGGCCGGCGACGACGCGGCCCTGAACCAGCTGGCCGGCGAGGCGGTCGGCGGGCTCGGCGGATACGGCTCCTCCCCCGGTTCGGACGGCTGGTCCTCGTACCAGACGCTGTCCCGGCTGCGGCCCGAGACGCTGCTCGTCCGGGTCCGGGCGATGCTGCGCGAGGGCGCCGACGGGGAGCCGGAGTTCGCGGACCGGCTGACCGACGACGAGATCCGGCGCCGCATCGAGGACTTCCGCGCCCGCGTGCGCACCGAGGCGCGCCGCCGGGTCGCCGAGCGCCAGGGCCGGGACCGGGTGGCCCGCCGGGCGGTCGGCACGACGCCCGACCGGATCGACTTCCTGCTCGCCGGCCGGGACCAGCTCGACGAGCTGCGGCGTACGGTGCGCCCGCTGGCCCGGCGACTCGCGACCCGGCTCGCGGCGCGCCGCCGCAAGGCCGCCCGCGGGGAGATCGACCTGCGGCGCACGCTGCGGCGCTCCCTGTCGACCGGCGGCGTGCCCATGCGCCCGGTGCTGCGGCAGCGACGGCCCGGGCGGCCCGAACTGGTGCTGCTGTGCGATGTCTCGGGCTCCGTCGCGGGCTTCGCGCACTTCACCATGCTGCTGGTGCAGGCGCTGCACGACCAGTTCAGCCGGGTCCGGGTCTTCGCCTTCGTCAACCGCACCGACGAGGTCACGGACCTGGTGGCCCGGGGCCGGGCGGACCCGGCCGGGCTCGGTGCGCGGATCCTCGCCGAGGCCACGGTGACCGGCTGGCACGGGCAGAGCGACTACGGGACGGCGCTCGACGAGTTCACCGAGCGCTACCTGGACGCGTTGGGCCCCCGTACCGTCGTGTTCGTGCTCGGCGACGCCCGCACCAACAACAGCGACCCCCGGCTTCCGGCGCTCGCGCTGATCGCCGAGCGGGCCCGGCGGGTGTACTGGCTCAATCCGGAGCAGCGCTCCCTGTGGTCGACCGGCGACTCGGTCGCGCACGCCTACGCCGAGCTCGTCGACATGCGCCCCTGCCGGGACGCGCGGCAGCTCGGGGAGCTCATCGGGCGCCTGCTCCCGGTCTGAGCACCGACCGCTGCGCCGTACGGGTAGCGTGAGGCGCATGGAACTCTCGGGTGAGATCACCGCCGGCCGTCCCCTGCTCGTCCTCGCGGTCAAGGAGGAGGCGCAGTACCTCGACACGGATCTGCCGATCCTGCTCACGGGCATGGGCAAGGTCAACGCGGCGACGGCGCTCTCCAGCGTGCTCGCCCGCGGGCCGCGCCCCTCCGAGGTCGTCAACCTCGGCACGGCGGGCGCGCTGCGCCCCGGCTGGAGCGGCACCCACGTCGTCGGCACGGTCATCCAGCACGACCTGGACGGCGAGCTGCTCGCCACTCTCACCGGCGAGACGTACGGCGCCCCGCTCACCCTGCCCGCCGGCGGCGACGTGGTCCTCGCCACCGGTGACACCTTCGTCTCGGACGAGGCCGCGCGGATGCGGCTCGCGGCCCGGGCCGCCCTGGTCGACATGGAGGGGTACGCCCTGGCCACCGCGGCCGGCCTCGCCGGCGTCCCGCTCCGCCTGGTGAAGCACGTCAGCGACGAGGCGGGTGAGGGAGCGGCCCGCAGCTGGCGGGAGTCGGTGGCCGACTGCGCCCGCGCGCTCGCCGACTGGGCGGCGGCGAACACGCCGTACCGGGCGTAACGCGGAGGGCCGCCCCGGCCCGAACGTCCGCCAGTCAGAACCACCTTGACATCCCGGAACCGTGCCTGCCTAAGCTGGGACATCCCCTTCCGGATCCTGGAGGCTCCCGTGCCCGCACCCCTCGCCGCGCCGCGTCGCGGTCGTGGTGTCGTGCGGGCGGGGGCTCTGCTGAGCTGCCGGCGGCATGTCGACTTCTGCCGCACCGCCTCCGCCATCTGTCCTTCCGCACACCGCTGAATCCCACCCCGACGCCGCGCCCGCGCGCGGTCTCGGGCCGGCGTCCGCCGTGCCGTGCCCTCACGGCTCCGGGCGGCGCGCCGTCGCGTTTCGCCGTGTCGTTCCGGAAGGACCCCCATGCCTCACCCTGCCCTGCACCTGGCCGTCGAGATCGACGGTGACGGTGCCCATCCCGCCGCGTGGCGCCGCGCCGCCCACGCCCCCGGAGAACTGCTCACGCCGCGCCGGATCGCCAAGGTCGCGGCCGTCGCCGAGAACGCCGGCTTCACCCTCGTCACCCTCGACGACTCCGTCCTGCCGCCCGCCTCGGCCGCCGTCGGCGGCCCCGCGGGGCGGATCGGGGCGGTGGAGCGGGCCGCGTTCATCGCCGCGTCGACGAGCGTGATCGGCGTCGCGCCGGTCCTCGCGACGACCTACGCCGAGCCGTTCCACGTCTCCACCCGGATCGCCTCGCTCGACCACGTCTCGGTGGGCCGGGCCGGCTGGGTGCTCGGCGTGGAGGAGAGCGCCGAGGCCGCCCGCGCCTGGGGGCGGCCCCGCGTCGAGGGCGAACCGGCGCTGCGCCGCGAGGCCGTGGACGGGCTCCAGGTCGCGCGGGACCTGTGGGACTCGTGGGAGGACGACGCCGTCGTCCGGTCCGTCGCCACGAGCCGCTACCTCGACCGTGAGCGGCTGCACTACGTCGACTTCGAGGGCGAGACGTACAGCGTGAAGGGCCCGGCGATCGTGCCGCGCCCGCCGCAGGGCAGGCCGGTGGTCCTGGCCCCCGCCGGGCTCGTCCCGCCCGGGCTCGTCGACGTGGCGCTCGTCGAGGGCGCCTCGCCCGCGCTGCTCGGCGCGGCCGCCGCCGCCTCGGGCGCGCCGCTCGCCTTCGCCGAGCTCGAGATCGCCCTGGACACCCCGGGCGGGACGGCCGCGGAGCGGATCGCGGACCTGGACCGGTTCGCGCCGTGGGAGGAGCGTGCGGGCCGGCCGCCCGGCCGCCTGCGGTACACCGGATCCGCGCGGGGACTCGCCGATCTCCTGGAGGAGTTGAGCGCCCTGGTCGACGGGGTGCGCCTGCACCCGCTGGTCCTCGACGAGGACCTCGCGGTGCTGTCCCGGCTCGTCCTGCCCGAGCTGTTCGCACGGCGGGTGGCGGCACGCCCGCTGCCGGGCACCACCCTGCGCACCACCCTCGGACTCCCCCGCCCCGAGAGCCGTTTCGCCACCACGGCCGCCACGGCCTCCGCCGCCACGTCCGCCACCACCCGGGAGGGGAACCGATGACCGGCACCGACCCGCACGACGTCCCCCGCCCCGACGCCCAGCTGCACTTCGGCGTCTTCTTCCAGGGCGTCAACCACTGGACCATCTGGTCCGACCCCGCCAGCGGCTCGCAGATCGACCCGGCCTCCTTCCGGAAGGTCGCCCAGACCGCCGAACGCGGCCTGTTCGACGCCTTCTTCCTCGGCGACGGGCTGCGGCTGCGCGAGACCGACGGACACATCCACGACCTGGACGTGGCCGGGCGCCCCGACTCCCTCGCGCAGCTCGCCGCGCTCGCGGCCGTCACCCACCGGATCGGCCTGGTCTCCACGTCCAACACGACCTTCAACGAGCCGGGCGACCTCGCCCACCGTCTGGCCGGTCTCGACCTGCTCTCCGAGGGCCGGGCCGGCTGGAACGTCGTGACCACCGACAACGCCTGGACCGGCGCCAACTTCCGCCGCGGCGGCTTCCTGGACCACGCCGACCGCTACCGGCGCGCCGAGGAGTTCCTGACCGTGGCCCGCGCCATCTGGGACGGCTGGGCGGACGGTGCGGTGACCGACTCCGTCGAGGCCCGCACCTGGTCCGTGCCGGGCACGATAGGCCGGGTGCGGTCGGCGGGCGCGCAGTTCGACGTCGACCTGGTGCCGGCGCTGCCGCGCAGCGCGCAGGGGCATCCGGTGATCTTCCAGGCGGGTGACTCGCCGGACGGCCGGGACTTCGCGGCGCGCAACGCGGACGTCATCTTCTCCGCGCACGGGCGGGACTTCGACGACGCGCTCGGCTTCGCCGAGGACATCCGGCGGCGACTGCGCGCGGCGGGCCGGCCCGCGGACGCGCTGCGCATCCTGCCGGCGACGGAGATCGTCATCGGCGCGACCGAGAAGGAGGCGGAGGAGAAGGCCCGCTGGGTGCGGCTGGAGCAGGTCACCCCGGCGACGGCGCTGGCCGTCGCGAGCCGGCTGTGGAACATCGACCTGTCGGAGCGCGACGCCGACGGGCCGCTGCCCGCCGAGGACCCGGTCGTCGAGGAGAACACCGGCGCGTTCGGCTCGGCGCGGGTCGCGGACCCGCGGGGTGTGGTCGCCGAGTGGCGGGCGAAGGCGGAGGCCAACGGGTGGTCACTGCGGGAGGCGGTGATCGAGCTGGGCCCCCAGCGCGGGCACGTGGGCACCGCCGCGGGGCTCGCCGACCGGTTCGCCCACTGGGTGCGGCACGGTGCCCTGGACGGGTTCAACATCTCGCCGTACCTGGTTCCGGACGGCCTGGACGACATCGTGGACCTGCTGGTCCCGGAGCTTCAGGAGCGCGGGGCGTACCGCACGGCGTACACGGGGACGACCCTGCGGGAGCACCTCGGCCTGGCGCCCCTGGCCTGACCCGGTCGGCCGGAACTCCTCCTTGCGCGGGATACCCCCTGGGGGTAGAAATGGATCAACGGAATACCCCCCAGGGGTATCACGCGCACACGCCAAGCCCAGGAGGCTCCCATGTCCGCTTTCTCCACCACGTACAAGGTTTCCGGTGTCAACAGCGGTCACTGCAAGGCGATCGTCTCCGAGGCCCTGCGCGACCTGGACGGCGTCGACACCGTGAGCGTGGAGATCTCCACCGGCCTGGTCACCGTCCACACCAGCGCCGAGCCGGACGACGCGCTGATCTCCACGACGATCGACGACGCCGGCTACGACTTCCACGGCCGCGCCTGACCGAAGCGGGTCCCGGGAGGGGGCGGGCGGCACGCCCGTCCCCTCCCCCGCGTTCAGCCCAGCGGCAGCTCCAGCCGCGCCGGGGCGACGACGACGGTCTGCGTCCAGACCACCGACACGTCCCCGTACAGCGGGTCCTTGCTGTCGATCACCAGCATCAGCCGGTGCCCCTCCGCCAGGTCGTACGCGGCGGCCTGCAGGCGCCACTCGACCTCGCGCGCCTCGCCCGGCCCCAGATCGTCGACGTTCAGCGGCTCGTGCGTGATGATCCGGGCCGTCTCGTCCTCCGCGACGTCGAAGAGGTGGGCGAAGAGACTCACCGAGTGGGTCGAGGAGCGGACGGTCAGCCGCAGGACCGGGATGCCGCGGATCCGCCGGGCCGCCGCCCCGCCGGCCCCACCGGCCCTTCCTGCCCCGCCGGCGGTCAGCGGCTCCGACGTCCAGACCAGCGCGTGGGTGCGGTCGATCTTCCGGGTGTCGTAGGTCTTCGGGTTGCCGGCCCATTCCTTCCGGCCCGTCTCCATGATCCTGTCCATCGCGGTGGCCGCGGTGTCGACGCCGGCGATGAAGGACCGCTCCCAGCCCGTCTCCCCGACGCCCGCCCCCTCCGCCGCGACGAGTCCGCCGTCCGCCCCGCCCGCTCCGCCGCCGGTCAGGACGAGCCGCTCGGTTCCGGTGGTCACCTCGCTCCAGCTCGCCCGGCCCTCCCGCAGCGCCGGATCGACGATCTCGCGCTCGGCGGTCGGCCGGCCGGTCTCCGGGTCGCGCAGCGGGACCGTCCGGTAGGTGAACATCACCTGGTTGCTGACGGCGGGCCAGTCCTCCACCCCGTTGCGTTCGCCCTTGAGGTGGTGGTCGAGCCAGGCGTACGCCTCCTGCATCGGGAGGTTGACGTCACCGGGCCTGGCCGGCGGGGCGATGAGGCCGCGCCCTTCCGGGACGGCGTGATCGCCGATCCACATGTTGAGCCGCTTGGGCACGGTGAGCCCCTCGAAGGTCTCCACGACCTGGTTGGCCGGGAACAGGCTCTCGTGCCAGGTGTGGGAGAAGAAGGTCGGCGTGCCGTGGTCGTTGGTCTGGGCGAGGTACGAGCGCGGGGCGCGCAGCTTCCCCCAGGCGACCACGCGGTCCATGTCGGGGCCGTTCAGGAACTCGGCGAGGATCGCGCGGTTGCGCGCGTCGAACTTCTCCTCGACCGTGCCGCCGGTCAGGGCGAGCAGGGCGTTGACGGCCGCGATGTGGCGGACGCCGTTGTCGTAGAGCGCGGTGGCGAGGTCGCCCCAGGTGCTCAGGGCGACGACGGCCGCCACCCGCTCGTCGTGGGCGGCGACGAGCTGGCTGATGCCGGAGCCGTACGACTCGCCGAGGAAACCGATGGCGGTGGGCCCGAAGCGCTCGACGGCGTAGTCGACGACGGCGGAGCCGTCCGCCCAGTCGTTCGGCCCGGCCACGTCGATGAAGCCCTCGGAGGTGGAGGGCAGGCCCTTGAGCCCGAGGCCGCGGGGCGTGTACGCGATGACGTGGTAGCCCTTGAGCGCGAGCGTGAGGTACGCGTACATGAAGGGCGCCCAGCCGAAGGGCGACCAGCCGGCCGGGAGGACCACCAGCGGGTGCGGTCCGGGGGCGAGCTGCCGGAGCGTGAAGGCGGAGAGCGCGATGCCGTCGTCGGCCTCGATGGCGGTGACGAGCGGGAGGGCGATCCCCCGCACCTGCCCGACGAGCTCGGCGAGTTCGTCGGTGAGCAGGTCCGTGCGTCCCCCGGGCTCCATGGCCGCGGCCAGGGTCTGGCCGATCCGGGCGGCGTCGGGGTCGACCGTCCCGTCGGGCGCCCACAGGCCGTGCGCCGCGACATGGGCGACGTCGGCCTCCGTGACGGCTTCGGTGAGGAAGGAGCTGAAGGTGGTGTGCGTGGTGTCGTCGGGCACGTGCACCCGGTCCTCTCGTCTGGTCCGGCGGTTCCGCGTACGGCCCGTCCGCATTGCGGACGGGTGACGCACGGTCAGCAAGCCTGACCCATGGGGGACGGCGTCACCAGGGAGCGCGTGAAGGGCGCGTGAGACACCGCACCGGGACACCGGCGACACCGGCCGCCCGGTTTCGCACGTTTGAAACGGTGCCCGGCCGTCAGCGCCGAGCGGGGGCGGCGGCCTCGACGGCCGGCTCCGGCGGGCGTACGACGAGCAGCGCGGCCACGTCGTCGTCGAGGCCGTCCACGGAATAGCGGGCGAGGTCCTCCTGGAGCAGCGGCAGCACCCGGGCGTCCGGCTGGTCCGCCCAGCGGCCGAGCCGCTCCTCCAGCGGGTAGAAGACGCCCTCCCGGTCCCGGGTCTCGCTGACGCCGTCGGTGAAGAGCAGCAGCCGGTCCCCCGGGCCGAACGGCACCTCCTCCACCCGGTGCCGGGAGGCGAACAGACCGGAAAGGTTGACCGGCAGGGACGGGTCCGAGAGGACGACGGGGCGCACCTGCCCGTCGTGTTGGAGGAGCGGGGCCGGGTGGCCGCAGCTCAGGAGGCGTACGACGTCCTCGCCGTCGGGGAGTTCGAGGAGGAGGACGGTGGCGAAGCGCTCGGCGGAGTCGGCGTCGGGGTCCCAGGCCCCGTACCGCGCCAGGCCCTCTTCGAGACGGTCGGCGAGCGCGGGGAGGTCGGGCGCGTCGGTGACGGCCGAGCGGTAGGCGCCGAGCAGCACGGAGGCACTCTCCACGGCGCCCAGGCCCTTGCCCTGGACGTCGCCGAGCAGGACACGGACGGCGCCGGGGATCCGTACGGCCTCGTAGAAGTCGCCGCCGATACGGGCCTTCGCGGCGGCGGCGAGGTACAGCAGGTGCAGTTCGACGCGGCCGAGACGGGGCGCCAGCGGGCGCAGCAGCACCCGCTGGACGACCTCGGCGACGGCCAGCACCTCCCGCATGTCCTGTTCGTAGCGGGTGCGCACCCGGCTGACCCAGACGGCGGCGCCGATGACGGCGGCCAGGACGGCCTCGGCGGCGAGGATGTCCTGCGCGGGATCCCCCTGCGCCATCGCGAGGGCCAGCCGCAGCACCATCGCCAGCACCCCGATGGCGACGGTGCCGCGCGTGTTCCAGGTGACGGCGGCGAGCGCGGGACCGATGACGAGGAGCCGGTCGAAGTGCTGTCCCTGCGAGGTGGCGAGATCGACGACCACCACGACTGCGAGGGCCAGCAGGGGCAGCGCGAGACCGATGGTGAACTGGGTACGCGTCCCTTTGGACCTGGCGAGACGGTGACCACCTGTGGGCATTTCCTGATCGTACGTACGGGACGGGGCGGACCCGGGCGTTACGACGCCGGTGGCGTGTCAGCGTCCCGGCGCGGTCCCGGCAGGGCGAGCGCTGCCGGCGCGGCGAGGACGGCGACGGCGGCGAGCGCGGGCAGGGCGTGTCCGGGGGCGGGCAGCAGGGAGGCCAGGGTGACGCCGAGGACGGGGCCCGTGTTCATGGCGGTCTGCTGGAGTCCGCCGGCGACCCCGGCGTGCTCGGGCGGCGCCCGGTGCACGACGACGGAGGTCGCGGTCACCATCACGGCACCGAACCCGGCCCCGAGCAGCGCGGCGCAGGCGCCCGTCACCGGCCCCGAGTCCGTGACCTCCGGCCGGCCGAGGAGGAACACGCCGAGCGCGGTCAGGAGGGCTCCCCCGGTGGCTGTGACCCGGGCGCCGAGGCGCCGCTGGAGCAGGGCGCTGACCGGCGCCCCCAGCACCATGGCCACGGCGAGCGGGGCCATCCGCAGCGCGGTCTCCATCGGCGTGAGGCCGAGGGCGTCCTGGAAGAGGTAGGTGGCCGCGAAGAGGGTGCCGGAGAGCGCGGCGGACACGGCGAGCAGCGCCCCGAGCCCGGCGGCGACCGGCCCCGTCCGCAGCAGCCCGGGCGGCAGCAGGGGGTGCGGGGCCCGCCGTTCGTGCCGTACGAGGAGGAGGGCGGCGAGCGCGGCGGCGGCGAGGGCGAGGGGGGTCCCGGTGACCAGGCCGTGGACGAGGCAGGCGAGGGCGAGCCCGAGCAGGCAGGCGCCGGGAAGGTCGAGGGCGCCCAGGCCGCGGGTGTCCGCGGTCGGCCGGGCGGGGCGCGGTTCGGGCACGACCAGGCAGAGGAGGGCGAGCGCCGCCGTGGGGACCACGCCGATCAGGAAGACCGCGCGCCAGCCGTAGGCCCCGACGAGCGCGCCGCCGACGAGCGGTCCGGCCGCGGCGGCGAGGCCGATGGCGCTGGTGCGCAGGGCGACGGGCATCCCGAGGCGTTCGGGCGGGTAGGCGGCGCGCAGCATGCCGAGCGTGGCGGGCTGCAGCAGGGCGCCGGCGACGCCCTGCGCGACCCGCAGGGCGATCACGGTGCCGATCCCGGGGGCGGCGGCGATCCCGGCGGAGGCCGCGGCGAAGCCGAGGCAGCCGGCCGCGAAGACCCGGCGGTGCCCGTACCGGTCGCCGAGCCGTCCGGCGAACACCAGCAGACCGGCGACGGCCACGAGGTAGCCGGTGCTGGTCCACTGCACCTGCCCGAGACCGGCGCCGAGGTCGCGCTGGAGGACGGGCTGGGCGACGGTCAGCACGGTCCCGTCGAGGGCGACGACGGCGGCGCCGACGACACTGCAGGTGAGGGCGAGGGCACGGTGCCGGGCCGCCGCGGCGGGCCGGGCGGCGACGGCGGAGCCGGTGCTCATCGGGTCTCCCCCGCGGGGCCCAGGTGCGCCCGGAGCGCGGCGGCGAGCAGCGGCTCCACGTCGTCCGCGCCCGTCGCGAGGCGCAGGCTGCCCCAGCGCCAGAGCTGGGCGATGCCGTGCAGGTTGGCCCAGAGCGCGCCCGCGGCGGTGGCGGGGGCGGCGTCCGGGCGGGCCTCGGCGACCAGGGCGCCGAAGCGGGCGAAGAGCGGGAGGCTCGTGTCGCGCAGCCCGAGGCGGCCGCTCTCCAGCAGGTCGTGGCGGAACATCAGCTCGTACATCCCGCCGCGGGTCCGTGCGAAGTCGAGGTAGGTGCGCGCGAGGGCCTCGATCCGTGCCCGGGCCTCCCCTTCGCGCTCGTCGGCCCGCGCCACGCGTGCGCCGAGTTCGCGGAACCCCTCCCGGGCGATCGCCGAGAGCAGGTCGAGATGGGTCGGGAAGTGGCGGCGGGGCGCACCGTGCGAGACCCCGGCCCGGCGGGCGATCTCGCGCAGCGACAGGGCCTGGACGCCCTCGGTGTCGACGAGCTCGACTCCGGCCCGGACGAGCCGGTCGCGCAGACCGGTCTCGGGCTCAGGCGTGGGTGCGGGGGGCGTGGGGGTGAGGGCGGGGGTGGAGGGCGAGGGGGTGGAGGGCGTCGGGTCGGAAGGCGGGGGCGGAATGGGGTCTGCGGACATGATCCCTGTCTATCCGATCTTCGTAGACACTGTCTACACCTTTCGTAGACAGTGTCTACCGCGCGGGGGTGGCCGTGGGCGGGAGGGGGCGGCAAGAAGAGCGTCGGCACCAGGAAGCCCGCACTGGACCGTCCGTTACACTGATGGGCAGCGAAGGGGAGTAGCCCTGCGAACCGGTCGTCGACACACTGGAACCCCCGGGTTCCCGGTGACCGGGTCCGTGCGGAAGCACGGACGGGCGAGACCTTCGGCCAGGCATCAACGCCACGTCCGCATCTGTGGGCGTGGTTCGTCATGCCGGGCCGAGTGGTCCTCCCGTCGCCCATCCAGGCGCCGTGTCGGGCCCGGGCCCGGTCCGAGCAGAGAGCTCCCGGTATGCACCTCGACCCCTTGGCGATCATCACCGCCTTCGGGCTGATCTTCCTCGCCGAGCTTCCCGACAAGACGATGTTCGCGTCCCTCGCCATGGGCACGCGCATGCGTCCGCTGTACGTGTGGTTCGGCACCTCGACCGCGTTCATCGTCCATGTGGCCATCGCCGTGGGCGCCGGCAGCCTGCTCGGGCTCCTGCCCGGCTGGAGCGTCAAACTCGTCTCCGCCCTGATGTTCGGCTTCGGCGCCTTCATGCTGCTGCGCGCCGGGGACGACGAGGAGGAGGGCGACGCCGGCGGCAAGACCGTGACCGGTTTCTGGCCCGTCTACTCGACCGCCTTCATGGCCGTCTTCATCAGCGAGTGGGGCGACCTGACCCAGATCACCACGGCCAACCTCGCCGCCACCAACGGCACCTGGTCGACCGCGATCGGCTCCGCCGCCGCCCTGATGAGCGTGTCGGCCCTCGCGCTCGTCGCGGGCCGCTTCATCGCGAAGCGCGTCCCGCTCAAGACCGTGCAGCGGATCGGCGGCGTGTGCATGGCCGCGCTCGCGATCTGGTCGCTGGTGGAGGTCTTCACGGGCTGAGGCCGCCGGGGCGCGCGGGGCGACCCGGACGGCCGACGCCGCCACGGCTGCCGGAACGGCCGGACTGGCCGGACCGGCCGGACCGGCCGATGCAGCCGATCGGCCACCGAGGGGCATGCCCGCCTGCCTACCCTGCGGGCATGCCCCTCCGTCCTGAACCCTCCGACCGCCTCACGGCGTTCGGCAACCAACTCGTCGACGTCCACCTCTATCTCCGCGAGGAACTGGCCCGCCTGCGTGCGGACGTGGCCGCCCATCTCACCTCCGGCGGGGAGCGCCCGCGCGAACTGCGCGCCCACTGCCTCGCCTTCTGCTCCGCCCTCACCCGTCACCACACCGCCGAGGACGAGGGCGTCTTCCCCACCCTCGCCCGGCGCCACCCCGAGCTGCGGCCCGTCCTCGACGAGCTCTCCCGGGACCACGAGCAGGTGACCGAGCTCCTCCGGGCCGTCCGGAAGCTGGTCGACGGGCTCGGCGCGGGCCCCGAGCCGGACCCGGCCGAGGTGCGACGGATCAGCGGCGAGCTGGACGGCCTGGTCGCCCTGGTGGAGTCCCACTTCACGTACGAGGAGCGCAAGCTGGTCGCCGCCCTCAACGCGCTCGACGGGTCCGAAGGGGCACGGGACGCGGGCTTCGAGGACTTCGCGCTGCGCGATCTGACGCAGCCCTGAGCGGATCCTTGCTGAAGGACTGAATCACTGCTTCACTCCTTCCATGCCCTACCGACGCACGCCGGCGGTCCAGGCCCGCCTCGACGCCCAGCGCACCACCCTCGTCGAGGCGGGCCTCGGGCTGCTCGCCGAGCACGGCTACGCCGGCTGCACGATGGCCGCCGTGGCCGCGCGGGCGGGGATCGCCACCGGCAGTGTGTACCGCCACTTCCCCAGCAAGGCCGAGCTCTCCGTCGAGCTCTTCCGCACGGTCGTCGGGCGCGAGGTCGCCGCCGTCTCCGAGGCCGCCGCCCTGGGCGCGCACCGGGGCTCCGCCGACCGCGTGGTGGCCGTCATAGAGACCTTCGCGACCCGGGCCCTGAAGGCGCCCCGGCTCGCCTACGCGCTGCTCGCCGAGCCGGTCGACCCGGCGGTCGACGCCGAGCGCCTCGTCTTCCGGCGCGCGTTCCGCGACGTCTTCGCCGCGCTCGTCACCACCGGCGTCGAGAGCGGCGAACTCCCGCCCCAGGACCCCCGGCTGACCGCCTCCGCGCTCGTGGGCGCGGGAGCCGAGGCCCTCATCGGCCCCCTGACCGGCCCGTCCGCCGGGGAGACGGGCGGGGAGGCCGTGGGGCCCGGCACCGTACCCGCCCTGGTCACCTTCACCCTCCGAGCTCTGGGAGTTCCCGATGCCCACCACGCATGAGGTCACCAACCAAGTCCCGCCGCTGACCGGTCACGACGTCTCGGCCGACTCCGCGCTCCTGGAGGCACTGCGGCGCGAGGGCGCCGAGTGGGCGGAGACCGACGTCCGGGAGCTGGGCGTGATGGCGGGCGGGCAGCAGGCGCAGGAGTGGGGGCGGCTCGCCGAGCGGCACTCGCCGGTGCTGCACACCCACGACCGGTACGGCCACCGGATCGACGAGGTCGAGTTCCACCCGTACTGGCACGAGCTGATGAACGTGGCCGTGCAGCACGGCCTGCACGGCGCGCCCTGGGCCGACGGCCGAGCGGGCGCGCACGTCGCCCGCGCCGCGAAGGTGTTCGTGTGGGGTCAGGCCGACCCGGGCCACCTGTGTCCGATCTCGATGACGTACGCCGCGGTGCCCGCGCTGCGGGCCGAGCCGGAGCTCGCCGCGGTCTACGAGCCGCTGCTCACCTCCCCCTCGTACGACTTCGGGCTGCGGGTCCCGACGGACAAGCGCGGGATCATCGCCGGGATGTCGATGACCGAGAAGCAGGGCGGTTCGGACGTCCGCGCCAACACCACCCGGGCGGTGCCGACGGGCGAGGCCGGGACGTACGCGCTGACCGGGCACAAGTGGTTCACGTCGGCGCCGATGTCGGACGTCTTCCTGACCCTCGCGCAGGCCCCGGGCGGGCTGTCCTGCTTCCTGGTGCCGAGGGTGCTGCCGGACGGCTCGCGCAACGCCATCCGCTTCCAGCGGCTCAAGGACAAGCTGGGCAACCGCTCCAACGCCTCCAGCGAGATCGAGTACGAGGGCGCGCTCGGGCACCTCGTCGGCGAGGAGGGCCGCGGGGTCGCCACCATCATCCGGATGGTGAACATGACCCGGCTCGACTGCGCCGTCAGCTCGGCCTCCGGGATGCGGCAGGGGCTCGTCCAGGCCGTGCACCACGCGACGCACCGCAGCGCGTTCGGCGCCCGCCTCGTCGACCAGCCGCTGATGACCAACGTCCTCGCGGACCTGGCGGTCGAGGCCGAGGCCGCGACGGTCGCCGCGATGCGCCTCGCGGGCGCGGTGGACCGGGCGACGGCCGGGGACGCCGAGGAGGAGCAGCTGCGCCGCCTCGGTCTCGCGGTCACGAAGTACTGGGTGTGCAAGCGCGCCCCCGCCCACGCGGCCGAGGCCCTGGAGTGCCTGGGCGGCAACGGCTACGTCGAGGACTCGGGGCTCCCCCGCCTCTACCGCGAGTCGCCGCTCCCCTCCATCTGGGAGGGCTCGGGCAACGTGGCCGCGCTGGACGTGCTGCGCGCGATGGCCCGTCAGCCCGAGGCGGTGGAGGCCTTCTTCGCGGAGGTCGACCGCGCGGCGGGCACCGACCGGCGCCTGGACGCGGCGACGGCCCGCCTCCGCAAGGACCTCGCGGGCCTCGGCGACCTGGACGCCCTCCAGTACCGCGCCCGCCGGATCGTCGAGCACCTCGCCCTCGTCCTCCAGGGCTCGCTCCTCGTCCGGCACGGGCACCCGGCCGTCGCCGACGCCTTCTGCGCCTCCCGCCTGGACGGTGACTGGGGCATCGCCTTCGGCACCCTGCCGCCGGGCCTGGACACGGCGGCGATCATCGAGCGGGGCGCCCCCGGCTTCCCGTCGGCCTGACCGGACTCTCCGGGGCCGCCCCCGCACGACCGGGTCCGGGCGCACCGGGCCCGGTCGCGTGGCAGTCTGGTGGCGCACGTCCCCACCCTCAGTCATGGCGAGACGGAGGCCCTGTGAGCACGGAACCGCACCTCGACGGGAACGCCGGGACCGAAGGAACCGACCGGGCCGACCGGGCCGACCGGGCCGACCGGATCCTCGAAGAGCTGGACCGGAGCGCGGAGAGGACGGCGCCCCAGGTGATCGCCTGGCGCCGTCATCTGCACCGGCATCCGGAGCTGTCCAACCGCGAGGTCGAGACCGCCCGTCTCGTCGCGGACCACCTGCGCGGGCTCGGTCTGGACGAGGTCCGCACCGGCATCGCCGGGCACGGGGTGGTGGGCGTGCTGCGGGGCGGCCTGCCGGGCCCGCGCACGGTGGCACTGAGGGCCGACATCGACGCCCTGCCCGTGAAGGACCTGTGCGGCACCGACTTCGCCTCCGAGGCCGTCGACGCGGACTACCCCGGCGGCCCGTTCCCCGTCTCGCACGCCTGCGGGCACGACTGCCACACCGCGATGCTGATGGGCGCGGCGACCGTCCTCGCCGGGGTGCGCGAACGGCTCCCCGGGACCGTGCTGTTCGTCTTCCAGCCCGCCGAGGAGGGGCCGCCGGTCACCGAGGAGGGCGGGGCGCGGGCGATGCTGGCGGCGGGCGCGTTCACCGATCCGGTGCCTTCGATGGTGTTCGGGATGCACGTCACGCCGTATCCCAAGGGGTACGTGGGCTACCGCGTCGGCAACCAGTACGCGGCGTCCACGCTCGTGCGGATCGTCGTGACCGGCGAGCAGGTGCACGGCTCGACGCCGTGGCAGGGTGTCGACCCGATGCCGGCGGCCGGCGGCATCATGACCGGCATCGGGCAGATCTACCGCCAGGTCTCCGCCTTCGACCCGGTCACCGTGACGATCGGGCACGTCGAGGACGTCGGCCGCTTCAACATCATCGGCCAGACCGTCACCCTGTGGGGGACGGTCCGCTGCGCGGTGGAGTCCGACATGGCGGAGGTCCAGCGGCGGCTGACGACGCTCGCCGAGCACACGGCGGCGGCGTACGGCGCCACCGCGGCCGTGGACTACCTCCAGGCGGTGCCGCCGGTGCACAACACCGCCGCGTGGGTGGCCGCCGGCCTGCCGACGCTGCGGCGCGTCGTCGGTGCGGAGCGGGTCGTGGAGACCGGCGCGACCCTGGGCTACGACGACGTCTCCGAGTTCGTGAACCGCTTCGGCGGCCTGTACGTGATGCTCGGCGTCCAGGACGCGACCCTCGACGCCGACGGGCGCCCGGTCCCCGAGCCGGACGGCCGCGGCCTCGTCACCAACCACAACCCGCGCTTCTACGCCGACGACGCCACCCTGGTGACCGGGGTCCGGCTGCACGCGCAGGTCGCGTACGCCCACCTCACCGGTGCGCTGACGGCCGGATGACGCCCCGGACGACGACCGGAAAGCGCTTCACTCGTTCGTGAGTTCCGGCGTTCTCCCTCTGCCACACCGCGCCACGCTGGGACGGACGGTTCCGACGGTGGGAGGACGACATGACGGGGGACGCGGGGCACCGCGAAGGCCTGGACGACCAGGCCCTGTTGCTCGTGGCGGGACTCGCCGATCTGGCGATCGGCACGCTGGGGTCGGCGCTCGGCACGTTCCGGGGGCTGCTGCGCCGTTCGGACACGGCGGAGCTGGCCTCGGACGCCGAGCGGGACCTGATGGCGCGCGGGCGCCTCGCCCTGGACCGGTACGCCGCCGCGCCGCCGCCCCATCTGGAGGTGCTCGCCCGGCACGTGGTGGCTCGCCGGGGCACCGACGATGTCTGAGGCCTGGGACCCGGCCGGGTTCAAGGCCCGGGTCGACACGGCGCTGCACCGGTTCGTCGCCCAGGAGGCCGATCTTCTGGCGGAGGTCGACCCCGCCCTGGAACCGGTGGCCGTCGAGCTGGAGACGGCGGTCGCGGCGGGCAAGCGGCTGCGGGCGGCGTTCTGCTACTGGGGCTGGCGCGGCGCCGGGCAGCCGGACAGCGAGGCCCTCGTGCGGGCGGCGGCCGCCCTGGAGCTGGTCCACGCGGCGGCCGTCGTGCACGACGACCTCGTCGACGACAGCCCGCTGCGGCACGGCCGGCCCACCGCGCACCTGGCGTTGCGCGCCGCCGTGCCGCACCATCCGGGGGCCGACGGCGCCGCCCGGTCGCTCGCGATGCTGCTGGGCGATCTGCTGATGTCGCTGGCCGGACAGTTGTTCGTGACCAGCGGCCTGCCCGCCGCCTACCTCGGCCGGGCCCGCCCGCTGTGGGCGCTGCTCGCGCGGGAGCTGGTCGCGGGCGAGTGCCTGGAGATCCTGCACACGGGTGCCGTCCCGGACACGGAGGCCTCGCTGAAGGTGATCCGCTACAAGACGGCCAAGTACACCGTGGAGCAGCCCCTGCTGATCGGCGGCGCCCTCGCCGGGGCCGGGCGGCCGCTGGGAGAGGGGTACGCGGCGTACGGGCTGCCGCTGGGCGAGGCGTTCCAGCTGCGGGACGACCTGCTCGGGCTGTTCGGCGACCCCGAGCGCACCGGCAAGGCCAACGGCGACGACCTGCGCGGCCACCGTCCCACGGCGCTCCTCGCGGAGACCTGGCGGCTCGCCGGTCCGGGCGAGCGCGACCGGCTGCGCGCCCTCCTGGGGCGGGACGGTCCGGGCGGGAACGCGGGGACGGAGCACGGCGCCCTGGACGAGGTCCGTGCGCTGATGCTCCGGCTGAAGGCGCCCGACCGGGTCGAGGAGATGATCGCCGCGCGGGTCGAGGAGGCGCTGGGCGCACTCGACGGCCTCGACGTGCCCCCGGCGAGCGCCGCCGCGCTGACCGCGCTCGCCCACTCGGCCGCGATCCGGCCGTCCTGACCGCCGCGCCCGCCCTCCCCCACCACCTCCCCGAGCCCGAAGGAGCCCCCGTATGCCTTCCACCGACGCGTCCCACGACGCCCTGCGCCGGGCCGGCGACGAACTCGCCGACGCCACCGTCGCCACGCTCTTCGAACGCGGAGAGGTGGGCAAGTTCAACACCCTGATGCGGTACGTCTCCGTCGCGGGCGCTCCGCTGCCGGACGGGCTGCCCGAGGTGGCGCGCGAGTACCTGCACGTCACGAGCGCGGCTCCGGCGTGGGTGGACTGGGAGGAGATGGAGAAGGCCCGGCTGTTCTTCATCGACAACGACGTGCACATCACCACGGCGCTGTCCTTCGCCTCGATGCCCGCCTGCTACCTCGTCCCGCACGTGGCGAAGCTGCTGTCGACGACCCACGGCCTGAAGTACCCGTCGAAGCGGATGGCGGAGACCGGCCAGTTCACCGTGCACCTGATGCAGCCCGACGCGTTCGAGGCCGGCGGCCGTTTCATCCCCGCCGCCCAGAAGGTGCGGCTGCTGCACGCCTCGATCCGCCACCACCTCGTCCGCGAGGACCGCTGGGACACCGCCGCGCTGGGGGTGCCGATCTGTCAGGAGGACATGATCGGCGGGCAGATGTTCTTCTCCATCCTCGTGCTCGACAGCCTGCACCGGCTCGGTGTCCACATGTCGACCGAGGGGGCGGAGGCCTACTACTACGCGTGGAAGGTGGTCGGCGCCATCCTCGGGGTCGACCAGGACGCCGTGCCGCAGGACCTCACCGAGGCCCGCGCGTTCCTCGACCGGTACATGCTCCGGTACATGGGCCCGTCCGAGGAGGGCGCGGTGCTGACCCGGCAGCTCATCGACCTGTACGAGGAGGTCGTGCCCGGCACCTTCTTCGACCCGATCGTCTCCGCCCTCATCCGCTTCCTCGTCGGCGAGACCTCCGCCGACTGGCTCGAGGTCCCGCGCACCCCGTGGGACACCGTGGTCAAGGCCGTGCCGCACCTCCTGGGCGTCCTGGAGACCATCGAGGACCGCTCCCCGCTCGGCGCCTGGGCCCTCGACCGGATCGGGCACCTCACCACGGTCTTCGAGCTGTCCTCGCTCACCCGGGGACGGGTCATGCACTACGCCATCCCCGAGCACCTCAAGGCCGACTTCGGGGTCTCGTCCACGGTCCCCCGCTCCCGGCGCTGGACCCCGCCCGCGGCGGTGCTCGGGTCGTAGCGCTACGCGGGGCGCCGCCGCCACAGAGCGCCCACGTACACCCCGGCCAGGATCAGCGGCGTGCCCAGGAGCAGGGAGGACGTGAGGGGTTCGGCGTCGAGCCAGGCGGACAGCACGATCGTGACGACGGGAACGACGACGAAGACGTACGCGGCGCGGGACGCGTCCCAGTGGTGCAGCACGAAGAGGAAGAGCACGAAGGTGAGGACGGAACCGGCCAGCACCAGGTAGGCCAGCGCCCACCAGGTGGCGGTCCGTTCCGGGAGGCGCCAGGAGTCGCCGGCGGCGGCCGAGCCCGCGAAGAGGAGGACGGAGGCGGCGGTCATGCCGACGGCGTTCATGGTGACGGGATGCACCTCGGGCAGCCGCCGCACCAGCACCGCCCCCTGAGCGAAGCAGAGCATGCTGCCGAGGATCGCGAGGAACGACAGCACGGGCACCGAGCCGCTGAGCGGGGCACGGGAGATGACGGCGACCCCTGCGGCGGCGAGGAGGGTCCCTACGGCGGCGGCCGGCCGGAAGCGTTCGAGGCGCTGGGCGACGGCGAGGAGGAGGGTGGCGAGCGGGGTCAGCGCGAGGAGCGTCTGGGCGAGTCCGGCGTGGACGTGGACGAGGGCGTAGTACGCGAGGGCGAACGTCACGCCGAAGTCGAGGACGCCGAAGAGGGCCGCCCCGGCGAGGGCCTTCCCGCGCGGCAGCCGCAGGCCCATCACCGCCATGACGCCGATGAGGACGACGGAGGCCGCGCCGAAGCGGAGGGCCGCGCCCCACAGGGGGTCGAGCTCGCGGTTGCTGAAGCGGACCCCGACCGCGTTGCCGCCGGCGAGGAGCGCGGTGGCCGTGAACGCGGCGAGCGTCAGCCGGTCCTCGGCACGCTGCACCGCCTCACCGTAGACCCGGCGCCGTGCCGCTCCCCGCCGGGACACGCACCGCCGTCTCGACGAAGGCCCTGACCAGGGAGGACTCCGTGGCCGTCGGCCAGACGAGGCCGTACTCCAGGGGCGGGGCGTCGTGGAAGGGCACGTAGGCGACGCCGGGCCGCGGGTGGTAGCGGGCGCCGCGGGCCGCTCCCGGGGAGACGCCGCGGCCCGCACCGACCAGGGACAGCACCTCCTCCCAGGTGGCGGCCGAGGGGCCGTGCCCGACGGGTGCGCCGGAGGGGGTGCGGGTCGGGTAGTGGGCCTCGTGCCAGGCCCGGGGTTGGCCCGCACCGCTGGTCACCAGCGTCTGCCCCGCGAGGTCCTCCAGGCCCACGGAGGGACGGCGGGCCAGCGGGTGGCCGGAGGGGACGACGAGCACCCGGTCCTCGCGGATCAGGACCGGTCCGGTGGCGAGGCCGGGTACGGCGACCGGGAAGGTGGCGTACTGGAGGTCGAGTTCGCCCTCCTCGACCGGGCGGGTGCCGACGTCGAGGGGGATCTCGCGGAGGGTGATCTCGCAGCCGGGGTGGAGGGTGAGGAAGGCGTCCGCGGCGGCGGTGAGCAGGGCGCCGCCCCAGGGGGAGGCGAAGCCGACGCGCAGGGTGCCGAGCGTGCCGCGGCCGGCCGCCGTGGCGCGTTCGAGGGCGGCGAGGATCTGCCCGTGCGCGGGGCGGAGTTCCTCGTGGAGGCGGGCGCCGACGGGGGTGAGGCCGACGCTGCGGCTGGTGCGGACGAAGAGCGGGGTGCCGACGCGGCGCTCCAGCTTCTTGATCGTCTGGCTGATCCGGCCGGTGGAGACGCCGAGGAGTTCCGCGGTGCGCCCGAAGTGGAGCTCGTCGCCGAGGGTCAGGAACGCCTCGAGTTCATGCCGTTCGAGCACGGGACCGCTCCAATCGTTTAGCCTCGCTCAACGCCGATTGCATTGTTGCACCTTGATGCACGTGGGGGACCGGCGGAAGCCTGAGGGACGTGACGCTCCCCTCCTCCCGCGCCCGCACTCCCGTCCGAGCGGCGGCGCCCGCCGCCTCCGCCGTCGGCGCGACCGCTCCTGCTCCTGCTCCTGCTCCTGCTCCTGCTCCTGCTCCCGTGAACGTCCTCGCGCTCGCCGTCGCCGGTGCCGTGACGGTCGCGAACATCTACTTCCCACAGCCTCTGCTCGCCGCCGTCGCCCGTGGCCTCGACGTCTCCGACCGCACGGCGGGCCTCCTCGCCACCACGGCGCAGGCCGGGTACGCGCTGGGCATCCTGCTGCTCGTGCCGCTCGCCGACACCGCGCGGCTGCGCCGTCTGACCGGCACCCTGCTCGCCCTGACCAGTGGCGCGCTGCTGGTGGCGGCCGCCGCCCCGAACGCCCTCACGCTCCTGCTCGCGACCCTCGCCCTGTCGACGACGACCGTGCTGCCGCAGATCCTCACGCCGGTGGCGGCCGTCCTGGCGGGTGCCGAGCGGCGCGGCCGGGTGGTCGGCCTGATCGGCCTCGGCCTCACGCTCGGCTCCACCCTGTCCCGTACGGTCTCGGGCGCGGTGTCCGACGCGAGCGGCAGCTGGCGCACGGCCTACCTCGTGGCCGCCGTGGCCACGGCCGGCCTGTTGTGCGTGCTGCCGCGGGCCCTGCCGGAGCGGCTCGGCGTCCCGGGTGCGTGCCGGGTGCCGTACGGGCGGATGCTCGCCGGGCTGCCCCGGCTGCTCGGCGTGCACCGGGCGCTGCGGGTCTCGGCACTCGTCGGGGCGTGCGTGTTCGCCGCGTACAGCGTCTTCTGGGCCGCGCTCGTCTTCCATCTGGCGGCCCCGCCGCTGGGGTACGGGCCGGGGGCGGCGGGCCTGTTCGGGCTGCTGACCGTGCCTGCCGCGCTGGCCTCGGCGTACGCGGGGCCGCTCACCGACCGCTTCGGCACGGGCCGGGTCGGCCGCTGGGCCCTCGGCTGCGTGGGGCTCGGGCTGGCCGCCGCGGGCCTGGCGCCGTACGCGCCGGTGGCGCTGGCGGCGGGCGCCGGTCTCGTCGTCCTGGGCACGAGCGCCTGCCAGGTGGCGAACCAGGCCCGGGTGCTCGGCCTGGGGCGGGAGGTGGCGGCCCGGGTCAACACGGTCTTCATGCTGGCCACGTTCGGCGGCGGCGCGCTCGGCTCGCTGACGGCGGCCTGGCTGTACGGGGCGTACGGCTGGCGGGCGACGGTCCTCGGCGCCGCGTCGTTCACGGCGCTGGGCGTGCTGGCGGCCTCGTGGCGGCGGTCCGCCTTCCGGGCCTGACGGCGCCCGGGCCCCCGACTTGCGCCACGCCCGGCACACGGAAGGCTGGAGGTACCGGTCCGCGTCCCTCACAGGAGACACGATGCAGCAGCCCGCCCCCCTCGACCTGGGCGCCCTCGCCGACGAGCACCTGACCAAGGCCCGCACCGCGCCCCACGGGCGCAGCGCGCATCTGGTGGTGCACGACGGGGTGCTCCGTCAGAGCGTGATCGCCCTGACGGCGGGCACCTCCCTCGACGAGCACAACGCACCGCCCGCGGCGAGCCTCCAGGTCCTGCGCGGCCGCGTGGAACTGACGGCCTCGGGCCGCTCGGAGGAACTGGAGACGGGCGGACTCCAGATGATTCCCAAGGAACGGCACGGTCTGACGGCCCTGGAGGACGCGGTCGTGCTGCTGACGGCGGTGAACGACTAGCTCGCGTCCGTCCGGGAGCGCCGGCGGCGCGGCGCACCGGACGTCCGCCGCGACGGCGTTAGCGTCCCGAGGGTGACAGGAATCGATGCCGACCGGCGCTGGTCCGCGTCCATGCCGGTGGCGTACGAGCGGTACCTCGTTCCGGTGCTCTTCCGGCCCTTCGCCGAGGACCTGGCCGCCCGGGCGGCGGCCCTCCGCCCCCTCCGCGTCCTGGAGGTGGCGGCGGGGACGGGCGCGTTGACCGCCGGCCTCCTCGCGTCGGTGCCGTCGGCCCGGGTGACGGCCACCGACCTCAACGAGGCCATGGTCGCCTTCGGGGCGGCCCGGGTCCCGGGCGCGGTGTGGCGGCGGGCCGACGCGCAGCGGCTGCCGTTCCCCGACGGCGGCTTCGATCTGGTCGTCTGCCAGTTCGGCGTGATGTTCTTCCCCGACCGGGTCGCGGCCTTCGGCGAGGTCCGCCGCGTGCTGGCCCCGGGCGGCAGGTTCCTGTTCAACACCTGGGGACCGATCGCCTCGCACGGCTTCGACGACGCGGTGCAGGCAGGGCTCGAACGGGCCTTTCCCGTCGACCCGCCCCTGTTCCTCCCGAGCGTCCCGCACGGCTACGCGGACCCCTCCGTCGTGGCCGACGACCTGGCGGCGGCCGGCTTCGCCCTCGAGGAGGAGTGGGAGCTGACGCTCGAAGGCCGGGCCGCCTCGGCGGCCGACGTCGCCATCGGCTTCCTGACCGGGTCACCGGTGCGCGCGGCCGTCGAGGAGCGGGGCGGCGGACCGGACGAGCACGCCGTCGTCGTCGAGGAGACGACCGCCCGTCTGGGCCGGGGGCCGGTCACCGCCCCGATGACGGCGTACGTCTTCCTCGGCGCGGCCTGACACGGGCCGCGCCCCCGGCAGTCCGGCCCTCGCCCTCTCACTCCACGCGGTCGAGGTCCTCCGCGTAGTACTCGATGGCCTCGCGGTACTCGCGTACGAACGGGTCCGTGCTGGTCTGCGCGAGGAGGCGGAGCAGGATCCGGGTGGAGTCGTGGTGGCGGCCCGTGTTGTACAGGGCCATGGCCAGGAAGGCGCGCAGGGAGCCGTCCTCCGGGTACTCCTCCGTGCCCCGTCGCAGGGTGGCGACGGCCGCCTCGTGGCGGCCCAGGATGCGGTAGGTGCTGCCGAGTCCCAGGAACACCCCTCTGCGTTCCTCGGCCCCGAGGCCCTCTGCACCGGCGGCGAGTGCCTTCTCGTAGTACGGCACCGCCTCGGCCTCCAGGCCGAGCACGTCGTGGGCCCAGGCGGTCTGGTAGGCGATCTCGGGGTCGTCCGGGTGGCGCGCGGAGAGGACGAGGAGCCGGTCACGGGCCTCCTCGCGGCTGCCGCGCTCGCGCAGACCGATCGCCTCGGCCAGCAGGGCGTCTCGTTCCCGGGTGCCGGGGGAGGCTTCTTCCCGGGTGCTCCGGGGGGCGGCTTCCTCGGTGCTCAGGAGGCGGTCTTCCTGGGCCTTCGGGGGGCGGTCTTCCTCGCTGCTCATAGGCGCATCCTCGCAGCCCGGCGCGGTCGCTCCGACAGGGGCCGCCCCGGCTGCCAGGTCGTGGAACGCCATACTCCGGCCCGTTGTTTGTGGCTGCCCGGCCCATAGGGGGCGGGTTCCGGACACCTCTAGCCTCCGGCCCTGTCCCCACCTGCCGAGCCGCACAGGAGCCCCCATGCGCCCCTCACGTCCACGCCGCCTCGCGGCACTTCTGCTGTCCGCCGTCACCGCCCTGCTCCTCGCCGGGCCCGCGTCGCCCGCCGAGGCGGCGGCGCCCGCGCCGGTGCCGGGTGCCCTCACGCCGTACGCCATCGGCTCCGTCTACACCGCCGGGGTGTCCGCCGGCGGGTTCATGGCGACACAGCTGCACGTCGCGTACTCGGGCGAGATCTCCGGGTCGGCCGTCTTCGCCTCGGGCCCGTACAACTGCGCCCGGAACGCGCTGTCCACCGCACTCGACGCCTGCATGAACACGACGCAGGACCTCCAGCTCGCCGCGCTGGAGCAGACCACCCGCGACTGGTCGGCGCAGGGACTCGTCGACCCGGTGGCGAACCTGTCGGGCGACCCCGTGTACGTGTTCAGCGGGACGGGCGACACCACGGTGAAGCAGCCGGTGGCGACCGCGCTCGCCGACTTCTACGGGCACTTCGGGGCCCGCGTGCGCTACAACCGCTCCACCGCCGCCGGGCACGCGTGGATCAGTCCGCTCGGCCCCAACTCCTGCGCGGCGACGCAGAGTCCGTGGATCAACGACTGCGGGACCGACGCCGAACGGGAGCTGCTCGGGCAGCTCCTCGGCACGGTCTCCGCGCCCGCCGCCGCCCCTTCGGGCTCGCTGATCCGCTTCGACCAGAACGCTTACGCCCCGGGGGGCTCGGCCGCCGCCCTGTCGATGGGCGAGGACGGCTTCGCCTACGTGCCGAAGTCCTGCGCGGACGGCGCCGCCTGCACGCTGATGGTGGCGCTGCACGGCTGCAAGCAGGCGTACGGGTACCAGGGCTTCGGAAGCCGGTTCCTCGACGGGGCCCATCTGAACGAGTACGCGGACACCAACGGCATGATCGTGCTGTACCCGCAGGCCGCGGCGACCGGGACGCTGGAGAACCCCAACGCCTGTTGGAACTGGTGGGGTTACCTCGGGGACTCGGCGTACGCGCGGCACGGCGGGAAGCAGATCGAGGCCGTGATGGGGATGGTGCGGGCGCTGCGCGGCACGACGACGCCGCCCTCGGGCGGCGGCTCGGTGACGCTGTCGAGCGTGGACGCGCAGGACGGGTACGTGAAGGCGGCGGCGGACGGTTCGGGGGCGGTGCTCGGCACCCTGGAGGACTCCCTGGGCTTCGCGCTCGGCCGGGGCACCGACGGCAAGGTGAACCGCACGCTGCTCTCCTTCGACACGTCCGCGATCCCGGCGGGCAAGGAGATCACCCGGGCGTATCTGACGGTGGCCCGGTCGAGCGGCTCCGGGGACCCGTGGTCCTCGCCGGTCGGCAACCGGCTGCTCGCGGACGTCCGTACGGGCTGCTTCGGCGGCTGCGCGGTGGAGGCCGCCGACTGGGCGGCTCCTGCGACGGTCGCCGGGGCCGCGGAGTTCGGCGCGTTCTCGTCGGGGAGCGCGGTGTCCTCGGACCTGTCACCGGCGGCGCTCGCAGCCCTGGACCGCAGCGGGACGACGCAGGTGCGGCTCGGTTTCGCCTCCGCCCCGGCGGCGACGGCGTACCTCTTCGTCAACCAGGCGGCACCGGTGACGCTGACGGTCGAGTACCGCTAGCCCCTGGGTCCGGCTCCTGGTCCGGTGCGGGCCGCGGGCCGGACCGTGGTCCGGTGAGGGCCGTTCACCGTTCGGGGGTCACCAGCACCAGCGGGGTCCCCGCGCAGGGCGTCAGGTGCAGGTCGCCGTGGCGGTGGACGCCCGGCGGGGCCGCGAGGACGGCGGCGAAGTCGGGTCCCTTGGTGAGGGAGCCCGCGAGGTGACCCGGGTCGGTGGAGGCGGCGACCCGGCCGCGGGCGTTCACCAGGCGTGCGGGGACGGGCAGTTCCAGGAGCACGGGCAGGACGGCCGCCTCGAAGTGGCGCAGGTAGACGTCGGCGGCGGCCACCCCGACGAAGCGCCCGCCGACGTGGACGGGTGCGGAGAGCGTGAGGCTGTACTCGTCGGAGCAGAGGTAGTCGACGTACGGCCCGGCGACGGCGCGCTGCCCGGTCTCGCGGGGCAGCGCGTACCAGTCCCAGTGGGTGTAGTCGGAGTACGCGGAGTGCGCCGGGTCGAGGTCGAGCAGGAGCGGCCGGACGGTGCCGTCGGGACCGCGCTGCCACCACTCCAGCCAGGCCGGCACGTCGGCCAGGAGGCCGGGCGCGGCGACGAACCCGGCACCCGACACGAGGTCCTGGGCCGCGAGCCTGCCGTGCAGCCCGGGCCGGAGGGCGGCCAGGTCGGCGGAGAAGGGAGCGCGGCCGGTGCCACCGGCCGCCGTGAGCAGCGCCGCCGTGTCGGCGCGGGTGGCGGCGACGGCGGCGAAGACGTCCTCGAGCGTGTCGCGGACGCGCCGCCCGACGGCGTCGGGCCCGAGGACGCGGGCCGGGTCAGGGGCGGCGGCCCCCACGGGGTGGGCGAGCCCGGTACTCCTGGCCATCGGTGTCCTCCTCGGGACGCGGCTCGGGTGCGCGGGTGGGGGGAGCGAGCCGCAGGGCGACCAACCGGCCCACGGACTCGCGTACGCACTGCTCGGCCAGCATTCTTGCCCGCTCGTCGGCCTCATCCTGCACGGCGGAGATCACGGAGCGGTGACGATCCGCCACGCATTCGAGATACGCGGCGTCGTCGAGGACGAGCACGAGCAGGGCGCCCAACTCGGTCTGGAGCGCGATCTCCTCGCGGGTGAGGCGGGCCGACTGGGCGGCCGCGGCCAGCTCGACGTGGAAGCGTCCGTAGAGGCGGCTGCGGGTCGCGGGATCCTCGGCCGCGGCGAGCTCGTCGACGGTCCGGGAGAGCGGACGCAGGTCGCCGAGCTGGGTGCGCCGGGCGGCGAGGAGGGCGGCCGCTCCGGACACGGCGGCCCAGTGGTCGCCCAGGTCGCGCAGCTCCTCGGTGGACCAGTCGGCGAGGCGGGCGCGCAGCCGGTCCTCGGGCGGCCCTTCGGGGAGGGTGACGAAGCTGCCGCCGCCCCGGCCGCGGCGGGTGGTGACGAGTCCCTGCTGGCGCAGGGCCATGAGGGCCTCGCGCAGGGTCACGGTGGAGACGCCCAGCTGGGCGGCGAGCTCGGTCTCGCCGGGGAGTTGCTCGCCGTCGGCGAGGAGTCCGAGCTCGATGGCGTCGCCGAGCCTGCGCACCACGGTGTCGACCCGCGCACGGGTGTCGACGGGGGTGAACACGGTCCTGCGGGCGCTCCCCTGCGCGCCCGCGCCCTGTCTGCCGTCTGGCCTCACGGTGTACCACCTCGCGCGTTGACTCAGCCTTTACCTTAAGGGGGTCTTGAGATTTGAACTATGACTTCATATGTTTACGCTCACGCTCGTCACAACGCTCCACCGCACCAGAAAGGTTCCCGCCCATGGAGGGAATGGCGATCCGGCTCTCAGGACTGCGCAAGAGCTACGGCCGCACCGAGGCCGTGGCGGGGGTGGACCTGGAGATCGCCGACGGGGAGTTCTTCTCGATGCTCGGCCCCTCCGGCTCCGGCAAGACGACCGTGCTCCGGATGATCGCCGGGTTCGAGACCCCCGGTGCGGGCACGGTCGAGCTGGCCGGCCGGGACGTCACCCGGCTCGCCCCGTTCGAGCGGGACGTCCACACCGTCTTCCAGGACTACGCGCTCTTCCCGCACATGACGGTCGAACAGAACGTGGCCTACGGCCTGAAGGTGCGCAAGGTCGCCAAGGCCGAGCGTCTGGTCCGGGCCCGCGCCGCCCTCGCCCAGGTCCGCCTCGAAGGCCTGGGCAGGCGCCGGCCCGGCGAGCTCTCCGGCGGCCAGCGCCAGCGGGTCGCCCTCGCCCGCGCCCTCGTCGGGCGCCCGCGCGTGCTCCTCCTCGACGAACCGCTGGGCGCCCTCGACCTCAAGCTGCGCGAGCAGATGCAGGTGGAGCTCAAGGCGATCCAGCGGCAGGTCGGCATCACCTTCGTGTTCGTCACCCACGACCAGGAGGAGGCCCTGACCATGAGCGACCGGATCGCCGTCTTCCACCAGGGCCGGATCGAACAGGTCGGCTCCCCCGCCGAGATCTACGAGCGCCCCGCCACCCCCTTCGTCGCCGGCTTCGTCGGCACCTCCAACCTGCTCAGCGGCGCGAGCGCGCGGGCCGTCCTCGGCGCCTCCGGCACGTACAGCATCCGGCCGGAGAAGATCCGCGTCGTCAAGGACCCTGCCGCGCCCGCCGAGGCGGGCCACACGAGCACCGCTGGCACCGTCGCCGAGGTCGTCTACCTGGGCGACGCCACCCGTTTCCTCGTCGACCTCGACGCGGGCGGACGGCTCACCGCCGTCCAGCAGAACCTGGAGACCTCCTCCGCCGACCTCGCCGCCTTCCGGGGCGCCCGGGTGGGACTCCGGTGGGACCCACGGCACGCCGTGAGCGTTCCGGCACCCGTACCGGCCCCGTCCCCCGAGCCGGAGCGGACGGAGACCCCGACGGCCGAGCCCCGGACCTAGTCGGGGCGGCCCCCGGATGGCCCCGGGCACCCCCGTACCGCACCCCACCCTCTCCCACGCACCTCCGGCACCCTCCCGCATTCCCCCGCACATTCCGTACTCCCCGCGCCTCCCGCGCCTCCCGTACTCCCCTGCACCTCCCGCACTCTCAAGCAACGGAGAACCACGTGCGTCTGCACCGCTCGCTCCTGACGGCCGCCGCCGTCTCCGGACTGCTCCTCCTCACCGCCTGCGGCTCGGCCGACCAGGCCGGTTCCGGGAAGTCCGGCGGTCTCCACCCGCCCGCCCTCAAGGCGCCCACATCGCTCGGCGCGCCCGAGGGGCAGGTCAACCTGGTCGCCTGGGCCGGGTACGTCGAAGACGGCTCCAACGACCCCAAGGTCGACTGGGTGACGCCCTTCGAGAAGCAGACCGGCTGCCAGGTCAACGCGAAGACCGCCGCCACCTCCGACGAGATGGTCGCGCTGATGAAGACCGGCGAGTACGACGCCGTCTCCGCCTCCGGCGACGCCTCGCTGCGCCTGATCGCCTCCGGCGACGCGGCCCCCGTCAACACCGCGCTCGTGCCGAACTACGCGGACGTCTTCGCCGGGCTCAAGAACAAGGAGTGGAACTCCGTCAAGGGCGTCTCCTACGGCATCCCGCACGGCCGCGGCGCCAACCTCCTGATGTACGACAAGGAGAAGGTCACGCCCGCGCCCGACTCCTGGTCGGCCGTCTTCGACAAGGCGTCCGCGCACAGCGGCAAGGTGACCGCCTACGACTCCCCCATCTACCTGGCCGACGCCGCGCTCTACCTGAAGGCCACCAAGCCGGAGCTCGGCATCAAGAATCCGTACGCGCTCGACCAGAAGCAGTTCGACGCCTCCGTCGAGCTCCTGAAGGCGCAGAACAAGCACGTCGGCGAGTACTGGAGCGACTACCTGAAGGAGGTCTCGGCCTTCAAGAGCGGCGACTCGGTCGTCGGCACCAGCTGGCAGGTGATCGCCAACCTGGCCGAGGCCGAGGGCGCCAAGGTGGAGGCGGTGCTGCCGAAGGAGGGCTCCACCGGCTGGTCCGACACCTGGATGGTGTCCGCCAAGGCCAAGCACCCGTCCTGCGCCTACAAGTGGCTCGACTGGATCGTCTCGCCCAAGGCCAACGCCCAGGTCGCCGAGTACTTCGGCGAGGCGCCCGCCAATGCCGGGTCCTGCGCGCAGACCGCGGACAAGACCCACTGTGCCACCTTCCACGCCGGCGACGAGGCCTACTGGGACAAGGTGCACTTCTGGACCACGCCGATCGAGCAGTGCCTCGACGGGCGGACGGACGCGACGTGCGTGCCGTACGCCAAGTGGGTGCAGGCCTGGAACGAGATCAAGGGCTGACGCCGTCCCATGACCAGCCTTTCCCCGATCTCCACCGCCACGCGAGCCGCCGGTCCGGTCCGGCGGCTCGCCGGGGCCCTGCACCGCAGGCCCCGGGTCCGCCTCGCCGCGCTGCTCACCGCGCCGCTGCTGTGGCTGGTGCTCGCCTATCTCGGCTCTCTGGCCGCGCTGTTCCTCTCGGCCTTCTGGACCACCGACTCGTTCACCTCCGAGGTGGTACGGGTCTGGTCGGCGCAGAACTTCCAGGAGCTGGTGTCCTCGCCGGTGTACCGGACGGTCGCCCTGCGCACGGTCGGCGTCGCCCTGGCCGTGACCGTGCTGTGCGCGCTGATCGCCTTCCCGATCGCGTTCTACACGGCTCGGGTGGCGAGCCCGCGCCGCCGCCCGCTGTTGGTGGTCGCGATCCTCACCCCGTTGTGGGCCAGCTATCTGGTGAAGGTGTACGCGTGGCGGCTCATCCTCTCGGAGGGCGGTCCGCTCGACTGGGCGCTGCGTCCGCTGGGCCTCAGCGGCCCGGGGTACGGGCTGACCGCCACGGTCATGGTGCTGACCTACCTCTGGCTGCCGTACATGATCCTGCCGGTGCACACGGCCCTGGAGCAGCTCCCGGACAACCTGCTGCACGCCTCGGCCGACCTCGGCGCGCGGGCCGGGCGGACCTTCTTCTCGGTGGTGCTGCCGATGGTGTGGCCGGCCGTCGCGGCGGGTTCGGTGTTCACCTTCTCGCTGAGCCTCGGCGACTACATCACCGTGCAGGTCGTCGGCGGCAAGACCCAGCTGCTCGGCAACCTCGTGTACTCCAACGTCACCCTCAACCTGCCGCTGGCCGCCGCGCTCGGCACCGTGCCGGTCGCCGTCATCGTGCTCTACCTGCTCGCGGTGCGGCGCACCGGAGCGCTGCGCAGCCTGTGACCGGGCCGCGGAACCCGAACCTGCGGAAGGACCGCTCCCGATGAACCTCTCCCGTCCCGCGCGGATCGCGCTGCGCACCGCGGCCGGGCTCGGCTTCGCGGTGATCTACCTGCCGCTGCTGCTCGTCCTCCTCGGCTCGCTCAACCCGGACCGCTCGGCGAGCTGGCCGCCGCCCGGGCTCACCCTGGACTGGTGGGCGGCGGCCTGGGACAACGAGGGGGCCCGCGAGGCCCTGTGGACCTCGGTGCGGGCGGGCCTCGCGGCGACCGCGATCGCGCTGGTGCTCGGCACGCTCATCGCCTTCGCCGTGCAGCGGCACCGGTTCTTCGGGCGGGAGGCGGTCTCCTTCGCGGTGGTGCTGCCGATCGCGCTGCCCGGCATCGTCACGGGCATCGCGCTCAACTCCGCCTTCGGGACCGTCCTGGCGCCGCTCGGGGTGGGCCTCGGGCTGTTCACGGTGATCGTGGGGCACGCGACCTTCTGCATCGTGGTCGTCTTCAACAACGTGACGGCACGGCTGCGGCGGCTGCCCGGCTCGTACGAGGAGGCGGCGATGGACCTGGGCGCGCACACCTTCCGCACCTTCTGGGACATCACCTTCCCGCTGCTGCGCTCGGCGCTGCTGGCCGGCGGTCTGCTGGCCTTCGCGCTCTCCTTCGACGAGGTCGTGGTGACCACCTTCACGGCGGGCCCCGGGGTGCGGACCCTGCCGCTGTGGATCTTCGACAACATGACGCGGCCTCAGCAGGCCCCGGTGGTGAACGTGGTGGCGGCGGTGCTGGTGCTGTTGTCGGTGATCCCGATCTACGCGGCGCAGCGGCTGTCCTCGGACACGGCGGGCGGCGGGCGGGTCTGAGGGATCCGGAGATCATCGTCGAGGGCGGCACCGACGGCGGTCTGTCCGGTCTGGTGAGCACCGTCGTGACGGTCGCCGCGATCGCCCTGGGCGTCCTGGTCGGCGCCGGTCTGCAGCGCAGGACCCGGCTGAGGGTCGGCGAACCGTCCCCGTCCGGCCTCCTTGACCCGGATGGCGCAGAGGACACGAAGGCTTCCGCGCCGGACCGCCCGGCCTGAATCCGTACGGTCCGGGGCCCGTGCCGGCCCCGGCCACGGCCCGTGACCGCGGCGCCCGGCGGGTGAGGGGCGCCCGTTGCTGTTCCAGTGGACGGGAACTGCCCGGAAGTCGACGCATCTGGACGGCACTCCATGACCATGTCCCCCTTCGGATCCTTCGGCGGCTCAGACCCGTTCGGCGGCTCCGACCACTTCAACGACCTGCTCAACCGCTTCTTCGGCATGACCCCCGCAGCCTCTCCCCCGGCCGTGCAGCGGGTGCCGATCGGCCGGCTGCTCACCGATTCGGCCCGTGACCTGCTCGGCCGGGCCACCACCAAGGCCGCCGAGGACGGCAGCGCCGATCTGGACACCGAGCACCTGCTGTGGGCGTGCACCCAGGTCGAACCGGCCCGCGGGCTGCTCGCGCGCTCGGGGGCCGACCCCGACGAGCTGGGCAAGGCCGTCGCCCAGGTGCTGCCCGGCGAGAGCGGCGTGCCGTCCGCCGAGCCGGGGCTCACTCCGGCCGCCAAGCGGGTGCTGCTGCGCGCCTTCGAACGGTCCCAGGAGTCGGGGGTCTCGTACATCGGCCCCGAACACGTTCTGGGCGCCCTGCTCGACAGCCCGTCCTCCGCCGCGGCCAGGCTGCTCGGCTCGTACGGCACGGACGTGGGGACGCTGCGCTCCACCGCCGACCGGCAGGCCCGTGCCGAGGCCCCGCCCGCGGCCAAGCCGGAGTCGAAGACGCCGACCCTGGACGAGTACGGGCGGGACCTCACGGAGGAGGCCCGCGCGGGCAAGCTGGACCCGGTGGTCGGACGGGCCGACGAGATCGAGCAGACCGTGGAGATCCTCTCCCGCCGCTCGAAGAACAACCCGGTGCTCATCGGCGAGCCGGGCGTCGGCAAGACGGCCATCGTCGAGGGCCTGGCGCAGCGGATCGTGGCGGGCGAGGTGCCGCGCACCCTGGAGGGCAAGCGGGTCGTGGCCCTCGACCTGTCGGGCCTGGTCGCCGGGGCGCAGTACCGCGGCCAGTTCGAGGAGCGGCTGAAGAACGTCATCGACGAGGTGAAGGAGGCCGCCGACTCGACGGTCCTGTTCATCGACGAACTGCACACCGTGGTGGGCGCGGGCGCCACCGGCGAGGGTTCGATGGACGCGGGCAACATGCTCAAGCCGGCCCTCGCGCGCGGCGAACTGCATGTCGTCGGCGCGACGACGATCGACGAGTACCGGCGGTACGTGGAGAAGGACGCGGCCCTGGAGCGGCGCTTCCAGCCGGTGCTGATCCCCGAGCCGACCGTCGAGGAGACCATCGGCATCCTGGAGGGCCTGAGGGACCGTTACGAGGCCCACCACCAGGTGCGCTACGGCGACGACGCCCTCGCGGCGGCGGCCGAGCTCTCCGACCGCTACGTCCGCGACCGCTTCCTGCCCGACAAGGCGATCGACCTCATGGACCACACCGGCGCCCGGGTGCGGCTGCGCTCGCTCGGCCGGTCCACCGAGGTCGTCGAACGCGAGGACAGGCTGGCCAAGCTGCGCCGCGAGAAGGACGAGGCGGTGGCGGCGGAGGACTTCGAGCGCGCCAACGGCCTCAAGCAGGACATCGCCCGCATCGAGGGTGAGCTCGCGGGCATCGAGGAGCGCCGCGAGGGCGTCCTGGAGGTGACGCCCGCCGACATCGCCGAGGTGCTGTCCCGGCGCACCGGCATCCCCGTGACGCAGATGACCGAGAACGAGAAGGAGCGGCTGCTCAAGCTGGAGGACGCCCTGCACAGTCGGGTGGTCGGCCAGGACGAGGCGGTCGTGGCGATCGCCCAGGCCGTGCGCCGCAACCGGGCCGGCATGGGCGACCCGAAGCGGCCCGTGGGCTCCTTCCTCTTCCTCGGCCCCACGGGAGTCGGCAAGACGGAGCTGGCCAAGGCACTGGCGGAGCTGCTGTTCGGCGAGGAGGACCGGCTGATCCGCTTCGACATGAGCGAGTTCCAGGAGAAGCACACCGTCTCCCGGCTGGTCGGCGCCCCGCCCGGATACGTCGGTCACGAGGAGGCCGGGCAGCTCACCGAGAAGGTGCGCCGCCAGCCGTACAGCGTGCTCCTCTTCGACGAGGTGGAGAAGGCGCACCCGGACGTCTTCAACACGCTGCTCCAGGTCCTCGACGACGGGCGGCTGACCGACGCGCAGGGCCGCACGGTCGACTTCCGCCACTGCGTGGTCATCATGACCTCGAACATCGGCGCCCAGCGGATCCTCGCCCACCACGGCGACGTGTCGGAGATCCGCGAGGACCTCAAGCAGGACCTGCGGGACTACTTCCGGCCCGAGTTCCTCAACCGGATCGACGAGACGATCATCTTCCACGGTCTCGGCGAGGCGGACCTGTCGCGGATCTTCGACCTGCTGATCGACCAGAGCAAGCGGCGGGTGAAGGCGCAGGGGCTGGACCTGGAGGTGACGGAGGCGGCGAAGAAGCTGCTCGTCGCCCACGGGCACCAGCCGGAGTTCGGCGCCCGCCCGCTGCGCCGCACGATCCAGACGGAGCTGGACAACCGGATCGCCTCGCTGCTGCTGGGCGGAGTGGCCGACCCCGGGGACACGATCGTCGCGGACGTCGAGAACGACGCTCTGGTGTGCCGGACCGAGAAGCCGGAGCGGGCCGGGACGGACGCCTAGCCTCCGTGGACCCGTACGGACCCGCCCGGCTTGCGGCGGGTCCGTACCGGGTGCCGATCGGAAGGACGCGTCGGCCGCACACTCCGCCGCACCACCGGAGGGGAGCCCATGGAGCCGCAGCAGTCGCCCCAAGGACCGCCGTCGACACGGGAGTCCGCCCAGGAGCCCGCCCGGGGACCTCGGGTCGAGCCGGTCCGTCTGGCGATCGGCGTCACGATCGGCTCGCTGCTCTCGGCGGCCGGTCGGGGCGCGGTCCGCACGGACTGCACCGCTGCGGGGCCTTCACCCCTGCTCCTTGGCCCATTCCAGGGTGACCTTCAGGTTCGCGGTCGCCGTGCCCTGGACGACGAGCGCGGTGAGCTTGCCCGCCTCCACGCCGAGCTGGCAGCCGAACTCCACCACCGCCCGGTCGGGCGCGGCCTGGTGCAGCGCGTCGCCGAGCTGGCCCGCGAAGGAGGACAGCGCGGCGGTGACTCCCGACAGGTCGGGCAGCCGGTCGTGCAGGCCTTCCAGCTCGTCGGAACCGCGCGCCGGGACGAGCGGCTCCACCTCCACGTACAGCACGCCGTCGGCGAGTTCGACCTTGGTCATCTCTGTCATCGTCACTCCTGGGTACGGGGCGGGCGGCCGGTCCGGGCTCAGAGGTCGGGCCGCAGCGCACCCGGGGCGTGCCCCGCGCCGGAGGCCCCGGGACCGAGTGCGCTGCCCCGGCGCCACTCGGCCCAGCTGAGGTTCCAGTCTCCGTAGCCGTTGTCGAACGGGCTCATCGGCTCGCCGAACGCGTTGACCACCCGCACGAGGTCGCCCTCTCGGACGGTGCCGTAGAACCAGGCCGCGTCCTCGGTGCTCATGCCGGTGCAGCCGTGGCTGACGTCCTCGCTGCCCTGCGCGTCCAGCGACCAGGGGGCGGCGTGCAGGTACTCGCCGCTCCACGTCACCCGGGTGGCCCAGCGGACCTTGAGGTCGTAGAAGTCCTTGCTGCCACGGGTGATGCCGATGGAGTCGCCGCGCATGCGGACGGTGGGCTCCTTGCCGAGGACGACCTTGACGCCGCCGCGGGTGCGGTAGCCCTCCTTGCCGGTGGTGACCGGGATGGTGCGGATGAGCCGGCCGTTGCGGTAGACGGTCATGGTGTGCGCGGTGACGTCCGTGACGGCCTCCACGTGGTCGCCGGTGGTGAGGGTGAGCGGCGCGGAGGGGGCGCCGAACAGCCCGTCGGTGACCCGGACCCTGTCGAGCGCGCTGTGGACGCGGATGGTGGCGTGGGCGGGCCAGTAGGTGCGCGGACGGTAGTGGAGGGTGGTGGGGCCGACCCAGTGCCAGGCGCCGACGGCCCGGGGGGTGGAGCGGACGTCGAGGGCCCGTTCGACGGAGCGCCGGGCCTCCGGGTCGGTGGCGGGCACGGGGTGGCTGAGTTCGGCGGTGATCGGCTGGCCCACGCCGTACGTGTCGTCGCCGGAGCCTGCCCCTCGGGTGGGGCCGAACTCGGCGGTGAGCCGTTCGCCCTGGGGGGCCGCTCCGATACCCAGGTCGAGCCGGGCGCGCCGGCGGCGGAACCGGCCGCCGTCGGTGCGCTCGACGACGAGGCGCGCCGTGTAGCGGGCGCCGGCGGGGAGCGGCGCCGTGCTGGTCCAGAGGGCGCCGTCGGCGCTCACCGCTCCGGCGACGCGGTGGCCCTTGTGGTCGGTGACGGTGACGTCGGCGAGCCGTCCGTGGGTGCGGAGGGCGAGGGCCAGCGGCCCGAGGGCGGTGCGTCCGTCGAGGGCGATCGGGGGCCTGGGTCCGTCGAGGAGGAGGGTGCGGCGGGGGACGGCGCACAGTCCGCCGTCGTCGACGGGGCAGGCGTCGACCGAGACGAGGGCGGGGGCCGCCGCCGGGACGTCGGGGGCGTCGGCGGCCGGCGGCTGGGCCGCGTTGGCGGCGAGGAGGGCTCCCGCCGCGAGGGAGAGCGCCCCCCACCCCTTGATGCTGCTGCGTGACGCCACGTCGGGCACCCACCCCTTCTCGCCTGCGCCGATCCGGTCCGACTGGTGCATCAAAACCGATCGGGGACGGAAAAGATGATCAACTGACCGGGCGTGGCGTGGGAGAGGCCCGCGAGACGACTCGAAAGCACCAACGAGGGGGCGGGTGCGGAGGTCAGCCGGGCGTCGCCGCGGTGGGGGCGAAGGGCTCCCCGTGGCCGGGGACGACGAGGACCGGGCCGAGGGCGAGGACGGTCCGGCGCGAGGCGTGCAGGGCCTCCGGGTCGGTCGCGTAGGGGTCCTCGGGCGGGCCGTCGGCGGACCACCAGAGGTGGGTGAGGACGACGAGTCCTCCGTCGGTGTCGACGAGGGTGCTGATGTCCTCCGGGGTGTGCCCGGGGGTGGCGGCGAGCCGGATCGACGGGGAGAGCGCGAAGCCGTCGGCGGGGCGGTCGGTCCACAGGTCGTCCTGGTAGATCGCCCAGTGGTCGTGGTACCGGGCGGCGGGGAAGAGCGCCGCGTTGAGCGTGTGGTCGGGGTGGTGATGGCTGAACACGACGTCGGTGACCTGCTCGGGGGTCAGGCCGGCGGCGGCGAGCGGCGCCAGGATGAGGGCGCGGTCGGCGACCATGCCGGGGTCGACCACGACGACCGTGTCCCCGTCGCGGAGCAGGGTGACGGTGGAGGCGGTGCGCGGGCCGACGTAGCCGGCGGTCAGGACGGTCACGGTGGCGGTCATGCGCGCACGCTAGCGCGTCACGCTGGGCCGTTCGGGGGAATTCCACGGGACCGCGGCACCTGGTCACGACCGGTGGCGCGGCGGACGGGCGAACGCCCGAGGGCCGACTGGTGGGCGAGGAGCCGGCGGACGGGCGGAGTGCCCGGGCTCAGCGTGGGACCTCCGGCAGTTCCTCACCCGTCTCCAGGAGGGACTTCAGGCTGGAGATGAGGGCGGGCCAGCCCTCGCCCACCAGGCCGCGGATCGTGCCGTCGGGCTCCAGGTCGTCGTGGACGACGGTGAGCTTCACCATGTCCCCGGCGGGCTCGATCCCGAACGTCACCTTGGAGCGGCGCTCCCCGGCCAGGCGGGCGTAGACCTCCGGGTCGATCCGGACGGCCTCGGCCCAGGCGGGGGTGAAGGTGTGCCAGGTGTAGGCGAGGCGGCGGCCGGGCTCGGCGTCGAGGACGACCTGCTCGGGGTCGCTGGTCCTGCGGCCGTTCTCGTCCCAGACCATGGCGGAACCGGCGGCCCAGTCGGTCTCGAAGGCCACGCCCCAGTAGCGGCGGGTGAGTTCGGGCTCGGTCAGCGCCGCCCACAGCTCGTCGGGTGTGGTGCGGATGTACGTCGTGTAGACGAACGCGTTGCTGTCCATCGGGGCTTGCTCCATTGCGGACGTCAGGTCGGCGGGGGCGTTGACCGGGGCGGCCTTCGGATAGTGCAGCTTCTCCCGCCACCGGCCGCGTCGCACCGCGACGGACAGCCATTCGGCCGCACGTCAGCGGAGTGCGGCGGCCACGAGCCCCTCGATCTCCTCCCGCACCGCGCCCGGCGCCCGCCCGGCGGCCACGACCCGGTCCAGGACCAGGCCGTCCACGCAGGCGAGCAGGGTTAGGGTGCGTGCCTCGGGGTCCGTCACGCCGTGTGCGGCGAGGAAGCTGCGTACCGCCTCGCGCCCGGGATTCCTCCTCGGCACCAGGATCGCGCGCAGCTCGGGGTCGCGCACGCTCTCCAGGACGCAGGCGTAGCGGGCCAGGGAGCGGCGCCGTCCCTCCCCGCTCGTCCGCGCGGCGACGAGCAGGGCGAGGCCGTGGACCAGATCGGCGGGGGTGCGGAGCGCGGGGGCGTTCTCCGCGGCGGCCCGGAGCTCGGCCTGGTCCAGTTCGACGAGCCGCAGGACCAGGCCGGTGAGCAGGGCGGACCTGGTGCGGAAGTACGCGGAGGTGGTCCCCGTCGGCAGCCCGGCGGCGGCGTCCACGGCCCGGTGCGTGAGGCCGCGCATGCCCGCGTCGGCGAGGACGCCGAGGGCCGCGTCGGCGAGCAGGGTGCGGCGGGCGGGGGCGGGTGCCGGGGATGCGGAAGTCACCCCCTCTTTCTACACCTGTAGAGAGCGGCGCTACGCTCCCGCCATCACCTTCTACGGATGTAGAAGGCGTCGTACGGGAGTGGGGGCGCACCATGGGACACACCGCCGTCGTCGTCGGCGCGGGCATCGGGGGGCTGGCCGCCGCGGTCGGACTCCGCGGCATCGGCTGGGAGGTGCGGGTGGTGGACCGCGCGCCCGCCCTCGCCGACGCGGGGGCCGGGATCTCCCTCGCGGCGAACGGCATCCGCGCGCTGGACGCCCTGGGTCTCGGCGCCGCCGTACGGGCAGCCGGGCGCGGCCAGTACACGGGAGGCACCCGCACCCCGCGCGGCTCCTGGCTCGCCCGGATGGACGGCTCGGCCCTCGAACGCGCCCTCGGCTCCCCCATCGTGGGCCTCCCGCGCGCCGAACTGCACCGCCTGCTGCGCGGCGCGCTGCCGCCCGGGACGGTACGTACGGGAGTGACCGTGACGGGGGTGGAGCCGCCCGGGGAGGACGGCCGGACGCGGCTGACGTACACGTCGGGGGCTGCGGACACGGTGGGCGCCGCCCGCTCGGAAGGGGATCCGGGCGGGTGTCCGGAGGCGGATCTCGTGGTCGCCGCGGACGGCGTCGGCAGCCGCCTGCGCGGCGCCCTGTTCCCCGCCCATCCGGGCCCGGTCCACAGCGGTTCGACGGTGCTGCGGGCGATCACGGAGCGGCCGGTGGAACTGCGTACCGACTTCGAGCTCACCTGGGGACACGGGGCCGAGTTCGGGCACCTCGCCTTCGCCGACGGGCGTGCGGAGTGGCACGCGGTGCTCAACTCCCCGGCCGGGGTCCGGCACGAGGACCCCCTCGCCGTGCTGCGGCGGCGCTTCGCCGACTGGCACGCGCCGGTCCCCGGCCTCCTCGCCGCGACCCGGCCCGAGGACGTCCTCCACCACGACATCGCCGAACTGGCCACTCCCCTGCCGTCGTTCACGGCCGGCCGGGTGGCACTCCTCGGAGACGCCGCTCACGCCATGACCCCGAACCTCGGCCAGGGCGCCTGCCAGGCACTGGAGGATGCCGTGGTGCTGGCCGCGGCACTCGACACCGAGCCGGGCGTGACGGCCGCGCTCGCCCGGTACGACGCCGAACGGCGCCCGCGCACCACGGCCGTGGCCTCCGCGGCCCGGCAGGCCGGGCGGATGGGGCAGCAGCTCGCCCACCCGCTCGCCGTACCTTTGCGCAACGCCCTCCTGCGCCTGACCCCGTCGGGCGTCGCCCTGCGGATGATCCTGCGCCACGCCGACTGGACCCCGCCCCTCACCAGGGCTTTCACCGGTGAATAGGTGCGGAGGAAACTATTGAACGAACTGCTACTTTGTCCGGATGTCTCTCAAGCACGCGGTCCTTGCGGCCCTTTTGGAGGGCGAGGCGTCCGGATACGACCTGGCCAAGCTCTTCGACGTGTCCGTGGCCAACTTCTGGGCGGCCACGCCGCAGCAGCTCTACCGGGAGCTGGACCGGCTCTCCGAGGCCGGCCTGATCGAGGCCCGCGTGGTGCAGCAGGAACGACGCCCCAACAAGCGCATGTTCACCCTCACCGAGACGGGCCGCGAGGACCTCGTCGCCTACACCTCGCACCCGCCGAAACCGACGGCGGTACGCGACGAGCTCATGGTGCAGGTGCAGGCCTGCGACGAGGGCGACACGGCGGCGGTGCGGCAGCACGTGCGGGATCGGATGGAGTGGGCCCGCGGCAAGATCGCGCGCTACGAGCGGCTGCGGGAGTGGCTGCTCGACGGACGCGACGAGGAGACCTACCTCCGCGAGGCCGAGCGGATCGGCCCGTACCTCAACCTGATGCGCGGCCGGGCCTTCGAGGAGGAGAACGTGCGCTGGGGCGAGCGGGTCCTCGCGGTCCTCACCGCGCGCGAGGCCTCGTCCCGGGTGCGCCAGGCCCAATGACGCCTGGGACTACCGTGCGGTAGCGTCGCTGCGCATGAACGTCGGTGACATCGTCGAGGACTTCACTCTTCCGGATGAAACGGGGACGCCCCGCTCCCTCTCGGGCCTGCTGGCCGAGGGGCCGGTCGTCCTCTTCTTCTACCCGGCCGCCCTCACTCCGGGGTGCACGGCCGAG
This sequence comes from Streptomyces sp. NBC_01268, assembly GCF_036240795.1. NCBI lineage: Bacteria > Bacillati > Actinomycetota > Actinomycetes > Kitasatosporales > Streptomycetaceae > Streptomyces > Streptomyces sp. NBC_01268. The sequence continues at coordinate 7,876,246 of NZ_CP108454.1, read as the reverse complement.
GCCTGCCATTTCCGCGACCTGGCGGGCGAGTTCCGCGCGCTGGGGGCAAGGCCCGTCGGCATCAGCACGGACGAGGTGGAGCGGCAGCAGGAGTTCGCCGAACGCCACTCGCTCGGCTATCCCCTGCTCTCCGACCCCACGGGTTCCGTCCGGGACGGGTTCGGGGTGAAGCGGGGCTTCTCGCTGGCGCCGACGAAGCGCGTCACGTTCGTCATCGACCAGGACCGGAAGGTACTGGAGGTCGTGCGCAGCGAGCTGCGGATGAGCGCCCACGCGGACCGCGCGCTCGCGGCGCTCCGGGCGCGCGTGCACTGAGCCCGCGCGTCCCATGTGATTCCCTCGTGTGCGCGTGCCGTTCGCGTGTGCCCGCCCATCCGAACACGGCCTCAGCCGGTCCGCACCCCGGCGCTGCCACGACATGCGGGACCACGTGGGGTCGACAAGACTCGCTTTCACGTCGGGCCGTTCGAGGTCGGCGGGAAACGGAGTACAGGCATGGACGACTACCCTCTGCTCAACCTCTTCTGGACCATGCTCTGGTTCTTCCTCTGGATCATGTGGCTCTTCCTGCTGTTCAAGGTCATCACGGACATCTTCCGCGACCACGAACTCGGCGGCTGGGGCAAGGCGGGCTGGCTGATCCTCTGCATCCTGTTGCCCTACGTGGGCGTGCTGATCTACGTCATCGCACGCGGCAAGGGGATGGGGAAGCGCGACATCAAGCAGGCCCAGGACAGCGAGGCGGCGTTCCAGGACTACATCCGCAAGACCGCGGGAACCTCGCCGGGCGGCGGCTCGGGCAGCAGCGTGGACGAACTCGCCCGCCTGTCGGAGCTGAAGGACAAGGGAGCCATCACGCACGAGGAGTTCGAGAAGGCGAAGGCCAAGGTCCTGTCCTGACCGGATCGGACGGCGAGGAGCACCAGGCGCCCGCGGAACTCACCCGCTCCCTGCTGCGCGCGGCGAGCGCGCAGCCGGGGCGGCTGCCGGAGCTCCTCGCCGACTTCGCGACCCGCCGGCTGGGCCACGGGGCCGGCCGGACGGTGGAGCGGCTGCGCGCGGGGCACCCCGACGAGACTCCGGAGCGGCTGCGCGCCAGGATCGTGGCGCGCGGCACCCGGGCGGCGACGTCGGAGGGTGCGTTCGTGGGCGGGCCGTTCCTGGTGTTCATCCCGGTCGCGTTCTGCGCGGCGCTCCTCTCGCAGGCGCGGATGATGCTGGAGCTGGCGGCCCTCGAAGGCCGGGATCCGACCGACGACGAACGGACCGCCGAGCTGCTGGTCCTGCAGGGGGTGTACGAGGACACCGACGCCGCGCGGGCCGCGCTGGCCGCCCCGCAGGCCCCGGCCGCGAAACGGCCGGGGCGGTTCGCCGCCCTGTGGGACATGGTCATGCGGATGGCACGGCTGCTCGGACTCGTCACCCCTTCGGACGGCGGGACCGGGCTTCTCGTACGGCTCGGCCAGTGGGTGCTGGTCGGCGCGGTGTTCCTGGTCGGTCTCGTGGCCCCGCTGGTGTGGCTGCCGTACCTGGCCTCCGCGTACTACCGCGGTACGGCCCGGGTCGCGGACCGGGCGACGCTCTTCTACTCCGGCGCGCGGCTGCCGCGCCGCAGCGGCCGGCTGTCCCCTGCGGTGGCGGCGGCCTCGGCGCGGGCCGCGCTGTCCCTGATCGTTCCGCTGGTGGCGCTCACGCTGGTCGCGTTCACGGACGCCCGGATCGCCGACCGGCAGTGGCCGGTCCTCGGTATCGCTCTCTTCTCGGCGTCGATGGTGGTGGGCGGCTGGTGGGTGTGGCGGCACCACGGACGGCACACCCGTGAGCCACACCCTTAATACGTATGGGAAATACGCCTTTGATACGGTCGTTCCGTGCGGTTGACCAAATTCACCGACCTGGCGCTGCGTGCCGTGATGCGTCTGGCGGTCTCCGGGCGGGACGACACCCCCACCACGCGCGAGGTGGCGGACTCCATGGCCGTCCCCTACGCCCACATGGCGAAGGTGGTCACGCGCCTCCAACACCTCGGCGTGGTCGAGGCGCGGCGCGGCCGGGGCGGCGGACTGACGCTCACCGATCTCGGCCGACGGTCCTCGGTGGGCTGGCTGGCCCGAACGCTGGAGGGCGAGGAGGAGGTCGTCGCCTGCGACGGCGATCCACCGTGCCCGCTGCGTACGGCGTGCCGGCTGCGCGGCGCGCTGCGCGAGGCACAGGAGGCGTTCTACCGCACCCTCGACCCCCTCACCGTCGCGGAGCTGGTCGAGTCCCCCACCGGACCGGTGCTCCTCGCCCTGTCCGTGAGCCGCCCCGCCGACTGACGGCACCCCCGCGCACCACGCGGGGTTTCCGCATCGTTTTAAATACGCAGATCATCTACCAGATATGGAGCCGTCATGCTGTCCGAGCAGGCCACCCCGGTCGTCCGAGCCACCCTCCCCGTCGTCGGCGGAGCGCTCGACGAGATCACCGAACGGTTCTACGCGGGGCTGTTCGCCGCCCACCCCGAGCTGCTGCGGGACCTCTTCAACCGCGGCAACCAGGCCACCGGCGACCAGCGCAAGGCCCTGGCCGGCTCCATAGCCGCCTTCGCCGGCGCCCTGCTCGCGCAGCCCGAGGCCCGCCCGGACGTGATGCTCTCCCGGATCGCCCACAAGCACGCCTCGCTCGGCGTCACCTCCGCGCAGTACAAGGTGGTCCACGAGCACCTCTTCGCCGCCATCGTGTCCGTGCTCGGCGACGCCGTGACCCCCGAGGTCGCCCGCGCCTGGGACGAGGTGTACTGGCTGATGGCCAACGCCCTCATCGCCATCGAGGCCCGCCTCTACCAGGAGCAGGGCGTCGCGGAGGGCCAGGTGTGGCAGCCGATGGAGGTCGCGGAGCGCCGCACCGAGACCCCCGACACCGTCTCCCTCGTGCTGCGCCATGTCGACGGGCGCCCCACCGGCGGCTTCCGGCCCGGCCAGTACGTCAGCGTCCAGGTCACGCTCCCGGACGGCGCCCGGCAGATCCGCCAGTACAGCCTCTCCGCCGCGCCCGGCCGACCCGAATGGCGGATCACCGTCAAGCGCGTCGAGGGCGACCCGGCCGGCGAGGTCTCGTCCTGGCTGCACGCGCACGCCGGCGTCGGCGGCCGGGTCACCGTGTCGGCCCCGTTCGGCGACCTCGTCCTGCCCGAGGGCGACGGACCGCTACTGCTGGCCTCTGCCGGCATCGGCTCGACGCCCATGCTGGCGATGCTCGACCACCTCGTGACCACCGGTTCGCAGCGCCGCGTGACCGTGGTCCACGCCGACCGCACGCCCGGGAGCCACGCGCACCGCGCGGAGCTGCGCCGCCTCGTCGACGCGCTGCCGCAGGGCTCGCTGCACCTCTGGTACGAGGAGCCGGGCACCGAAGCGGCGGGGCGGGGCCGGGCCGAGGTCTCGACCCTGGACCTGCCGGAGGACGTCACGGCGTACCTCTGCGGCCCGCTGCCCTTCATGCGCGCCGTGCGCGGCGATCTCCTCGCCCGCGGCATCGCCCCGGCGGCCGTGCACTACGAGGTGTTCGGGCCCGACCTGTGGCTGGGCACCGAGGCCTGAGCGGTCGCATCGCCTGCAATCCGATGGGCCATGGCGTTTCCGCCCGGGATATTGCATAGTGATGCCGCTAAATCACCTCATGATCAGCGGCAGGAGCGGGCGAATGGGCACGACGCAGAAGGCGGTTCACGGACTCGCCCTGGACATCGGCAGCTCCCGTACCCGGGTGTGGGCGCCCGGGGCGGGCGTCGTCGCGGACGTGCCCAGCGGACCGGTCCGGCGCGGGCGGGTCACCGACGCGACCCCGCACCGGCACCTCCTCCGCGAGGTCGTCGACTCGGCGTTCGGGGGGCTGGACGACGCCGTCGTGATGCTCTGCCACCCGGTCCTCGCCGGCCCTGCGGAGCGCGAGGAGACCCGTCGGATGGTGGCCGGTCTCGGTGCCGCGCGGGTCGTCTCGGTGAACAGCGCCCGTGCCGCGGCGGCCTACGCCGGCCCCTCGGGCGGCGGCCCGCTGCTCGTGGTCGACCTGGGGGCGGAGCTCACCGAGGTCACCCTCCTGGTCGACGGCATGGTCCAGGACGCCCGGCTGGCCGAGGTGGGCCTCGACGACCTCGCGGAGGCCGGCGGCTCGGCGGACGCCGTGGTGCGCGCGGCCGCGGAGATGGTGCGGGAACTGTGGTGGCGGGACTCCACGGGCGCGGTCCGCGGTGCGCTGGGCCGCGGCGTCCTCGTCACCGGCGGCGGCGCGCTGCGCCTCGACCTGACGAGCCGCCTCGCACTGCGCCTCGGCGTCCGGCTGCGCCTGGCGAACGACCCGGCCACGAGCACCGTGCGGGGCGCGGGCCTACTGCTCTCCTCTGCCCTGCGGCACCCGGGCGGCCGCTGACCTTCCGGCCTCACCGGGCCCCTGCCTCCCCGGGCGTACCGGGGAGTCGGCACGGTGGCGGCACGACCTGGGCGTGGAACCAACACGTCTGGTCGCCGTAGAGGCTCGCGCGGGCCGTGGTCGTGCAGCCGTCGCCGTCGGCAGTGACGGTGAGCCCGTTGGTGAGGGTCAGGGACGGTTCGCGGGGGTCGCCGCCGAAGAGCGCGGCCGGGAGTCGGCGGTCCTCGGCGGGGGCGCGCGCCCTGGACGGGAGGGCGAGGCCGCGGCCGCCGATGCAGTCGGCGACCAGGCTCCGTTCGGCGACCTTGAGGAGCCGGTCCTGCCCCAGCCGCGTGGTGTCGGCGGGGGGTCCGGACGGGCCGGGTCGGACGGTGGTGCAGCCGGCCAGAACGAGGGCGGCGGCGGCCGTCACGAATGCGCGGCGGGTTCCATGGCGCAAGGAGTTCCCCCTGGTGGCGGGCCTGATCGGTGCGGTCCGGCGGCTTGGCGGCCACCGTTCGTGGCGATCCATGCCCGGCGCCGGACCGGCCATGCGAGGGGTTCGCGCGACTCACTCGAAGGGGTAGAACGCGCCGGAGCGCGCGCCGCCGGAGAGGCGTTCGCGGCGTGCGCCGCACCCACGACAAAGCCCCGGTTGGACGGGGGATTCCAACCGGGGCCGTTTGCCGTGACCTGTGAAGGGCGGCCGCCACATGGGGGGGACCTAGGGCGCCGGGCCCCTTCGCTGTCACATACTGATGAACGGTAAACCTTCACCCATTGTTCCCGGGTGTCCGCTGTGCCGCATGTGAGTCACCTCACCCGTTTTGGCGCCCGATACCACCGTCCTGGACGAGTCAGTCGTCCTTCTCGGGGCGGTAGACGGCGCCGGGCTCGGCCTTCCCCGGGGCGAGCAGCTCGGGCACGGTCACGAAGGTGTAGCCCTGGCGCTTCAACTCGTCGATGATCCCCGGCACGGCGGGGACGGTGCCGTCGTATATGTCGTGGAGCAGGATGATCCCGTCCCGGTGCGCCTGCTCCAGCACGCGCTTGCGGATGAGCGCGGAATCGGTGGTGGAGTAGTCCTTGGCCGTGATGCTCCACAGGATCTGGGCGAGACCGAGTTCGCGGCTCACCTCGGCGACGGTGTCGTCGGTGCGGCCCTGCGGCGGGCGCATGAGGGTCGGCTTGCGGCCGGTGATCTTCGCTATCGCGTCCTGCGTGCGCGAGAGCTCCTCACGGACCTCGGAGGCGTCCAGGTCGGTGAGGATCTCGTGGGACCAGGTGTGGTTGGCGACCTCGTGACCCTCGTCCGAGATCCGCTTGACGACCTGGGGGTAACGCTCCACGTGCTTCTTGCCGAGAAGGAAGAAGGTCGCGTGGACCTTCTTCTCCTTGAGCACGTCGAGAAGGTGGGGCGTGTCCTTGCCCGGCCCGGCGTCGAAGGTCAGCGCGATGCACTTGACCTTGTCGCAGTCCACACCGCCGGCCGGCGCCGCACCCTTGAGGCCCGCCGCTGCTCCGCCGCGCGCGTCACCGGGAGTGACCGTGTCGGCGGAGCAGCCGGCGAGGGTGAGGACCAGCGAGGCCGCGGCAAGGAGGGCGACAGCCGGCCCCCGGCGACGGCCCGACGTGGTTCGGAACATGATCAACCCGCTTTCCCCGATGATGGTTCGAGTACCGGGGCCCACGTGGGTCATGACGGGGCCCTGCGGCACAGCCAGCACTCTACACACGGTGTATAGCCGTCCGGTCGGGGGGTCCCCGCCCTGCTCCGGGCAGGCAGGTGCGCACCCCCTCGGGCACACGACGGCCCCGGGCGGCGCCCGTCCGCTCCGCCCGGGGGCTCGGGGGTCACGGGGTCAAGAAGTCATCGAGTGACGAGATCTTCGGGCCTTCGGGCCTTCAGGTCATCGGGAGGCGAGGAGGATCCGCGCCTCGGTCTCCTGGTCGCCGGAGACGGATTGCAGGGACTGGATGGCGAAGTTGCGCGCCAACACCTTCTCGACCTCGTCGACGGCGTGGTAACCGCCGGTGAGGGTGGCGCCGACCATGGCGCTCAGCTTGACCGGCGGGGTCGCCTCGTGCCGGCCGCCCGCCGTGTCGAAGGTGGCCATCCAGACGGTGGTGGCGGGCCCGGTGGCCGCCTTGGGACCCGGTGCCGTCGTGTCCTCGACCTGGTAAGTGTGGTCGAGGACCTCGAAGACGGCCTGGGCGTCCTCCCGGCAGCAGTCGTCCAGCTGCACGGTGACATCGGTGTCGATGTGCAAGTCGTACACGTCGCTCATCTCCTCGTGTCCCGCTTTCCAGGATGCCTCCCGGCAGGGCATCCCGCGAGGTTCGTGCCACGGTGGAGGGGAGCGACACGGGAGGACACGTGGCCGGAACACCGGAGGGACGCACGGGGCCCACGGGAGCGACCGGGCCTGCGGAACCGGACCGGCACGACGACGGGCTGATCCGCGGGCGCCACGAGACGCCGGAGGAGCGGGCCGACCGGCGCTGGGGCGAGCTGATGCAGGAGATCCGGGTCGTCCAGACGGGCGTGCAGATCTTCTTCGGCTTCCTCCTCACCGTCGTGTTCACGCCCCGCTTCGCGGAGCTTCCCGACACCGACCGGACGATCTACGTGGTCACCATCTCGCTCTCCGCCGCCGCCATCGGCGCGCTGATCGGACCGGTCTCCTTCCACCGGATGCTCGCCGGCCGGCGCCTCAAGCCCCGGGTGGTGGCCTGGACTTCCCGGCTGATCCTCATCGGGCTGGTGCTGCTCCTCGCGACCCTCACCGCGGCCCTGTTGCTGGTGCTCCGGGTGGCGACCGGGGGCGTCTACGTGCCCTGGCTCGTCGGGAGCCTGTTCGTCTGGTACGTGCTGTGCTGGTTCGTCCTGCCGCTCTGGGTGCGCGGCCGTCACCCGTCGGACGACGACTGACCGCCCCGCCGGCACGGCCGGTCCGGCTCAGTCGCCCGCGAGGACCCGCTCGACGGTGTCGGCCCCGGCGGCGCTCTTGTCGGGGCGGTGGCGCAGCACCCTGGCGAAGCGCAGGGTCACCCCGGCCGGGTAGCGGGTCGAACGCTGGAGCCCGTCGTAGGCGACCTCCACGACGAACTCGGGCCGCACCCGCACGGTGAAACCGTCGTCGGACACGGCCAGTTCGCGGAGCCTCTCGGTCTGCAGGCGGAGCATCTCGTCCGTCAGTCCCTTGAAGGTCTTCCCCAACATGACGAAGGTGCCGTCGGCGGCCCGTGCCCCCAGGTGCAGGTTGGACAGCAGCCCCGTCCGCCGCCCGTGGCCCCACTCGGCGGCGAGCACGACCAGGTCCAGGGTGTGCACGGGCTTCACCTTCAGCCAGCTGCGTCCCCGGCGCCCAGCGACGTAGGGCGCGTCGAGCGCCTTCACCAGCACGCCCTCGTGGCCCCGGGCGAGCGTGTCCCGGAAGAACCGCTCGGCCGCCTCGGCCGCGCCGGGCTCCCCGGGGCGGGCGACGACACTGCGGCGCACCCGCAGCGGTTCGGGCAGCAGCCGGGCGAGCACCTCGTGGCGCTCCTCCCCCGGCAGGTCGACGAGCACCCGGCCGTCCGCCGCGAGCACGTCGAAGAAGACGGGCGACAGCGGCAGCCCGGCCCGCGCGCCGACGACGTCGAGGCGGGAGCCGACCCGGGAGGCGATGTCCTGGAACGGCATCGGCCGCCCGCTCGCGGGGTCGACCGCGATGACCTCGCCGTCGAGGACCAACCCGTCGCCGCGCGTCTCCAGGGCGACGGCCACGACCTCGGGGAGCCGGTCGGTGATGTCGTCGAGGGAGCGGGTGAACACGCGGATTTCGTCGCCGAGGCGGTGGACCTGGATCCGGATGCCGTCCAGCTTCTCCTCCACCACGCAGGGCCCCAGCGCGGCGACGGCCTCCGTCACGCTGGCGGCGGTGTGGGCGAGCATCGGCTGCACCGGGCTGCCGACCCGCAGCGTGAACGTGCCGAGCACGGCGGCGCCCTCGGCGAGCACGGCCCTCGCGACCCGCGGCAGCGACCCTTCGAGCATGACGGCCCGGCGCAGTTCCTCCGGCGGCACCCCGGCGGCTCGGGCGACCCCTTCCAGGGCGATGGCGTCCAGGGCGCCCTGGCGCACCTCCCCGGACAGCAGCCGGACCAGGAACTCCTGCTCCGCGAGGGTCGCGGCCTCCATCAGCCCGTGCACGAGCTCGGCCCGCCGGGCCTGTGCTCCCGCGCCGGAGACCCCGGCGAGCTCCGCCATGACCGCGTCCGTGCCGGTGAGGGTCAGCGTCGGCCGCTCGGCGGGCCCGACGGCCGGCGGGACGACGTGCTTGAGCACGCTCCAGCCGACCCCGATCCGCCCCTGGGGAAGCCGCCCGGAGAGATAGGCGATGACCAGCGGGCTCTCCTCGGGCACGGCCTCCGCGAACAGCTCGGCCAGCAGGCCGATCTTCCGCGACCGCGCCGAGGTGGCCGCGACCTCTCCCGACACCTCCGCGACCCGGGCCAGCAACATGCGCCCATCGTGCCCGCGCCCGGGCCCCGCCGCACCCCGGCAGGAGCGCGGCGGCGCGGCCGCCGGCACGCGGATCACCGCGCGCGACCGACCCCCTCGACCAGCAGCCACGCCACCACGCTCGCCCCGCCCGTGCGGACCGTGTCGGCCACGGCGACGGACAGGGGGCGGGGCTCGGGCGCGAGGTTTGTTCGGAACGCGGCCGCCAGGGACCCGGGCGACCGCGCCACACGCGCCCCGTTGCCGCTGTCGAGGCCTAGTCCTGCTGCACGTCCTCGGCGTTGCGCCAGATCGTGAGGTCGAACTTGACGTACGTGGTCGAATCCTTCTCGCCGGACCTGCCCCGGTAGGTCGCCAACGAGATGTGGCCGGCCTTGCTCAGCACACAGATCTGCGATCCGTTCGTGAGCTGGTCGAGACCGAGCTTCTCGGTGAATCGGGTCACCTCGCGGCAGGTCTTGAGCGAGCCCTTCTCGGAGTTCTTCAGCAGGACCAGCTTCCCGTTCGAGGAGCCCACCTTCTCGTCCCCGAAAAGGGTGTCCCGGTAGTAGTAGAGGTCCGCGTGCCCGTACAGCACGCCCGCGCCGGTCGGCTCTTCGGCCGGGCGCGGCGGGCTGTCGGCCAGCTGCAGCTGGTGGTTCTGCGGCACGTCGATCCCCTGGTAAGAGACCGGCTTCGGGTCGGCTTGCTTCTGGCCCGAGCCCGGCGAAGCGCCGGCGCCCGTCGCACCACCGCCGGACGCCTTGGAGTCGCCGGTCTTGTCCTTGCCGTCCGGCAGCAGGGAGCCGATGACCGCGAGTCCGATCACCGCGGCCACGATGGATCCGGCGACGATCAGCCCTGTCCGCTTGCGACGGGGTGGCTGCGGCGGCGCGAATCCCGGGGCGTGGAAGGCCGGCGGCGTCCTGTAGCCCGGCGCGTACGAGTGCTGGGGGTGGGTGGGCTGCGGGTACGAGTGCTGGGGCTGGGTGGGCTGCGCGTACGGGGGCGGCGTCGGATAGGCGGGCGGCGTCCCCACAGCGGGCTGCGTCGGCGCGGCCTGTGTCGGCGCGGCGGCCAAGCCGGTCGGCGTGTACGGGGACACGGCGGCGGACGGCGCAGGCGTGCCCGGGGCCGGCGACGGTGAGGAGACCTCGGTCGGCGTCTGAGGCGCACCTGTCGGCGCGGGGGTGGGCGCGGGGGCGGGCAGTTTGAGCCGCTCGGTGATGGAACCCACCACGGCCTGCGGCAGCCAGTGCTCGCCCTGGCGCAGCGGTTCGTCCGCGGCCTCGTGGCAGAGCTCGATGACCTCGGTCAGAGAGGGGCGGTCGGCCGGGTCACGACTGAGGCAGCGGGCCACCACGGGCCGCAGTTCGCCGGGCAGCCCGCTGAGGTCGGGGTCCTCGTGGACGATCCGGTAGAGCACGGCGTGCGAGGACCCGTCGCCGTACGCGGAGGCCCCGAGGGCGGCGAAGGCCGCGATCTGGCCGAGGGCGAAGACGTCGGTGGCCGACGTGACCGTACCGGTCGAGGCCTGTTCGGGCGCCATGAAGGCCGGAGTACCGACGCTGACGCCGGTGTTGGTCAAGGCGGTGCTGTCGGCGGCCCGAGCGATGCCGAAGTCGATGACGCGCGGGCCGTCGGAGGCGAGGAGGACGTTGGCGGGCTTCAGGTCGCGGTGGACGATGCCCGCGCCGTGGATCACGTGGAGGGCCTCGGCGACACCGACGATCAGCAACAGCACGCTGCGTGTGGGCAGTGCGCCATACAGGGACACGGCGTGGGCGAGCGAGGGGCCGGGCACGTAGGCCGTGGCCAGCCAGGGCTGGGGGGCCTCCGTGTCCGAGTCGATGACCGGCGCCGTGTAGAGGCCCTGGACCCGCTGCGCGGCTTGCACCTCCTGCCGGAAGCGGCGCCGGAACTCGGGGTCCTCGCTGAACTCGGCCCGGATCACCTTGATGGCGATGGGCCGGCCGCCCGGCGTGTACGAGAGGTACACCTTGCCCATGCCGCCCGCCCCCAGGACGGCCGCCAGGCGGTAGCCGCCCACGACGGCCGGATCGTCGGCCCTGAGCGGTTGGAAGAAGTCGGCCGAAGGTGCACTGCCCATAAGGAACCATCCCCTGTTGACGGCGATTCAGCTCCTGCCGACGCCCCCGAAGTCAACCGCGAGGGTACCCAATGATCGGCCTGCCTGGTGCACCCGGCCGGTGCAGCGCCCGGAGCCCGGTCGCTCCGGCACCAGCAAGGCGTGGCCTGGTCGCGGACGCGGACGCGCACGCGCACGCGCACGCGGTCGACGAGGGACGAGGTGGTCGGCCGCCACCAGAGCCACCGTCCACGACGACCGCGTGGAGTTCCGGACGTCGGCCTTCGTCGAAGCGGCTGACGAGGCGTACCCCTCCCTCGCGATCCGCGAGCACCTGCGCAACCGCGGGATCCAGGCGGCCCTCCCCGCTCCCGCCGATCAGCGCGGCCACCGGCTGCGGCGCGACAACCGGGGCGGCGGGGCGCCGCCGGGCAACTGGGGTGGCGCGTCGTCGGCCTTCGACCGCGAGGCGTACGAGCAGCGCAACACCGTCGACCGCTGCGTCAGCCGCCTGAAGCACTGGCGAGGCATCGACACCCGCCACGAGCAGACAGCGACGGTCCGCTCGGCCGGAGTGCACGTCGCGGGCATCCTCCTCTGGTCCTCCAGGTGATCCGAACGAAACGGCCTAGGGCTGGGGCTCAGAGCCGGGATATGCGGACGTCGCCCGACGTCGTCTTCACCGAGAGGTGCGAGGGAGCGGCCGGGTCCGTGGGGACGGTGATCTCTCGCGAGCCGGAGGAGGTGTCGATGTCGACCCGGTACGGGGCCGGGGGGACCTGCACCGTGGCATCGCCCGAGGTGGTCTCCACGGCGACCGAGTTCGGAGCCTTCGGGAAGACCAGGCGGACGTCGCCCGAGTCGGAGTGGGCGTCCACGCTAGGGGCGCCCAGGTTCTCGGCGGTGATCGGGCCCGAGGAGGTACTGATCTTCAGCGGGCCGGCGATCCGGTCGGCCCTGACCGAGCCGGAGGAGGTCTCGATCTCGGCCGCCGCGACCCCCGCCACCGTGATGTCCCCGCTGCTGCTGTCGAGCGTGACCTTGGCGGAGGCCGGCACCTCCAGCCGGTAGTCGACCGAGCAACTGTCGGAGCAGGTGCCGTTGGTGAGGGTCAGTACGCCGCCGGAGACCCGCTGGGCGGGCTCCGGCACGGTGTCGCCGCGGTAGTGGACGGTACGGCGGACCGTGACGCCCGGCCCCGTGCCCGGGGTGACTTCGATGGAGCCGCTTCGGGCGTCCGAGACGTCGACCGCGGTGATGGCCTCGGTGACCGTGGCGTCGGCGCTCGCCGTCTTCTTCGGGCCGTCGTCGAACGAGCAGCCGGTCAGGAGCAGTCCGGCGGCCAGAGTGACGGTGAGGGAGACGGAAGCGGTGCGCGAGGTCCTGGTCATGACTTGATCGTGCCCGTGCGGTAGCGGGCCGACCATGGTGGCTGTGCCCGTCTTCGGGGTGGGGCTGGCACCACCCCGAAGACGCGTCGGGCCCCGTACGAGGGAACGCGGCGAGCCGTCTACACCTCCACGGTGACCGGCCTGTCCGGCGACGGCACGCCCCACTCGCTCCAGGAGCCGTCGTACACCGCGAGGTCCTCGTACCCGGCCAGTTCGGCGCCCAGCGCGAGCACACAGGCCGTGACCCCGGAGCCGCAGCTGAAGTACAGCCGCTCCCGCTCCCCCACCAGCCCCTCGAACGCCGCGCGGAGCTCGGCGGCGGGCCGCATCAGGCCGTCGGGGCGCTGGAGTTCCCCGAAGGGAAGGTTGAACGCGCCCGGCATGTGGCCGCCGCGCAGACCGGGGCGGGGCTCGGGGGCGGTACCGGCGAAGCGTCCGCGGGTACGGGCATCGAGCACGGCGGCGGCCGGGTCGGCCAGGGCCGCCGAGACGGTGGCGCCGTCCACCAGCAGCCCGGCCCGCGGACGGGCCGTGAAGGACCCGCGCGGGCCCTCGTACGCCGGCCCGTGCTCCTCCACCGGCTGCCCGGCGGCGAGCCACGCGGGCAGCCCGCCGTCGAGGACGGCGACCCGGTCGAAGCCCATGGCGCGCAGCATCCACCAGGCGCGGGCGCTGGAGTAGATGCCGGCCCCGTCGTACGCGACCACCGTGGCGGTGTCGTCGACGCCGAGGGCGCGCATCGCCTCGGCGAACGCGGCGGCGCCGGGCATGGTGTGCGGGGCGGGGGCGGCGTGGTCGGACAGCGCGCCGTCGAGGTCGAAGGGGCGGGCACCCGGAATCCTGCGCTCCGCGCCGCGGTGGGCGCCGACGGAGGCGTCGAAGACGACCAGCCCGGGTGCTCCCAGGCGCGCCGCGAGCCAGTCGGCACCGACCAGCGGCCCGGGCGGCGTGAGCGTGAGCGATCGGGCTGCGTCCATACGGCACCTCCGGCGAAGTCGTCGGCCCTCGGCAACAGCGGCCCCGCCGCCATCCTCCTACGCCCCGCGGCCCCAACCCGCCCCGGGTCTCAGCACGAGTCCGACCCGACCGGCCCGAGTCGCACCGCGCGTCGCGGACCAGGCGCGGGCCCGGCAAGATCCGAAGCAGACGCCCTAGCCGCGCCCCACCTCCCTGCGCCGGCGCAGCCGGTCGAGCAGGCCGCGTCGCATGCGCCTCCCCGGCGGCCGGGCGACGCCCGCCGGACGTACCGGACCGGGAGACCCGGTCGCGGCGGCGGCGCTCCGGGCATCCTCGCGCGCGGGCTCCGACTCCCGCCGTACGACGGCGACGCGTGGTGCCCCGCGTCCGTCCGGGAGTGGGGCCGGGCGGTCGGCGCGGGCCTCGTCCAGGGCGAGGGCGAGGCTCATCCGGTGCCAGAGGATCTCGTCCGGGTCGTCGGCGAGCATCAGGCGGTCGGCCCTCTCACGGGCGGTCGGGCCCGTGGGGCGCCACGCGGGCGGCTCCGGGCGGAGGCGGTCCAGATAGGCGCGCTCGTAGGGGTCGTCGACGACCTCGGCCACCTGGAGCGGGTCGAGCAGCGAGGCGATCGCGGCCGTCCGCACCCAGGGGTCCCTGCTCGCCCGCAGCAGCGAACCGAGCCGCCGGGCACGCCAGTTACGCGGCCGCCAGTCCTCGTGACCGTCCTCCCTGGAGCGCACGTCGAGCGGGAGGCGGCCGCTCAGGAGCCCGGGGTGGTTCAGGGCGAACTCGGCGAGTTCCGCGGCCGGGTAGAGCCAGACGACCGCCCGGTAGCGGTTGACGTAGAACCGGAGGGGGCTGAAGTGCCCGGTCCTGGCGAGTCGGGTGAAGCGGTCCCGGGTGACTTCGAGGAGTCGGGCGCCCTCCGTGGCGCCGACGACGCGGACCCGTTCGCGCAGCCCTTCGGGGAAGTCCGGGGCTGCTCTGAGGCGTTCGATCTCGCTCCGGTGCACGCGTCGGCGCGCACCGGCGCCTGGCCCGTCCGGGCCGGCGGCGGACGCGGAGCCCGTCGCCGCCGACACCGTCCGGACGATGCCCAGTTGGACGGCGAGCTGAAACTCGTCGCGCCGCAGTCCCAGCTCTTCCGCCGCCCGCCCCGGCGTCACCGCCTGCGAGCCGTTCCCCTGCGTGGTGGTGCGTAGGTGCTGTGATGTCGTGCGGTCCTGCGTGGTGGTGCGTACCTGCGGTGTCGTGCGGTCCTGCGTGGTCATGTCGTCGGTCTCCCCCGCGAGTCCTGAATACTCTCGGTGATGACCGTAACCGCTGGTGACTATCCTTCGCTCGGCCTGTGGATAACCTCGCCGCCGGGCTGCCGCGCCGCCACGCCCAGGTGCTCGCCCACCCGGTTCACCAGCAGCGTCATCTCGTAGGCGACCTGGCCGACGTCGGCCTCGGCGGCGCTCAGCACGCTCAGGCAGCTGCCGTCGCCGGCCGCCGTCACGAAGAGCAGTGCCTCGTCGAACTCGACCATGGTCTGCCGTGGCCGGCCGGCCTTGAAGTGCCGGCCGGAGCCGCGGGCGAGGCTGTGCAGACCGGAGGAGACCGCGGCGAGGTGTTCCGCGTCCTCCCGTGCCAGTCCGCTGCTCGCCCCGGTGACCAGGCCGTCGTTCGACAACACCAGCGCGTGCTGTATGGATTCGACCCGACCGGTCAGGTCGTCGAGAAGCCAGTCGAGTCCTCGGTCCAACGCCATTGTGTGGTCCTCCCCCTGTTGGTGCGTGTCACCTGCCAGCCTTACGCACTGTCGTGGGCAGGGCAAGCACCCGTCACGACCTGCGCGCCGCCCCGGTGGCGCGACGCCCTCCGGGCCTCAGCCCACCGAGTCCAGGAGCCGTGCGGTGTGCATCCGGCCCGCGTACTCGACCAGGCGGATCAGCACCTCCTTGCCGGAGTCGCGGTCCCTGGCGTCGCAGAGCACCACGGGGGTTCCGCGGTCCAGGTCCAGCGCGCGCGAGACGTCGTGCGCGCCGTACGTACGGGCGCCGGCGAAGCAGTTGACGGCGACGACGAAGGGGATCCCCCGGTGCTCGAAGTAGTCCACGGCGGGGAAGCAGTCCTCCAGGCGCCGGGTGTCGGCGAGGACGACGGCGCCGAGCGCCCCCTGGGACAGCTCGTCCCACAGGAACCAGAAGCGGTCCTGTCCCGGCGTTCCGAAGAGGTACAGGGCCAGCCCGGAGCGGATGGTGATGCGGCCGAAGTCCATGGCGACCGTCGTGGTGGTCTTCTCGGCGCAGCCGCCGGTGTCGTCCACCGACTCCCCGGCCCGGCTGAGCAGTTCCTCCGTCCGCAGCGGCCGGATCTCGCTCACCGCGCCGACCAGGGTGGTCTTGCCGACCCCGAACCCGCCGGCGACCAGGATCTTCAGTGCGAGGGCCGTGGTGTCCACGCCGCCCGCCGGGGTGCTCTCAGAGCGCTCGTAGGCCATCGATTACTTCCCTCAGGATGCGTTCGTCAGGGAGCTGCGCGGGAGGCACCGGTCTGCTGACCCGCACGAATCCCGCTTCGAGGAGGTCGCCGAGGAGGACCCGCACGACGCCGACCGGGAGGTCGGCGTCGGCCGAGAGTTCGGCGACCGACTGGGTCTCGACCCGGCACAGGGCGAGCAGGGACCGGTGTTCGGGGCCGAGCAGGGACTCCTCCGCCCCGCCCGGCGGGTCGTCGTCGACGACGACGAGCGCGATGAGGTCGAACCGTACGTTGCTCGGTCCGGGCTTGGTGCGGCCGCCGGTCAGGGCGTACGGCCGGACGAGCGGCCCGGCCTCGGCGTCGTACCACCGGCTGCCCGGCCCGTCCTGGGGCGCGCCGGTGCTGTCCACGTTCATGGCGGTCTCCGGTCAGCCGGCGGCCGGTGGGGGCACGGTGAGCCGCGGCGGGGTGTGCAGGTGTTCGCCGACCCGTTTCACCAGGCGGGCCATCTCGTACGCGATGAGGCCGATGTCGGCGTGGGCGGAGCTGAGCACGGTCAGGCAGGAGCCGTCTCCGGCGGCGGCGACGAAGAGGAAGCCGTCGTCCATCTCGACCATGGTCTGGCGCACTCCGCCGGTGTGGAACTGGCGTCCGGCGCCTTTGGCGAGGCTGTTGAAGCCGGAGGCGATGGCGGCCAGGTGTTCGGCGTCCTCGCGGCTGAGGCCGCTGGAGGCACCGACGGCGAGACCGTCGTTGGAGAGGACGACGGTGTGGCGGACCTCCCGGACGCGGGTGACGAGGTCGTCGAGGAGCCAGTCGAGCTCGCCGGAGCGGTGGTGGGACATCCTCTCGTGGTCGATCATGCGTCGTCTCCTTCACTGCCGGGGGCGCTGGATGCGGGACGGCCGTGGTGGCCGGTGCCCAAGGGGCGTCTGCTGGCGAGCGGGGTGCCGGGGGTGGGGCCGCCGCCGCGCTGCCAGCCGTCGCGGTAGGCGGTCATGCGGTCCCTGACCTGTTCGGGGGTGCGCTCGGCCGTGGTGGGCGCGGGGTCCGCCGCGCTGTACGGGGCGGAGGCCGGTGCCTCGCGCAACTGCGGTACGAGGCTGGCCTGCCGCACCCGTCGGGGCAGGTCCGCGCTCGGGTCCGGTCCCTCGTGGCCGTCCGCCTCGGGAGCCCGGCCGTCGGTCGCGCCGGCGGGCGGGGCCGGTGGCGGCGGGAGGACGGGCGCGGGCCGTGCCGGGGGCGCCGGCGGGACGGAGCGGGGGCGGCGGCCGATGGCGGTGACGCCGGCAGGAGGCTGCCCCTGCTCGGGGCTGTCCCCGGATATCGGCGCTCCCCGTCCTTCCCGGGGCGCGGGAAGCGCCGGTATCCGGGGCGGGCGCGGCGCTTCGGGGTCCCGCCCGTGGACGGCCCCGGCCGTGCGGGCGACGGGGGCGGGGGCAGGGGGCTCCTCGCGTACGGGTGCACCGGAGGCGTGCCGGATTTCGGGCTCGCGCGCGGGTCCGGGACCGTTCACGGCCGGGTCGGGGCGGTCGGGGGCGGTGCTCCGGCCGGGCGGGAGGGCGCCCTGCAGCAGGTCGGTGGGGAGGAGGACGACGGCGGTGGTGCCGCCGTAGGGCGAGGTGCGCAGGTGGACCGCGATCTCGTGCCGCGCGGAGAGGCGGCTCACGACGAAGAGTCCGAGCCGGTCGCTGTCGAAGAGGTCGAGGGCTTCGGACTGGGCGATCCTGGCGTTCGCCTCGGTGAGGCTGTCCTTGCCCATGCCGAGGCCGCGGTCCTCGATCTCCAGGGCGTAGCCGTTGCCGACGGGTTCGCCGCTGATCCGGACCTTGGTGTGCGGCGGGGAGAACTGGGCGGCGTTCTCGATGAGTTCGGCGAGCAGGTGGGTGAGGTCGGCGACGGCGCCGCCGACGATGGCGGTCTCGGGGAGCCGGCGGACCTCGACGCGGGCGTAGTCCTCGATCTCGGAGACGGCGGCGCGGACGACGTTGGTGAGGGGCACGGGCGTGCGCCAGGCGCGGCCGGGGGCGGCGCCGGAGAGGATGATCAGGCTCTCGGCGTGACGGCGCATCCGGGTGGTGAGGTGGTCGAGCCGGAAGAGGTCGCCGAGTTCGTTGGGGTCGTCGGCGCGCCGCTCCATGGTGTCGAGCAGGTTGAGCTGCCGGTGCACCAGGACCTGGCTGCGGCGGGCGAGGTTGACGAAGACGCCGGAGATGCCGTTGGCGAGCTCGGCGCGCTCCACGGCGGCGGAGAGCGCGGCCCGGTGGACGGTGGTGAGTGCCTCGCCGACCTGGCCGATCTCGTCCTGGGGGGCGGGTCCCGGCGGGGTCTCGGCCTGGACGTCGATCTCCTCGCCGGCGCGCAGTCGGCGCATGGCGGCGGGGAGTTTGCGGCGGGCGATCTCCAGAGCGGAGTTGCGCAGGCTGACGAGTTCGACGACCAGGCCGCGGCCGATGCGGACGGAGATGACGAGGGAGGCGGCCACCGCGGCGAGGCCGAGGAGGACGGCGGCGCCTCCGGTGCTGAAGGCGCCTCCGCCGAACGGGTCGGTGCGCTCGGCCGCGGCGCGGTGGGCGCCCGCCTCAACGCCCGCGATGCCGTCGCGTACGCGGGCGTGGGCGTCGTCCCAGTCGCCGGAGGGGGCGGCCTGGGCCGCCCGGCGGCCGGGGTCGGCCGCGCGGACGCGGTCCTCGGCCGCGGTGAGCTGCCGGTAGCCGGGCTGGGCGGTGAGCGCGTGCCAGGCGGTGCGCTGGGGCGCGGGCAGGTCGGCGGTGGCGGCGTCGACGAGGGCGCGGCGGGCGTCGACGGCGCCGCCGAACGCCCGGAGGCGGTCGCCGTCGAGCCGCCCGGTGAGGTGCGCCGAGCCGAGGAGGGCGTCTTCGCGGGCGAGCATCTCCCCCGCGCGGGCGAGTTCGAGGAGGACGCGGGCGTCGGATCCGGCCTGGGGGTCCTGGATTCCGGTGAGCGCGCCGTCGACGCCGAAGCCGGCGGAGATGGCGGAGGTGTACGCGGCGTAGACCTGGTCCCAGTCGGCGCGGCCGTCGGCCGCCGCGGTGCGGAGGAGGCCCAGTCCCTCGGCCTTCGTGACGAAGGCGGCGACCCGCCCGGAGACGTCCTCGGGGAGGTTTCCGGTGTCGCCGACGGTGTGCCGGGCGTCGAGGCGGAGCCGGGCGACGGCGGTGTCGGTGCGGGCGATCCGGTCCTTGAGCTCGGCGACGCGCCCGGCGCCGGGGGCGGCGACCTGGCGTACGGCGGCCCGGCGTTCGTCCTGGAGCGCGGTGACGGCGGCGCGGACGGGCTGCCGGATGTCGGCGTCGACGGACTGGAGGAGCCGGAGGCGCGCGATGTCCTGGGCGGTGGTGACGGTGGCGAATCCCCACAGGGCGAGCAGGGAGACGACGGGGACCATGAGGAGGGAGACGATCTTCGCGCGGACGGTACGGGGCCGCAGCCCGCGCAGGTGGCCGCGCGCCGGGGCTCCCGGTGCGGGGGCGCCGGTGCCTCGGACGCCGGTGGGTGCGGGGGCGGCGGGCGGGCGGGGGGCGGCGGGCTCGCTCCGTACCGTCTCGTCGGCGGGCCGTCCGGCGTGGGCGCGGCGTCCGCGGGCCGCTGTGGAGGCCTGCGGCGGGGGTTCGGCCTCCGGGGTCTTGCGGGGAGTTCGCATGGCCTCCTCGTTCCTTCGTTCACGGTCTGCCGGTAAGGGGCGGTCCGCCTGGTGCTCGGGGCTTACGGTGCGGGGACGGCGCCTGTGGCGCTCCGGATGGCGGACATCTCCCTCTGGGGGCTGTGTGGACGAGTCGGCCTGTTCCGCGAGCCCGGCTAGGCCCGCGCGTGTCGCGGGTCCGCGGGGGTGTCGTCGACCGGGCCGGACGGGTAGGCGCGGGTCGGTGGGACGGTGTCGCGGGGGTCGTGCGGCGCGGGGTGGAAGCCGGGGGGTGCGACGTCGACGGCGCGGTCGTCGGGTTCGGTGAGGCGGCCGGCGGAGGCATAGGCGGCGCGTTCGCGCGCCGTCGGGGAGAGGGCGACGAACGCCGAGGTGATGAAGAGGTAGGAGCCGAGGCCGACGGCGAGCGGGAAGATGAACTGCATGGCGGTGGCGCCCGGGAGGGGTGCGGCCGAGGGCGTGACCTCGACCCGGACGGCGAGCATGCCGGTGTAGTGCATGCTGGTGACCGCGGCGCCCATGACGAGCGAGGCGAGGGCCACGGCCACCGGTGCGTGGATGTTGAGGGCCGCCCAGAGCGCGGCCGTGGCCGCCACGACCGCGATGAGGACGGAGAGGGCGACGAGCATCGGGTCGTACCGGACCTGTCCGTGCAGCCGGAGCGCGGCCATGCCCATGTAGTGCATGCTCGCGACGCCGAGGCCGGTGGTGAGGCCGCCGATCAGGAGGGAGCGGCGGCTGTCGCGTCCGTATCCGACGGCGAAGACCCCGACGCCCACGACACCTATGGCGATGAGCAGGCCGAGGAGGGTGAGCGGGGCGTCGAAGCGGATGTCGGTGCCGGTCACGCCGAAGCCGAGCATCGCGACGAAGTGCATCGTCCAGATGCCGGTGCCCAGGGCGGAGGCGGCGGTGATCAGCCAGTTGCGCCGTGAGCGGCCGGTGGCGTCGAGGGCGCGTACGGTGCAGCGCAGGCCGAGGGCGGCGCCGATGCAGGCCATCGCGTACGACAGCACGGGGGTCAGCCAGCCGAAGGTGGCGTGGTCCAGGTGTCCCATGACTCAGGGACGCTAGTGCGCCCCCTGGGGCGCACAAGGGGCGCATTTCGAAAGCTGATGGAATATGACAGAGAGACGTTCCCGAACGATCACGGCGCACTCGAACGTGCACACAGAACGTTCACTCGTGCGGGGGCGGAACCTCACACCTGCGGGTGACGACCGGGTACGCGATCATGGGCGCATGAGCGATGACCCCACACAGGTACGCGAGTTCTTCGGCGCACGTGCCGCCGACTGGGACTCCCGGTTCCCCGACGACGGCCCCGCCTACGCAGCCGCCGTGGCCGATCTCGGACTGCGCCCCGGTGACGCGGTGCTCGACGCGGGCTGCGGCACCGGCCGCGCACTGCCCCCGCTGCGCGAGGCGGTCGGCCCCACGGGCACCGTGATCGGTGCGGACCTGACGCCCGAGATGCTGGACGAGGCGGTACGGGCGGGGCGCGGGCAGGCCGCCACCCTGCTCCTCGCGGATGTCGCCGGGCTGCCGCTGCGTGCCGGTTCACTCGACGCCGTGTTCGGCGCGGGACTCCTCTCGCACCTCGCCGCTCCGGCCACGGACCTGCGGGAGCTGGCCAGGGTGGTCCGGCCCGGCGGACGGCTCGCGCTCTTCCACCCGATCGGCCGCGCCGCGCTCGCCGCCCGCCACGGGCGCCGGATCACCCCCGACGACCTCCGCGCCGAACCCAACCTCCGCATCCTGCTGGCCGGTTCGGGGTGGACACTGAGCAGCTACGTGGACGAGGACGACCGCTACCTGGCCCTCGCGGAGCGCCGTGCGGAGTGACTGACGGAATGCCGGTCCGCCCGGTGCGGCAGGACGGACCGGCTGCTCGACGGCAAGCCGTACCGCGGCGACGGGGACCGCTCCGGGGGCGAGGGCGCGATCCGCTTCGAGCAGGAGGGCGCACCCTGACGGCCGTCTTCGAGCGCGGCTGACTCCAGGGGCGCTGCACGCCCGCGCGCCCCCACCCGCCCGTCGGGATGTTCCGGCGGCAGCTCTCGACGGGCGGGTTACTCACTGGTTAGGGTGCGCCGACGACCAGATGGGGAGGCTGCCGTGGGTGAACCGGATTCCGCCGTGACCGGCGCGGCGGACGGCGACGACGACGCGCTGTTCGTGCTGACGGCGGCGCTGCTCACACCCGCGCGGTTTCCCACCGTGCTCGGTGACGACTACCCGGCTGCCTGCGCCGCCCTGGGACTCGAACCGTACGCCGAGGGCTACGGGCTCGTCCTGGGACAGGACGGCACGGGCGCCCGGTGGACCGTGATCGTCGACGACGTGTCGCTGGTCGCGGTGGCCATCTCCTCCTGGGACTGCGGGATGGAGTACGACCTCTCCCCCGACGAGCGCTCCGTCGTCTCGGCGCTCCCCGGCTGGCCCCTCGCGGTCGCCGCGGCCGCGCAGGGCCTTCCCGCCCCCCACGATCCCGAGCCGGAGGAGGGCTCCCCGGCTCCGCTGACGCCGCCGGACGAGGGGGCGTGGGGGCCTGCCCAGCGGCGGCTCGGTGCGGACATGGTAGCCCTCCAGTGGGCCGAGTGGCGCGTGCGGATGGACTCCGCGGACGAGGAGGACGCCGGGGACGGGGCGGCCGCCACGGACGGTGCCGGTCGTGGTGCCGACGCCTCCCATCCCCCCGGCCCCGACGACGGCGTGCGCCGCGCGCTCGCCGAGCTCGGCGCCTACCTGGAGGAGGCGCCGCCCGTCGGGCGGGTCCGGTCCAGCTTCGCCGGGGGCGACGCGCGGATGCTGCGCGCGGACGGACCCGGCTGGTCGCTGGTCGCGCGGACCGGCGACATGGCCTTCGTCCTCCTCGACGCCGAGCCGAACGAGGTGCTTCCGGTGACCCCGGGACCGAAGCTCCCCGCGCTCCTCGACGCACTCGACGCGATGGCGGTCCGGCCCTCGTAGGGGCCCTCCCGAGCCGTTCGCGGGGTTCCTCGTCGAGTCCGTCGTACGGGGTCCCCTCGCCGAGCCCCTCGCTGAGCCCCTCGCAGGTGTCTCGCAAGGGCCCTCGCGGGCGCCGGGGAGACCCCCGAGGTCCACATGGCACGGTGGGCCGAGGTGTGGCCCGGCCCCATGGTCCGGTGATCGGCGTCCCGCGCACGATGTGGCGGCACGCCGAGGTGTACGCCGACGCACCAGGGCGTGCCCCGGCGCACGTCCGTACGGCGCCGGGCATCCGTACCGCCGTCACTCCGGAGGCCCACCATGCGCCTGTCCCCAGGCGTTCCGCTGCTCGCCGCGCTCCTGACGGGGCTGACCGTCCTCGGGCCCGCGGCCCCCGCCGGGGCGCGGGTGCCCGCGCACTGCGCCCACCAGGACCGGCCGGCCGTGCCGGGCGCCGAGCACCAGGAGTCCGCGTGCCTGGCCGATCTGACGACGGCGGGACTCGCCGGCACCCCCTACACCGACATGGCCGACCAGGCGGGACTCTCGGCGAAGGGGACCCGCAATCCGTCCGGCGTGCCCGGTGTGCAGATCGACGGGTACTTCCCGGACGACTCCCGGTCCAACGCCACCCACGGCTGGGCCCATGACGCGCAGTTCGTGATCCGGCTGCCCGACGAGTGGAACGGCGGCCTCGTCGTCACCGGTGCCCCGGGCACCCGTCGGCAGTACTCCTCGGACACCCTGATCTCCGACCAGGTCCTCGCCCAGGGCTTCGCCTACGCGGCCACCGACAAGGGCAACACCGGCGCCGACTTCTTCACGGACGGGCGGGAGCCCGGCGACGCGGTCGCCGAGTGGAACCGCCGGGTGACCGAGCTGACGAAGGCCGCGAAGAAGGCGGTGCGCCAGCGTTACGGGAAGGCGCCGCGGCGCACGTACATGACGGGCATCTCCAACGCCGGCTACCTGACCCGCTGGCAGCTGGAGAACCGGCCCGAGCTGTACGACGGCGGCGTGGACTGGGAGGGAGTGCTCTGGACGACCCGCGGCCCCAACCTCCTGACGAGCCTGCCGGTCACGGTGGCCCGCACCTTCGGCACGGCCTCCGACGAGGACCTGATCCGCGCCGGCTTCGCGCCCGGCTCGCGCTTCCTGTGGCCGTACCACGAGAAGGCCTACTGGGGCCTGACCCAGAAGATGTTCCGGGCCGAGTTCGACCCCTCGTACGACCCGAAGTGCCCGGGTGCGACGGCCGGCACGACCCTGCCGGAGATCCTCGCGCCGTGCGCGTCGGACGCCTCGTACGCCTACGCCAGCCGGCCGGCCTCCGTCCGCAGGGCGGTCGCGAAGGTGGCGCTGACCGGCCGCATCGGCAGGCCGCTGATCACGCTCCACGGCGACCTGGACACGCTGCTGCCCATCGCCACCGACTCGGACGTGTACGCGCGGATGATCGACGGCCGGGGGCGGGGCGCGCTGCACCACTCCTACACGGTCCAGGACGGCACCCACACGGACGGCCTGTACGACACGTACCCGGACAGGCTGCGGCCGATCCTGCCCTGCTACCGCTCGGCGTTCACCGCGCTGACGCGCTGGGTCGAGGCGGGCGAGACGCCGCCCGCGGACCACGTGATCGCCCGGCCGACGGACGGCGACGTGGTCAACTCCTGCTCCGTGCAAGGGTAGTGGCCCGGGAGCGCGAGATCGGCCCGGCGGGAGAGGTCCAGCGCGGACCACCGGCACCGCCCCGCACGGCGCAATGATCATCCGCCTGCAGGGCGTGGGCTATGTTGGAACACGAGCGACATGAGAGGGAGGTCCGCCGGTGTCATCGGGGCAGCAGGCACGCGCGCAGGCGGCCGCGATCACGCCCGGCGGAACCCCGCCGGGGCAGGAGAAGGCGCCCGCCGACCGGCTGCTCGCGCTCTTCGACGGACGCCGGCTCTCCCCCGGCCAGCGGCGGATCGCCCAGTACCTGATCGACCACCTCACCGAGGCCGCCTTCCTCTCCATCACCGAGCTCGCCGAACGGGTCGGCGTCAGCCAGCCTTCGGTGACCCGCTTCGCGGTCTCCCTCGGCTTCAGCGGGTATCCCGCCCTGCGTGACGTTCTGCAGCCCATCGCCCTGAGCGCGGTGGCCGGCACCCCCGACAGCCGTGAGCAGATCCGGCAGAACGAGCTCCAGGCCGCCGTCGACGCCGAGATCGAGAACCTGGAGAGCGTCCGGCGCCTCCTGGCCGACACGAACCAGGTCCTGGAGATCGGCCGCGAGCTGGCGTACTCGGTCCCGCTGACCGTCCTGGGCCTGCGCATCTCGGTCTCGCTCGCGGAGTACTTCGCGTACGCCGCCCGCCGCATCCACCCGGACGTGCGGCTGGTGACGCGCGGCGGCAGCGTGGCCTACGACGCGCTGCTCCAGGCGCGGGCGGCCGGCGGCGGCTGGGTGCTGGCCTTCGCCATGCCCCGGCACGCCCACGAGACCCTGGCCGCCCTGCGGGCCGCCCGCAGCGCCGGCCTGCGGGTGGTGCTGATCACCGACCCGACGGTCGGCCCGCTGGTGGAGGAGGCCGACGTGGTGCTGACCGCCGGCACCGGGTCGCGTCTGGTCTTCGACTCGTACGCGGCTCCCGGCATGCTCTCGGCGGCGCTTCTCCAGGCCATGGCCGACGCCGATCCCGAGCGGACCCAGGCCCGCCTCGAACAGTACGAGCAGGTCGCCGACCAGCACGGATTCTTCCTCTAGCAGCAGGTCACAGCGGTGCGGAACCCGTCTCCACGGAGGCGGCGCGGCGTCCTTCGCAGAGGGATATTCAGCACCGCGATCTGCATGAAATTTTTCATACCCTTGCGTACTCGACGGTATATATATTTACTGACTCCGGCGTTCCGGATCCGCCAGGAGCCAGGGAGGACGACCCCATGTCCTCGTCGAATCAGCCACCCAGCGCGCCGCACCTCCTCGCGGTGCGACCGGGTGACGTTCAGGCCGGCGGATCGCATGGAACGCCCGTGGCGGCCTCGGCCAACCCCCCCTGGGCCGAGGCCGCCTGCCTCACCGTCTCGATCAGAGCTTCGACACCCTCGGAAGTGACGAGAATGTCCCAGACCGCCACCCTCACGCGCAGCCCTGACTGGCCCCTCCAGGTCAAGGCCCCCGGCACGCACGACTGGGAACGGACCGCCACCCGATGGCTCCGGGACCTGCTCCCGGCCCGTTACGGCGGCTACGCGACCCTCACCCGCCACCCCGCCGTGCTGACCCGGCACGTGCAGCTGCAGCTCCAGCACGAGATACGCACGGTGCGCGCGGCCCTGCAGACCAGCCGGGCCGAGCTGCCGAGGATGGGCGTGGCCGAGGTCGTCATCGAGAACGCGATCAGGATGTACGCCATGGAGCTCGACCAGCTGGGACGGCTCTCCCGGGGCGTGCGCCTGGTCTCCGAAGCGCTCCTCGTGGGTCCCTCCGGTCAGCGCAGGCGCTGACCGGAGGGAACGCACGTTCCCGGCCCGGACGGAGCTCGTCCGGCGTCCGGGGCGTCCGTCAGCCCTGGCAGACGCCGAGCGCGTAGTCGTACGTGGCGGTCGCCTGCGAGTACGTCCACTGCGGGGCGAGCAGGCCGTCCGCGAGCTGCCGCGCGGCGGCGGGGCTCTCGATCACGTACCCGAAGTCCTGGAGCCAGGACGGGTACAGGTTCTTCGAGCCGATGTAGAAGGCCGCGTCGTCGACGGAGACCAGCTTGTGGTGCTGGGCGTACGGCTTCCCGTCCGCCCAGGTCGCCTTGGAGGAGGCGCGGAACGACGCGAGCTGGAGGCTCTGGCACATGGCCGCCCGCGCCGTGCGGTCGTCGCCCGTCAGGGCCGTGAGGCGACTTCGCAGGATGTCGCTCACCTCGGACAGCGACTTGATCTGCGAGTAGCCCCCGCTGCCGACGGCACCCCGGTTGGCCGGGTCGCTGACGACGATGCGCACCTTCACGCCGGCGGCCAGCTTGGCCGCGAGGGTGTCGTAGAGCCGGATGTCGAAGCGGGGCAGCAGGGGGCAGAACGCGTTCAGGTCCTGCTGCGAGATCTCGATGTGCTCGGTCGCGCTCGCGACCAGCGCGCGCAGGGCGCTCTCCTCCGGGTTGACCGTGTCGTAGTCCCGGTCGGCGTTGGTGTAGTCGCGCCCGGTCAGGCCGCACTTGGCGGCGGAGGCGTCCGGCAGGACCGGCTTGAACGGCGAGGCCGGGTCGCTCTGCCGGATGCCGACGCCCAGGCCGCCCACCGCGATGGCGGGGACGTCACCGCCGCCGGCCGGGGCCGCCGTCCGGGGCAGGGTGGGCAGGCAGCCGGCCCCGTTGGACGAGGCGAACCAGACGCTGCTCCAGCTGCTCTTGTTGCGGCAGGTCCAGTCCCACAGCGTGTCGAGGTAGCGGCCCGCGGAGCCCGCGGCCGGACCGGACAGGGCGAGGTCGACGTCGTTCACCGGGTGGGCGGTGTCGAGGTAGTCGTCCTTCCAGCTGTTGATGCCGCCGGTGATCACCGTCTCCCCGTCCACGACCACCAGCTTGGAGTGGTTCCAGGAGAAGCCCGTCTTCGAGGCCGTCATCGAGGCCACGTTGAGGGTGATGTTCGCGGCGTCGGGCCCCAGCTTGGCCACGAGCTCGTCGCGGTACGAGGAGGGGATCACGTTGGCGTGGTAGACCGGCGCGGCACCGACCAGGACGCGCACGGTCAGCCGGTTGCCCTTCCCCGCCGCTTCCTTCAGGCCCGCGACGATCGCGTCCTGGAAGCCGCCGTTGGGGAACGGGGCGAGAGTGGATATGTCGACGCTCTGCCGTGCCTGCGCGATGTCCTCGCGCACCTTCTCCAGCAGGCGGCGCGAGCCGGGGCGGTCGGCGCAGGAGGGGTCGCCCCAGCAACCGGGGGTCTGGAGCAGCCAGTCGGAGCCGCCGAGGGTGGAGGCGCCGAGCCTGTTCCCGGCGGTGCGCTCCCAGACGGAGCCCTCGAGACCCGGGGACACCTGGCGCAGGGACTGCTCGACGGCGTCCAGGTGCGGGGTGGCGGCGGCCGCGGCGGTCGCAGGCGCGGGCGCGGGCGCCGCGGCGGTCGCCGGCGCGGCCGGCAACAGGGCGAGGGAGAGGGTCAGGGCGAGGGCCGTCGTGCGGACGGTGCGTGCCAATGTGGTTCCTTGGAATGGGGAGTGGCTCAGGCCGGAGGGCACCACGAAGCGGCCCCCCGACCTTGATCAACTCGCGCAAGTTACCAGTAAGTACTCATTGGTTCACGCGAACCGGTCGGAATCCGGCCATCCAGCCATCCGACCGACCATTCGCCTCCGTCAGACCATCTCCAGCGCGCGGTGCGGTTCCGCCGGCAGCTCCACGCGGATCGTGTCGCCGGGGCGCACCTCGCCACCCGTCAGGACGACCGACATGATGCCCGCCTTGCGGACGATGCGGCCCTCCTCGTCGCGGCCGAGGACCTGCTTCAGCAGTCCGTGCCGGTAGTTGTCGATCTGCGCGCACGGGTTGCGCAGCCCGGTGACCTCCACGACGGCCTCGGCGCCGAGGTGGAGCCGGGTGCCGGTCGGCAGGCCGAGGAGGTCGATGCCCCGGGTGGTGACGTTCTCGCCGAGGGCGCCTGGGGTGACCTCGAACCCGGCGAGGGCCACGTCCTCGAAGAGCTCCGCGTGGATCAGGTGGACCTGGCGCAGGTTGGGCACGGTCGGGTCCTTGGCCACGCGGGAGCGGTGCTTGACGGTGACCCCGGCGTGCACGTCGCCCTCCACGCCCAGGCCCGCGAGGAGCGTGATGCTCTCCCGGTTGGGCTTGGTGAAGGAGTAGACACCGTTGCTGCTGACCGTGGTGACCACGGGCTCGTTCTCACTGCTCGGACCGTTCATGACGTGGAGCTCCCCTCTCCTCGGGTGTCGCGCGCCTCGACCCTATGCGACGTGGTCCTCCGCACGGAGGGGGGCGCCCACCTCGTGCAGATGGCCGAGCGCCTCGCGGTACGAGGCGACGAAACCGGTCTCCGTGTACGGGATGCCGACCTCGGCGCAGTGCGCACGCACCGCGCTCTGGGCGAGGCGCAGGTGCGGCCGCGGCATGCTGGGGAACAGGTGGTGCTCGATCTGGTAGTTGAGACCGCCGAGGAACCAGTCGGTGAGCACCCCGCCGCGGATGTTGCGGGACGTCAGCACCTGGCGGCGCAGATGCCCCCAGGAGTCCCCGTCCGGGTGGGCGTCCGGCATCTCCATCCCCTTGTGGTTCGGGGCGAAGGCCATCCCCAGGTGCACGCCGAGCAGCATCTGGTGGATCAGGGCGAAGGCGAGGGCCTGGAGCGGGCTCAGCAGGGTCAGGAGCAGCGTCGCGTAGCCGACGAGGTGGGCGAGGAGCAGGCCGCCTTCGACGAGGCGCTCGCGGCGGGTGCGGTAGGGGCCGTCCTTCGCGAGCAGTGCCTGGACGCCGTACACCTTGAGGGCGATGCCCTCCAGGGTGGTCAGCGGGAAGAACAGCCAGGCCTGGTGGCGGGTGAGCCAGCCGCGCAGGCCCGTGCGTCCGCCGGTCTGGTGCGCGGCGAAGACCAGGATGTCGGCGGCGACGTCCGGATCCTTGTCGAGGTGGTTCGGGTTGGCGTGGTGGCGGTTGTGCTTGTCGTTCCACCACTCGCGGCTCATACCGAGGAGCAGGTTGGCATGGACGAGCTGGATGACGCGGCCGAGCCCGCGCCGGTCGGTGATCTGGGCATGGCCGGCGTCGTGGCCGACGAAGGCGACGCGGGCGGAGAGCAGCCCGAGCGGCACGGCGAGGAGCAGCGCCCACCAGGACGGGCCGACGAGCGCGAGGCCGGTGACGACGGCGGCGATGCCGAGCAGGTTGACCACGATGCCCCGGGCGTACCAGCCGGGCCGGCGTTCGAGCAGCCCCTGCTCCTTGATGGTGCGCAGCAGCGGGGCGAACTCGCTGCCGCCACCCTTGCCCTGGCGGCGGACGGGTCGCGGGTCGGGTGCGGCGAGGGGCGCGGCGAGCGTCGCGGTGGCCTGGGACATGGGCGGGCTCCGGGATCCGTGGAAGGGGGCGCCGCACGGGTCGTGGCGGCCACTCGAAACCTACGGACCGGTGATCCCTGCGGGCCATGGCGTCACCACCCGGGCCCGTCAGGGGGCGGCCCTGGGGTGGGGGGTGGGGCTTGCCCCACCCCGGGCGGGACGGGGTGACCCGGATCACGGTGTCGATCGGCGCGTGAGGGTGGCGCGTTCCGGTACCCTCGGCCGCTCGACCCACCGGTAGTCAAATTTGAGGAATGCGTTGTCGCTGTCGCCGTCGTCCTCGTCTGAGCCGAACCCTCCGTCGTCTCCGTCGCCGCCTCCGCCCTCTCCGTCGTCCCCGCGGTCCCCGTCGTCCGCCCCCTCCCTCCCCGACCCCGACGAACTCCGCCGCTGCTCCGCCGTCTTCCTGCCCGCCGACCCGCCCCGCGCGGGCCGGATCGCCTTCTGGGGACCGGAGTTCCGGCCCCCGGCGCACGCCGCCGCCGAACTGACCGTCCTCGGCGACGACGTGCTGCCGCACACCGTGCCCGCACTGCTCCTGCCCGTACGGGAGGCCCTGCCCGTACTCGTGCGCGCGCGGTCCGCCGGGGACGCCTCGCCCGCGGCCGCGTTCTGGGGCGCCGCGGCCCTGTTCTCCCTCGGCCTGGTCGCCCGGGGGCTGCTGCTGCCCGGGCTCACCGCGACCGACCGCGACGCGTGGCGGGCCGGGCCGCTGGGGCCCGAGGAGCTGGGCGCGCTGCGCGACCTCGCCGCCTCCATGCCGCCGGCCGCGCACGCCGTACCGCTGGCGGCCGGGGCGCGGGACGAACCGCTGCTGCTCCCCGAACAGGAGGGGCTGCTGCGGGCGTTCGCCGACGCCGTCGCCGACGTGCTCCCGCGCACCCCGGCCGCGCCCCTCGCCGCGGGCGGCCCCGCCTTCGCCGCCGACGAGAGCCACGAGCCGCAGGAGCTGCCGCAGCAGCGGGGCTGGGCGGCGGACGTGGCGGCGGGTCATGACGCGGGCGTACGCCTGTCTCTGCGGCTGGAGTTGGTGGGGGCGGAGGCGGCGGAGCGGTCCGCCGGGGCCCCCGGACCCGCGGAGCCGGCCGAGACCGGCACCACCTCCCCCTCCCCCGGTCCCTCCTTCCGGGCCGTCCTCCAGATGCACTCGGTCGCCGATCCCGCCCTGGTCGCGGACGCTGCCGAGGTGTGGGCCGGGGCGTCACCGGCGGGGGCCGCCTTCGGGCCCCGGGCCCGGATGGACGCCCTGCTCGCGCTGCGCCGGGCGGCGCGGGCCTGGCCCGCACTCTCCCCGCTGCTCTCGGCGGCCGTCCCCGACGCGGTCGACCTCGCCGACGAGGAGATCGCCGAGCTCCTGGGCCCCGCGGCCCGCGCGCTGACCGCGACGGGGGTCCGCGTCCACTGGCCGCGCGAGCTCGCGAACCGGCTCACGGCCCGCGCCGTGATCGGCCCCACGGACGCACACGCAGGAGCCGAAGGAGCCCTCGGCGGAGCCGCCTTCGGCGCATCCGGCGAGCCGGACGGCACGCCCGGCGGACGTGACGGGCGCGACCGGGGGGACGGCCTCCCCTCGTTCCTGTCCGCCGACGCCCTCCTCTCCTTCGACTGGCGCTTCGCCGTCGGCGACCAGGAGCTCACGCGCGCCGAGCTCGACCGGATCGCCGAGGCGGGCAGGCCGCTCGTACGGCTTCGGGACCAGTGGGTGCTCGTCGATCCCGAGGAGCTGCGGCGGGCCCGTACGCACCAGGACCGCAAGCTCACCCCGGTCGACGCGCTGGGCGCCGTGCTCACCGGCACCACCGAGGTCGACGGGCGGCGGGTCGAGGTCGAGGCGACCGGCTGGGTGGAGCGGCTGCGGGCCCGGCTCGCCGACCCGGAGGGCGGCGCGCAGGAGGTCGAGCAGCCCGCCGCGCTCGCCGCCACCCTGCGCGACTACCAGCTGCGCGGACTCGGCTGGCTGCACCGGATGACCTCGCTCGGGCTCGGCGGCTGCCTCGCGGACGACATGGGCCTGGGCAAGACGATCACCCTGATCGCCCTCCACCTGCACCGGCAGACCGACCCGGACTCCGCGGGCCCCACCCTGGTGGTGTGCCCGACCTCGCTGATGGGCAACTGGCAGCGCGAGATCGAGAAGTTCGCCCCCGGCACGCCCGTGCGCCGCTTCCACGGCCCGGCGCGCGACCTGGACGCCCTCGCCGACGGCGAGTTCGTCCTCACCACGTACGGCACGATGCGGCTCGACGCGCGGCGGCTCGCGGAACGCACCTGGGGCCTGGTCGTCGCGGACGAGGCCCAGCACGTCAAGAACCCGTACTCGGCGACCGCCCGCGCGCTGCGCACCGTCCCGGGGGCGGCGCGGGTGGCGCTGTCGGGCACGCCGGTGGAGAACAACCTCTCCGAGCTGTGGGCGATCCTCGACTGGACGACGCCGGGGCTGCTCGGCGGGCTCGGCGCGTTCCGGACCCGCTACGCCTCCGCCGTCGAGGGCGGCCGCGACCCCGCGGCGGCCGAGCGGCTCGCCTCGCTCGTGCGCCCGTTCCTGCTGCGGCGCCGCAAGTCGGATCCGGGGATCGCCCCCGAGCTGCCGCCGAAGACGGAGACCGACCGGGCGGTGGCCCTGACGAAGGAGCAGACGGGTCTCTACGAGGCCGTGGTCCGCGAGACGCTGGCCGCGATCGCCGAGGCCGACGGGATGGAGCGGCGCGGCCTGGTGGTCAAGCTGCTGACCGGCCTCAAGCAGATCTGCAACCACCCGGCGCAGTACCTCAAGGAGGAACGCCCGAGGGTGGAGGGCCGCTCGGGCAAGCTGGAACTGCTCGACGAGCTCCTCGACACCATCCTCGCGGAGGGCGCGAGCGTCCTCGTCTTCACGCAGTACGTACAGATGGCGCGGCTGCTCGAAGCGCACCTCGCCGGGCGTGGCGTGGCCACCCAGTTCCTGCACGGCGGCACGCCGGTCGCCACGCGGGAGGCGATGGTCGCGCGCTTCCAGGCCGGCGAGGTCCCGGTCTTCCTGCTGTCGTTGAAGGCGGCGGGCACCGGGCTCAACCTGACCCGGGCCGAGCACGTGGTGCACTACGACCGGTGGTGGAACCCGGCGGTGGAGGCGCAGGCCACGGACCGTGCGTACCGGATCGGCCAGACCCAGCCGGTGCAGGTGCACCGGCTGATCGCCGAGGGCACGATCGAGGACCGGATCGCGGCCATGCTGGAGCGCAAGCGCGAGCTGGCGGACGCCGTGCTCGGCGGGGGCGAGGCGGCCCTGACGGAACTGACCGACGCGGAACTCGCGGAGCTGGTGCGGCTGCGCGGGGAGGACGGACGATGAGCGAGTACGGGACCGAGGACGAGCGGACCTTCGCGGCGCTGCCGTCGGTGCAGGGTTCGGCGTTCGCCCGGACCTGGTGGGGCCGGGCGTGGCTGCAGGCGCTGGAGGACACGGCGCTCGACGGGCAGCAGCTGAAGCAGGGGCGGCGACACGCCCGGGCGGGGGCGGTCGGCGCGGTGTCGGTGCGGCCGGGCCGGATCACGGCGGTGGTGCAGGACCGCGACGGCACGGCGTACCGCAGCGACGTGCTGCTCCAGGAGCTGTCCGGGGCGGAGTGGGACCGGCTGCTCGACCTGGCGGTGGACAGCGCGGGGCACATCGCGGCCCTGCTCGACCGGGAGATGCCCCCGCACCTGGTCGAGGACGCCGCGGCGGCCGGACTCGAACTGCTGCCGGGAGTAGGCGACTTGGAGCCGGAGTGCGGCTGCGATGCGTGGGACCACTGCCCGCACACGGCGGCGCTGTGCTACCAGGTGGCGCGGCTGCTCGACGAGGATCCGTTCGTGCTCCTGCTGATGCGGGGGCGCGGGGAGCGGGCGCTGCTCGACGCGCTGCAGGAGCGCAGCGCGGCGCGGGCCGTCGGGGCGGAGGGCCCTGAGGGGGTCGGCGGACCGGGTGCGCCCGGCTGGTCCGGTGACTCGGGCGTGTCGGCGCTGGCGGGGTCGGTCGGCGGGTCCGGCGGGTCGCACGCGGCGGCCGTGCCGGCGGAGGAGGCGTTCGCGGCCGGGGGCATCCTGCCGCCGCTGCCCGACCTGCCGTTCCCGCCCGCGGCGGCGGGTGAGCCGCCGTCGCTGGACACCGAGAACGGCCCGGAGCCGGGGATCGACCCGGTGGCACTGGAGTTCCTGGCGGGGGACGCGGCGGCCCGGGCCCTGCGGATGCTCGCCGGTGCCCTCGACGACGCCCCGCTGTCGCCGTCCCAGGACGCGGTACGGCTCGCCGCGGGCGATCCCGTGCCGTGGATCGCGGCGCGACTCGCCGAGGGGTCCGGGCGCGGGCGGACCGAGCTCGATCTGGCCGTGCGGGCCTGGCGGTACGGCGGCGCGGCGGCGCTGGAGGTCCTGGAGGAGGAGCGGGTCCCGGCGCCCGAGGTGCTGGTGCGGGCGGGTGCGCAGCTCGCGGAGGCCTGGGAGGACGGCGAGCGGCCGGAGCTGCGGCCCGTCGGCGCCGCCCGCTGGACGGTCGCCGCGGCGGACGCCCAGCTGCGGCTCGGCGTGGACGGCCGCTGGTGGCCGTACCGCAAGGAGCGTGGCCGCTGGACCCCGGCGGGCCCGGCGGAGCAGGACCCGGCGGCGGCGCTCGCGGCCGTGGCGGCGCCCTGACCGGGGCCTCCGCCGGGCGGTGTCACTGCAGCGGCGCGGTCAGCTGCCGGCCCGAGCCGGAAGGGGCGGCGAGGCTGCAGACGGTGGTGTCGTCGCCGAGCAGGTAGCTGGTGCGGTACGGGTACTGGACGAAGGTCGTCCAGCGGGTGCCGAGCGGCTGGTCCGCGGCCTTGCGGCGGAGCAGCCCCCGGCACAGGACGGCGGCGGCGTCCCGTACGGCGCCGTCGTCGGCGTACCGGCCGGTGAGCCGCAGCCGGGCGACGACCTGGGCGTCGTGCGGCCTGCCGCAGGTGCGGCGGACGACGGTGCCGGGCGCGTCGCGGTCGATGTCGAAGCAGTCGCCGACGCGCAGCCGGTCGTACGGGGTGCCGGAGGGCGCCGCCGAGGGGCCCGGGGTGGACCGCGGGGGCGCGGTCGTCCCGCGGGTCGCCGTGGGGGCGGAACCCGCACCGGAACCGGAGCCGGTGGGTGACGAGGAGGCGGTGCGGGCCTGGCGGGGCTTCGCCGATCGGGTCGGCGCGGCCGTCCGCGTCGGCAGGGGCGAGGGGCTCTCGCCCTGCGCGGAGGGATGCTGGCCGGGCGTGTCGTACGGGGTGTCGGCACGCCCTCCGGCGGGTCCCGCGTCCGGCGGAGCCGCCGTGCCGGCCCCGGCGCGAGCGGAGCCGACGGCACGCGGCGCGCGGACGTCGTGGCCGTCGCGCGCGGTGAGGGCGACCGAGAGGAGCAGGACCGCGGCGAGCGCCGCGACGAGCAGAGCGCCGGCGCCCGGCCGTCGGGGATCCCGGGCGCCGCGGGACGGGGATGCCGTCGGCGGGTGGAGCATAGGGAACAGGTTCACCCGGCGTCGCCCATGTGGCGAGCGATATCCGCGACTTGGGCACCGCTCGTACAGAACCGTGACAATCCCGCTGCTGGGGCGAGACCCTGATCACGGCCCGAGGGACACGAAACGAACGGCGGGGACCGACGGTCCGGGGGCGGCGCCGACGGACACCTCTTCGCAAACCGGGACAGGCGCCAGGAAACGGCACCGGACGGGCGCGGGGCGCGGTACCCGACAGGCGCCGGACACGGCACCGGACGGGCGCCGGGCGCGGTACCCGACAGGCGCCGGACACGGCACCGGGCACGGCACCGGACGGGCGCGGGGCAGGGACCGGGGCCGGCCCCGGACACGCACCCGATCGCCCACCGGTACGGGCCCGCCGCGACGGCGCAGCCCCCGAACCGTGCGGATCAGAGCCCGAGCTGGCGCTCTGCCCCCTCGACGGTCTGGGCGAGCAGGACGGCGATGGTCATCGGGCCGACACCGCCGGGCACGGGGGTGATGAGGGAGGCGCGCTCGGCGGCGCTCTCGAAGTCGACGTCGCCGACGTTGCCCGGGTTGTAGCCGGCGTCGATCACGACGGCGCCCGGCTTGATGTCCTCGCCCTTGATGAAGTGGGGCTTGCCGACGGCGGCGACGAGGATGTCGGCCTCTCGGATGGCCGCGGAGAGGTCGGTGGTGCGGGAGTGGCAGTAGGTCACGGTGGCGTCGCGGCCGAGGAGCAGCAGACCGGCCGGCTTGCCGAGGATGGCGCTGCGGCCGACGACCACGGCCCGCTTGCCGCTGAGCTCGACGTCGTACGCGTCGAGCAGGCGCATGATGCCGCCGGGCGTGCAGGAGACGAAGCCGGGCAGGCCGAAGCCCATGGCGGCGAAGGAGGCCATGGTGACGCCGTCGACGTCCTTCTCCGGGGCGATGGCCTCGAAGGCGGCGCGCTCGTCGATGTGCGGGCCGACGGGGTGCTGGAGCAGGATGCCGTGGACCTCGGGGTCCTCGGAGAGGGCGGTGATCGCCGCGACGAGCTCTTCGGTGGTGGTGTCGGCGGGCAGTTCGACGTGCTTGGAGCGGATTCCGGCCTTCGCGCACCGGTTCTGCTTCATCTTGACGTACGTGACGGAGGCCGGGTCGGCGCCGACGAGGACGGTGGCCAGACAGGGGGTGACGCCGGTGCGGCGGGTGATCTCGGCGGCGCGGACGGCGGTCTCCTCGACCGTGCGGCGGGCGAGCGCGGTGCCGTCCATGAGGCGGGCGGTGCTGGTGGACATGGGCCACTCCTGGGCGTCGACGATGACCGGTGGATGCCCAGGCGCGCGACCGCGACACGGCCGCGCCGGTGAGCGCGTCCGCCGGACCGCTCCCCGGTGGTGATCCACCTCAAGCGCCAGTCACGGCCCGGCACCACTGTACGTGACGGTCCGCGTGACGGGTACCGGACAGGAGGCACAGGCGAGGCCGCGCGGACGCTTGTCGGCGCCTCCCGCGCGCACGACGATGGCGATGACGATGACGTCCACGAGGCCAACGGCCTCGCCGGGGAGGCCGAGTTGAGCGGTGCGGTGACGGGCGCGGCGGGTGCGGCCGGAGCGGCGGGTCCGGCCCCGGGAGGCACCGCTGCCGTACGCCGGGCGCACGAGGCGTTCACGGCCGGGGGCCCGCTCGGTTTCCCGCCGGTGCGGCCGCTGGTCGCCGATTCGTGGCGGCGCTCGGTACGGGCGCGGGTGAGCCCGGACGGCGCGGCGCGGGTCGAGCTCGACGAGGAGGAGCTGGCGGGGCACCGGGAGGAGCATCCGCTGGCGGCGGCGATGCCGGTGATCCGGGAGCTGATGGGGGCGTACGCGCGGGACGGCGAGCATCTGATCGCGGTCTGTGACGCGGCGGGGCGGATGCTGTGGGTGGAGGGACACCCGGAGACGCTCCGGAGTGCGCGCCGGATGAACTTCGTGCCGGGGGCGCGCTGGTCGGAGACGGCGGCGGGGACCAACGCGCCGGGGACCGCGCTCGCCGTGGACCGGCCGGTGCAGGTGTGCGCCGCGGAGCACTTCCAGCGCCCGGCGCAGGCGTGGACGTGTGCGGCGGCGCCGGTGCACGACCCGCGCAGCGGGCGGCTGCTGGGCGCGGTGGACATCACGGGCGGGGACGGTCTGGCGCATCCGCACAGCCTGGCGTTCGTGCAGGCGGTGGCGAGGGCGGCGGAGTCGCAGCTGGCGCTTCTCGCCCCGGCCCCGGCGCGGGCGCGGCCGCGTCTCGCGGCGCTGGGCAGGGACGAGGCGCTCTTGCAGGTGGCGGGGCGGCGGCTGCGGCTGACCCGCAGGCACAGCGAGATCCTGACGGTGCTGGCCCACCGGCCGGAGGGGGTGGGCGGCGACGAACTGCTGACGCTGCTCTACGAGGACGAGTCGGTGACCCCGGTGACGTTGCGGGCGGAGATGTCCCGGTTGCGGGGGCTGCTCGGTGCGGGGCTGCTGGCGTCGCGCCCGTACCGGCTGACCGGGGAGGTCGACGCGGACTTCCTGACGGTGGACCGGCGGCTCGCCTCGGGGGCGGTGGCGACGGCGCTCGGGGAGTACGCGGGGCCGCTGCTGCCGGGATCGCGGGCCCCGGGGGTGGTACGCCTCCGGGAGCGGCTGGCCGGCCGGCTGCGGGCGGCGCTGGTGGACCGGGCGGATCCGGGGCTGCTCGCGGACTGGGCGTACAGCGCGTGGGGAGAGGACGACGTGGTGGTGTGGCGGGCGCTGGCCGCCGCCGTACCGGCGGCGCAGGCTCCGGCCGTACGGGCGCGGCTGTCCGCGCTGGACGCCGAACTCTCGGCGGGCGCAACGGGGTTGCAACGTCGATCCGCGCAGACTCGCCGCTGAGCGCAGCCGGCCAGGGACGGCCGGCGCGGTACGAGGAGGTCCTGCCCATGACCCGTTACGCGGCCCCCGGCACCGAGGGTTCGATCATGTCGTACGAGCCCCGCTACGACCACTGGATCGGCGGTGAGCACGTCGCCCCGGCGCGCGGCCGGTACTTCGAGAACCCGAGCCCGGTCGACGGCCGGGCGTTCACTGAGGTGGCCCGCGGAACGGCCGAGGACGTGGAGCGCGCGCTGGACGCCGCGCACGCGGCGGCGCCGGCCTGGGGCCGCACGGCGCCGGCGGAGCGCGCCCAGGTGCTGCTGCGGATCGCGGACCGGATGGAGGCGAACCTGGAGGCGCTGGCCGTCGCGGAGAGCTGGGAGAACGGCAAGCCGGTGCGCGAGACGCTGGCGGCGGACATCCCGCTGGCGATCGACCACTTCCGCTACTTCGCGGGGGCGCTGCGGGCCCAGGAGGGCTCGCTCAGCGAGCTCGACGAGGACACCGTGGCGTACCACTACCACGAGCCGCTGGGGGTCGTCGCCCAGATCATCCCGTGGAACTTCCCGATCCTGATGGCGGTGTGGAAGCTGGCCCCGGCCCTCGCGGCGGGCAACGCGGTCGTCCTGAAGCCGGCCGAACAGACCCCGGTCTCCATCCACTTCTGGCTGAGCCTGGTCGCCGACCTGTTGCCGCCGGGCGTGCTGAACATCGTCAACGGCTTCGGCGAGGAGGCGGGCAAGCCCCTGGCGTCCTCGCCCCGGGTCGCGAAGATCGCCTTCACCGGCGAGACGTCGACGGGCCGGCTGATCATGCAGTACGCGGCGGAGAACCTGAAGCCGGTCAGCCTGGAGCTGGGGGGCAAGTCGCCGAACATCTTCTTCGACGACGTGTGGGCGGCGGACGACGACTTCCGCGACAAGGCCCTCGAAGGCTTCACCATGTTCGCCCTCAACCAGGGCGAGGTCTGCACCTGCCCCTCCCGCGCCCTGGTCCAGCGCGGCCACTACCGCGAGTTCCTGGAAGCGGCGGTGGCCCGCACGGAGCTGATCCTCCCCGGGCACCCCCTGGACACGGCGACGATGATCGGCGCGCAGGCCTCCGACGACCAGCTCCAGAAGATCCTCTCGTACCTGGAGATCGGCCAGCAGGAGGGCGCCAAGATCCTGACGGGTGGTCAGCGCCTCGACTACGACGGCGAGTTGGCGGGCGGCTACTACGTCCAGCCGACCATCTTCGAGGGCGACAACCACATGCGGATCTTCCAGGAGGAGATCTTCGGCCCGGTCGTCGCCGTCACCTCCTTCACCGACTTCGACGACGCCATCCGCACGGCCAACGACACCCTGTACGGCCTCGGTGCCGGCGTCTGGACCCGCGACACCACCACCGCCTACCGCGCGGGCCGCGCCATCCAGGCGGGCCGCGTCTGGACCAACTGCTACCACGCGTATCCGGCGCACGCGGCCTTCGGCGGCTACAAGCAGTCGGGCGTGGGCCGGGAGACCCACAAGATGATGCTGGACCACTACCAGCAGACGAAGAACCTGCTGGTCAGCTACTCGCCGAAGAAGCTCGGGTTCTTCTAGCGGCACGAAAAGAGGCGCCTGACCTGGTCTTTTGCCCGTCAGGCGCCTCTCACTCGCCCCGCGCAGGGAGGGGTCGCATTTACACCCAAACTCCCAGTTCGCCCCACCGGTATCCCACTTCTGACCAGCACTTCCGGACCAGTCACGGACCAGACTCCGGACTCACCGCACAGGGCACCTGACCCTGGCTGACGCGGTCCCACTCCTCCATCGACTGCTCGATGAGGCTGTTGGCCTGCTCCCGCATGCCGTCCAGGAACTTGGCGTAGTGCCGGAAGAGGACCTCGATGCTCCGACCCGCGCGGCGAGCACACTCGGCCGGGTCCACACCGGAGTACAGCCAGAACGAGATACGGGCGTGCCGGAGATCGTAGGGGCTCCGGGCCAGCCCGGAGCTGAGCTCCATGCGTGTCAGCACATGCTTCCGCGCCCGCGCCCATGTCGTGCCATAGGCCGCTGGGTCCACGTAGTTGCCGGCCTGGTTCCGGAACAGCCGGCCATCTGGAGGCGTTCTTCGGCTGCATGTACTACGCGGCGATGCGGCCGGCGGAGCCATTGACGGACCTCGGCTTCCACAAGATCGCCGACAGGCCAGGAGTTCCGCTTCATCCAATCCACTGCCCGCCGCGACTCCTCCGACGGCTCCTCAGCCCAGGCGTTCTTGTTGAACGCCCACGAGTGGAAGGCGCGCCGCAGCACCTGCGGATCCGAGTAGGTTGCGCTGAGCGTTGTCCCGTAAATGATCTACGGCGTGCTGGATGACCTGCGCCTTCCTCCGTCGCCCGGCGAGGGCGAAGCTGTGCAGGCGGGCGATGCCGAGCATGGCGTGGTGGACGCCGTCGCCTTGAGGCGGCAGTCGCGGAGGATCTTCCAGGTCTTCATGCGGGGGAAGGTGTGCTCGACGCGGGCGCGGACCTTGCGGTGGGAGGCGTTGTGTTCCTCTTTCCAGGCCAGGAGTTCGGCCTGGCCGGGTTCGCGGCGGTGCGGGATGACCAGGCCGGTGCCCCGTTAGCCGCCGTCCGCGATCACGGTCGTCCTGCCCACGGCGCCCTTCGCGCCGGACAACTCCCACGCCTTGCAGTCGTTGCGGTTGCCCGGCAGCGGCCGGCCGACGACGACGAGCCGTGTCCGCGTCGATCACGATGTGGTGGTTGGTGGAGTACCGGTAGTTCTTCGACTGCTCGGCGACGCTGTGGTCGCGGGTGGGGACCAGGGTGCCGTCCACGATCAGGACGGTGTCCTTGCGGAACCGCCGGCGCTGGTGCAGCGCGAGCAACGGCCCGAGGTGGCCGATGATGCGGTCGGCGGCCGACTTCGACACCCCGGACAGCGGGGCGAGCTGGCGCAGGGTGAGGTCGGTGCGCCAGTACGCGGCGACCAGCAGGACCCGGTCCTCCAGGGGCAGGCTCCAGGGTCGGCTTGCGGACCGGATCCGCGCCCTCGCGCCGCAGGAGGGTGATCAGCTTGCCGAACTGCCGCGCGCTCAGCCCGGTGAACGGGGCTGTCCAGGACGGCTGTGACGCCGTGATCACACCAGTCACGGCGAGATCCTCACACGGTTCCCGCCGGTACTGCCGCTGATCACTTCCTGGACAGGCACAGGTCCTTGGCTGCGGGTCAGGGGATCAGCGGTCTTCCCACTGGATGCGGGCGAGCTCCGAGTTCGTCCGGACCAAGTCCTCGTTGTCCTCGATCATGAACAGCGAGTACCGGCCCGTTGCGTCCAGGGCGTTGAAGACCCGGTGGGCCCAGGCGTCCGAGTCCGGCTGATTGGCAGTGACCCGGGCCGGGTGGGAGTGGCGCGGCTCGTCCAGGTCTGGCGGCACGGCGACCCAGACGCTCAGCCAGCGCTCGTTGTCCCCCAAGTGAAGGAGGGGGACTGCCCATCGGCGTCACCGGAGAACCTGATGCCGAGGTCCGCTTCGAGGTCCGCCCACAGGGTCTTCGCGAGGGTGGCCCCAGGGGCCTGCGGCTGCCGGTGGCCGGCGTAGATGTTGTATTCGCTCAAGATGATCAGCCTCAGCCCACGTCGAAGGTCTCGTCGTAGCAGTATCCGATCAGTCGCACCTGGGTGAACTCACGCGACGCTCCCGCGGTGCGCAAGAACGTGTCGAGTCCCTTCTTGACTTCGGCCCACGACCCACGCACATCCGCACCGCCTCAGAGATCGTTTACGGGACAAGCCTTGGCCCAGACTCCCGTGCACATGACGGGGGGCAGGCATGCGCCCCGTCATGTGCGGTGAGCAGACGACTCGCTCAGTCCACGGACTGCGGACCACGCCGCGTACGCGGATCCCTGGGCCCCCCATGCGCCTCACCACGGACATCGGTGTCCGCACGCCGGTCAGGCAGGCGCAGAGTGAAGCGGGTGTGGCCAGGACGGCTGGTGACTGTCGCCCGGCCGTCGTGCGCTCGGGCCACGGCGTCCACGATGGCAAGGCCCAGCCCGGTCGAGCCTGTCGTGCGGGATCGTGAGGAGTCGCCGCGGGTGAACCGGTGGAAGACGCCGGGCAGCAACTCCGCGGGAATGCCGGGGCCATCATCCGTGACGGTGACGGCAACCCCTTCGGCATCCGTGCCGAGAGCGACCGTGACCCGTGTCCCTTCCGGAGTGTGCCCGCCGGCGTTCGCGAGCAGATTCCCGAGAACCTGGTGGAGACGGTCACCGTCGCCCATGACATGGACCGGTTCCTCGGGGAGGTCCAGTTCCCACAGATGTCCAGGGTGCCGGGCAGACGCGTCCGCGACCGAATCGAGGACCAGTCTGCTCAGGTCGACGTCGTCCCGGCGCAGGCTGCGCCCCGCGTCCAGCCGGGCCAGGAGAAGCAGTTCGTCCACCAGAAGGCTCATGCGACGAGATTCGGCGTCGATACGTTCGAGAGCGTGTCGAACCTCGTCGGGCAGGGTGTCTCCGTGATGGCGGAGCGCGAGCTCGGCCCGGGCCCGCACCGTGGCGACAGGCGTACGCAGCTCATGTCCCGCGTCGGCCGCGAAGGTGCGCAGCCGTTCCTCCACGACGTGCCGGCGATCCAAGGCGTCGCCGACATGGCCGAGCATCCGGTTGAACGCGCCGGTGAGCCGGCCCGTCTCCGAGTCCGGCCGGGTGTCGGGGAGCGGCGGCGGCATGGCGACCTGCCCCGTGGCAAGCGGAAGTCGGGTCACCTCGTCGGCGGTCGCCGCAAGACGTTCGAGAGGTCGCAGCGAGAGTCTGGTCCACACTGCGGTGGCGACCCCGGCCATGGTGAGGACGATCGCGAACACGATCGCCTCCACGGCCACGAGCCGCTCCACCGTCTCCTCGACCGGGTGCAGCGGCAGACCGGACAGCAGGACGTCGCCGTCGTCGCCGCTCCAGGCCGCCACACGATAGTCCCCCAGGGAGGCCAGGTGCAGGGTTCGGGGCCGGCCACCGGCGTCGACGGCCGCGAGCGCCCGCTCGTCGTCGGCGGTCAGCGGCACCGCGACATCACCGGTGCCCCGCACGAGGGCGGCCTGCGAGATCCGGCCCCGCAGCAGCCGGACCCCGAGAGTTCCGTCGGCCTGCCCCCGTGTGTCGCCCCGGCCGTCCGCGTCGGGCCGGTCCTCGTGTTCGAGGCTGACGGCGAACCGGCCTCCACTCGCCACGATCTGCTGGTCAAGGCGGCTGATCAGAAAACTCCGCAGGGAGAACACCGTGACCAGCCCGACGACGAGACAGGCGAAGGCGAGAAGCACGACGAGCCCGGCGGTCAGCCGAGCACGGAGAGAACGGGGCAGACCGAGCCGGAGGCGCCGCCCTCGGACCCGCGACGGACGATGCGGGTTCATCGACGCTCGGGGCGCAGCACGTAGCCGACACCACGCACGGTATGGATGAGCGGCGGGCGGCCGGCGTCGATCTTCTTGCGCAGGTAGCTGATGTAGAGCTCGACCACATGGGCGCGACCGCCGAAGTCGTAACGCCAGACGTGGTCGAGGATCTGCCGCTTGGACAGCACGCGGTGCGCGTTGCGCAGGAGATAGCGCAGCAGTTCGAACTCGGTGCGGGAAAGGTCGATGGGCACACCGCCGCGGGCAACCTCGTACCCCTCTTCGTCCATGACGAGATCGGCAAGGACCAGACGCGGTCCGGCCCCGTGCGTGACCCCCGCGAGCCCCGCTCGACGCAGCAGTCCTCGCAGCCGGGCCAGCACCTCCTCGAGGCTGAACGGCTTGGTGACGTAGTCGTCGGCACCGGCTGTGATTCCGGCGATCCGGTCCTCGACCGCGTCGCGCGCAGTCAGGAACAGAACGCACAGGGTGGGACGGGCCGTGCGCAGCCTGGCCAGCACCTGAGGGCCGTCGTGATCCGGCAGCATCCAGTCGAGGACGACCGCGTCCGGGCCGAAGTCCTCGGCGGCCGCGATCGCCTCCGCGGCCGTTCCCGCGGTGCGGACCTCCCAGCCTTCGGTGCGCAGGGCTGCGGCCAGCACCTCGGTGAGGTCCGGCTCGTCGTCGACGACAAGGATCCTCGGGCTGGTGCCGT
The DNA here is from genome assembly GCF_036240795.1 of Streptomyces sp. NBC_01268. NCBI lineage: Bacteria > Bacillati > Actinomycetota > Actinomycetes > Kitasatosporales > Streptomycetaceae > Streptomyces > Streptomyces sp. NBC_01268. Next base: position 7,832,402 of record NZ_CP108454.1, on the reverse strand, counting down.
CGAGGCGGCGCACCCCGGTTCGCGGCGATGGGTTCATGGTCCTTCCAGGATGCCGGACGGCATGGAGACGGAGATCCCTCCCCACCTCTGAGTTTCCTCTGAACGGTTCCCCGCCGCCTGCCGTGCCACCTCCGCTCCCGGGCGGCTCCGAGGTCGTACGGCAGGTCTGATCGGGATCCGGTTCAGAGGCTTCTCACAGGATCACGCACCACAGTGAGCAAGACCCAGCGCCCCGCTGGGCGAACGAACCGAGGGCGAGGGAGCCGATGAGTACGGACGCAGCACGGACGGCGCGGCCAGGCGGCCGACGTCGTGCCGGCCGTGGCCCCGCCGGGTCCGCGGCCGTAGCGATGTTCGGGGTCCAAGCGGTGATCTGGGCAGGGGCCGCAGCAGCGATCGGCCTGTGGTGGGTGGACACGGCCTCGGTCGTGGGACCCGCCGGCTGGTTCACCGGCGCGGGCCGCATCACAGGTCTCCTCGCGGGATACGCCTGCGCGGTGCTGGTCGTCCTCATGGCACGGGTGCCGTTCCTGGATCGCACCGTGGGCCCCGACCGGATGGCTCGCTGGCACGCGATGGCCGGTCGCTACACGATCGGCCTGACAGTGGCCCATGCGCTGCTGATCATCGAAGGCTACGCTCTCACCGGCCGGACGGATCCGGTCACCGAGAGCGTCCGGGTCGTCCTGCACTACCCGGACATGCTCAAGGCGACGGTCGCACTGCTGCTTCTCCTGCTCACCGCGGCTGTCTCGGCGCGCGCCGCCCGCCGTCGACTCAGCCACGAGACCTGGTACTACCTGCACCTCCTCACTTACACGGCGATCTTTCTGGCCTTCGGCCATCAGATCGCGAACGGAGCGGACTTCGATCGGCCCTTCGCGCGATCCGCCTGGTACGCGCTGTACGCGGTGGCCCTCGCGCTGATCGCGCGGTACCGGATACTCGTGCCGGTACAGATGGCGCGGCGCCACCGGCTCCGCGTCGCTGAGGTCCGAAGCGAGGCCCCGGACGTGGTGTCCGTCCTCGTCAGCGGCGATCGCCTCGACGCACTCACCGTCCGACCCGGTCAGTTCTTCCGATGGCGCTTCCTGGCGCCGGGGTTGTGGTGGACCGCGTCGCCGTACTCGGTGTCCGCCGTTCCGGACGGACACGCCCTGCGCATCACCGTGAAGGCGCTGGGCGGACACAGTGCCGCACTCGCCACGCTCCGCCCCGGCACCCGGGTCTGGGCCGAGGGCCCGTACGGTGCTCTCACTCGAGACCGCGCGGCGGGACGCCCCACCCTCCTGCTCGCGGCCGGGGTGGGCATCACCCCTCTGCGGGTGCTCTTCGAGACCCTGCCCAGGGATCCTGTCCTGATCCATTGGGGACGCCGTCCCGAGGATCTGGTACTCCGCAAGGAGATCGAGGCGATCGCGGCCCGTCGAGGCGCGCGCGCCTACTACTCCGTCGGTCACCCGGCGGGGTACCGCCTGCCTGTGGATGCCGCCACACTGCGGGGCCTGGTCCCGGACGTGGCGGTGCGGGCCTGCTTCCTGTGTGGCCCCCCTGGCTGGACGGCGGCGGCGGAGGCGGCGCTGCGTGAGGCGGGGGTGCCTGCGCGCCGGATCCACCACGAGTCCTTCGCCTGGTGACCTCCAGGTCGCGCCTCGAGAGATCGTCCCGCCGCCCCCACAAAGGAGGTCCCATGCGTCGGCTGCTGCTCTCCATCGCTGTCACCGTGGCCGGAGTCTGTTCGCTGCTCGCCCTGAAGCCGCACCAGAGCGCCGTGACCGTTTCGACCCGTCCGGACACCGCCGGCACTGCACGGGGAACCCCTGCCTCTGGCACGTACACGGGAGAGGTGGTCGACACGCGATACGGGCCGGTCCAGGTCCGCATCACGATCGCCGACGGACGACTCACCGGTGTCACAGCGGTCCGGACACCGTCCGGCAACGAACGCGACCGCGAGATCGCCGGTTACGCGGTGCCGACGCTGACCGGTGAGGCTCTCACCGCACAGGGCGCACACATCGACACGGTGTCGGGGGCCACCTACACGAGTGAGGGCTACATCCAGTCCCTCCAGAGCGCACTGGACCAGGCTCATGGATGACCTGACCAACGCCGGGGCCGCGCCCTGGCGGCACGCCGAACCGGTGATGGGCACTGTGGTCTCCTTCACCCTGCGCCACCGGCGGACGCCCGGGCTACGGGCCGCACTGGACAGAGCCGTGGCGCTCCTGCACGCGGTCGACCAGGAGTTCTCCCCCTACTTGCCGGAGAGTGCCGTGAGCCGACTGCGGCGCGGCGAGTCAGGCCGCGCGGACACCACTCCGGCGGTACGGCGCGTGCTGGAACTGTGCGACGTCGCGCACAGCCGCACCCGGGGCGCCTTCGACATCTGGGTGGACGGTCGGCCCGATCCGTGTGGCCTGGTCAAGGGCTGGGCTGCCCAACGAGCCTGGCGGGTACTGCGGGAGGCGGGCGGTACGGACGCGTGCGTGAACGCGGGCGGTGACGTACGGGTCGGAGGGGCACCAGGCGCTGCGGGCCTCTGGAGCACCGGAATCGCCGACCCCAGGAATCCGGGACAGCTCCTGACCGTGGTGACAGGCCGGGACCAGGCGATCGCCACCTCGGGCACGACCGAGCGAGGCAACCACATCATCGACCCGCGCACCCGAACCCCGGCCACGGAGCTACTTGCGGCGACCGTGACGGGCCCGGATCTGATGTGGGCCGACGTCTACGCAACGGCTGCGATGGTCCTGGGCGCTCGCGAGGCACATCAGTGGATCACCGCCCTGCCGGGCTACTCATTGCTCACCGTCGCCACCACAGGTGAAGTACGGGCGTCCGTAGACTTTCCCTTCGCTTCATCCAGGAGAAGTTCGTCTCCAGGCGGCTGACACCGCTGCGGAAGGGAGACCGCAGCACTGTAATTGGTCGCCGCGGTCCTCCTGGCAGCCGCCGCCGTGCGCACACCGACGGCCCGCACCACCACCCCGACCCTACTGGGTTGAGCCGGCGGTATCCGGTCAACCACCGCTACGAACGACACCCCCGCAACTACCTGCCCTTTCTCGGCCTCGCAGCCGCCATCTGCTGCTACAAACGACTCGTCCGCCTCACCACATAGGACACGGTATAAAGCGTGTTGCTGAAGGCTGCGGGACGCTTGCGCCGCCGCGGCCGTTCACGAGCGCTCCTCGGCCTGCGGATCCCTCCCGGGCTCAACCGGTCCCGCCGCCACCGCCCGGTGCGGGGAGAGACACCTGCGGGAGGCGGGGGTCGGGAACGGTGGGGATGACGTCGGTGGTCTCCACCAGCCATCGGAGCACCGCGTCGTGGAGACGCCGCTCGATGACCGCGTGGGCGGGGTCGCCCGCCTTGTTGGTCCGCTCGCGCGGGTCCTTCGTGCGGTCGTACAGCTCGGGCTGCTCGTAGAGCCGCCATACGTACGTCCACTCATGGTCCCGTACTGCGACCGCCTTGCCGACCAGTTCGGGCCGTTCGTGCTGGATGGCGCCCTTGAGGTCGTACGGGAAGCCGGGGCGTTCCATCTGCGGCTCCTCCTCCACCGTGAAACCGCCCTCGGTGAAGGCGTACGTACGGTGCGGGGCGTCCGGGTCGCACGGCAGCGGGGTGAGGCTGCGGCCGAAGTGGCGGTAGGGGGGCCTCGACACCGGCCAGTTCCAGGACGGTCGGCAGGACATCGATCATCTCCACCATCGCGTCGCTGACTTGGCCGCCGGTGAATCCACCGCCGCTGATGATCAGCGGATCGCGGGTGACTCAGTCGTGCATGGCGGAGGGCCACTTCTCGATCAGGCCGTAATCACCGAGGTATTCGCCGTGGTCGGCGAAGAAGAGGGTGACGGTGTCGTCGGCCGCGCCCGCCGCCTCGACCGCCCGTGTGATCCGGCCGAGTTGGTCGTCGAGGCGGGCGACCATGCCGTAACACGTGGCCACGACCTCGCGCCACTGTCCGGGGCTGACCTCGGCGATGCCGTGGCGGTCGCGGACGGCCCGCATGTAGCCGGGTTCGCCGGAGGGATCGCCGGGGGCTGCGGGGCCGGGCACGGCGGCCCGGTCGAAACGGGAGAACCAGGGTTCCTCGACCTGGAACGGACAGTGCGGGGCCACCAGCGGCACGAACAGCACCCAGGGGCTCTCAGGAGGATGGGCGAGCCACTGCTCGGCGGTCCGGACGGCGGCCTCGTCCGGGTCGATGCGGCCGTCGTCGGGCACCCGGCCCCGGTAGAAGAGACGGGACCAGACGCCGTCCGGGTAGTCGCCCCCGTGTCCGGTGGTCGGCAGGGTGGAGAAGCCGTATTCGTGGACGCTCCGCTCGGTGACGGGCGGAAGAACTGAGAGATAGCTTCCCTCGGCGACAACGGCACACCCCGACTGCGCCGTACGCGATGGCGACGCCCTGTTCGTCCACTGCTGCCGCGGTTTCGCCGGCGCCTGGTAGCGGGCCGCACAGCGCGCCCACGCGGCCCCACATTGTCTCCGGCGGCGTCAGCAGGGACGAGCGCAGCGCCCGGTCCATCGGACAGACCCTAGTCGTCTTCCTCCTCGGTCAGATGCTCCATGATCCGCTCCAGAGTTGCCCCGAGAGAGGACCGGAGCCCGTTGCAACCAGTGCGCGTTTTCAGCGTGGCCACTGATCGGGTGACGCCGGTCAGGTCGAGGTGAGGGCCGCAACGCACAAAGCTCCCGTGCCGTTGAGGGAGGTGTTCGACGTCTCAACCCACCGGCACAGGAGCCCTGTTGGTTCCCTATCCTGCCGCACTCGACCTCCCTCACGCCCTGGTCGAGTGGGTCACCATGCTCATCGTCACCCGCGAGGGTGACCGCCGCTGCAAGCTCCCGCCGCACCAGCGTGCGCTCGTCGCTCTGGTGTACCTGCGCTGCCACGACACCCTCACCCGGATCGCGTCCGGTTTCGGGATATCCGTCGGCACCGCTCACGCGTATGTCACCGCCGTGACCGGCCTGCTCGCCGACCGGGCCCCGGGTCTGCTCAAGTCTCTGCGCGAGCACGATCCGAAGTTCGTCCTGCTGGACGGCACTCTCGCCGAGTGCGACCGTGTCGGTGACAGCCGGGCGGACTACTCGGCCAAGCACCGCCGGCACGGCGTGAACGTCCAGGTCGTCACCGACCCCGCCGGTGAGATCCTGTGGATCTCGCCGGCGCTGCCGGGCCGCACTCACGACCTCACCGCAGCCCGCACCCATCGCATCATCCGGATCTGCGAGCGTCAGGGCGTCCCGATCCTCGCCGACCGCGCCTACCAGGGCGCCGGGCCCTGGGTCACCACCGGGCTCAAACGACCACCGGGCCGGGAACTCACCCTCACCCAACGCACCGTCAATCGGGCACTGGCCGCGGCGAGGCTCCTGGCCGTGCTGGTCACCGCCGCCAGCGTCTCCGACAACGTCGGCGGCATTCAGGTTCTCTCAAGCATCGCGGCAGACCAACCGCGTGTCACGAAGGCTTGGGCCGACATGGGCTACCGCACCAAGGTCATCGACCACGGCGCCCGCCTGGGCATCGACGTCGAGGTCACCCGCCGCGACCCCGCCCAGAAGGGCTTCAAGGTGATTCCGCGGCGCTGGGTCGTCGAGCGGACCTTCGGCTGGCTCATGCACCACCGCCGCCTCGCCCGCGACTACGAGACCCACCCCCACCGCTCCGAAGCCATGATCCGCCTTGCCATGATCGACCTGATGAGCCGCCGCCTCACCCGCGAAGCCACTCTGAACCGGCGCGGCACATAGCTCACCCAGATAGAGGGTCAGCCCTCGTCAAAGCCGCGGAAGGTTCCTGATCCATCAGCAGCGTCGGCGAACTCCGCAAAGTCCATGTTGGCGATGCTGAGGTTGGCCGAGACGTCAGGAAACCACCGCGCGGGGAGCCTGAATGTCCGCCCGGGCTCGTCCGAGAGATCCACGGCCAGGAGCGAGTGATCCGGATCCTTCATCGTGGCCGCGTCCGCCAGAAAGACATGGACGATCTGCGCTTCTTCATCCGCGGCAGCCTCTTCATCCACCAATGCCCGGACCTCCGCGTCGGCGAAGCGAAACTCGCTGACATACGTGGCGTGGGGGTACTCATCGGCCGCGTCGAGCGCAGCTCGAACCGCGTCCCAAGCTCCGTCGTCACCGAAGTCGGTACGCAGTACGAGCGAGGTCAGATCATCAGGCTGAGGCAGAGGCATCCCGTGATCCTCCCACCCTACGCTGACATCGACCGCCACACCCACCACACCTGCAGAACTCCTCAAACAAACCGGCGATACCAAACACCCCCGTCGGGACAAAACGCTCTCAGCGGTTGCCTCCGAGCGGACGGCCACCCTCGCCAGAATCCGCTGTCCGATCAGCAAGTCCTGTTGCTCCTTGTCTTCGGCAAAGAGGCCAACGACACGTACGCATAGGCACAGGGCGGCCGAGTCGCCGCCAAGGTTGCCCTGCAGTGAGGACACGACAGCCGTTCACCGTCCCGAGCGCGAGAAGGAGGGGAAACGCGGATCGGAGGGATTCGAGCAGCGGCGGGGACAGGTGCCACCTCCATCAGGATTTAGGTCCGCTGCTTGACAGGGGCCGAATCAGTGGATGTGTAGATTGGCATGCCCCTGCGCGTCGTTCCAGTCCTGTCCGCGAGATTCCTATCTGCCGTGAGCGATCTCGAACCTCCCCCCTAATGCTCGCAACCTGTCTGCCTTTTCCGAGGATCACTTCTGTGCCTTCGCATTCGATCGCCGCCTCCGCCCGATCGACAATTTCCTGGTGGTCCACGGCAGCGGACACTGCGCGTGCCCTGATCACGGACTGCCCGTCAGAGGATGAGGATCGGCCTCGGTCGCCGTCGATCACAGTTCGGAGGCGACTGGTGGCCATCACCGACCTCCACCCAGACGAGGCCCGCGCCGCATCACCTGCGTCAACACGGTTGCCCTCGCCCAGGCCCCGCTGTTCACCCGCAAGTCCGAGGTGCCGTCGCCGCCTTCCTGTGAAGCCGGCGAACACGGGACCGCGCCCTGCGTGCCAGCTACCCACGACAGGGGTCAGCCTCCCCGCAAGGGGCGGCTGGCGCGCGTCCGCAGGAGGTGCTCCGCGGCCGGCTGCACAACGGCTGCGGCACACCGGGCGTCAAGCCGTCCGAGATCGGTCACAGCAAATGGGCGCGCACCCTCCCCCCAGACCTTGTCCGCATCAACGCCGACAACACCCGCCGGCTCAACGGGTTCGCTCGGTATGGCTGGCCGCGGGTCACGCTCGTCGGCGAGCAGCACGCCGACGAGGCGTGGCTTCTCGCTCAGCGCACCGCCCGGGACCCGGACTTCCAGCGCCAGTTCTTCGGACTTCTCCATGAAGCCGCCGGCGCCGGGGGCCGCCCCACCCCACCACCTCGCCTAGATCACCGACCGGTCCTGGTCGCGGCCAGTCAGCCCCCAGTGTGGGGACCCGGTGCGCCTGGGGACCCGGAGCCCATCGCGGGTCTCGAACACGCGACGGCGGGCCGCCTGGTTCTGTTCGGCTCGGTGGTGGAGATCGACAGCGGGTCACCGCAGCATGATCACCGAACAGTCCCCAAAGGCTGTCCCGTAACTGATCAGGAGAGTCGACAAGCCCTCCGCTGAACAGCGAGGATGCGGGGTCATCGATCCGTTCGTCCATGGAGTGGGGACAGCCCGTGAGCCTGTCGTATCGAGCGCGGGTGGCGGCGCTACTTGAGGACTCGCCGCTCGCCTCAGAGGCGGTCATCACGGATGTGCGCCATCTGCTGTCACACGGCGAGGAGGCTCTGGCGTTCGACACCATGTGCTCGTGGATCTACGAGGATGCTCTCCCCATCACCCGGCAGTACCTCGCGGCCCTGGTAGCTATGGCCGATGAGATGCACACGCCGCGTTCCGTCCAGCGTCTTGACGAGCTACTGATCGACTGACCTCCGCCACCAGCATCTTGACGAGGGATCATTCCTGCCTTGGCTGGTGTCGTTACGGCGTCGGAGCCGTCTTGGATAGCCCCGTTCACCGGGCTGAGCCCGGGGCAGTTCGGAAAGTTGATCACCGCGTTGCGGCGCGAGGGTGCGGATCCTGTCCGTAAGGGCCGGCCGTGGAGGCTGCCGCTGGAGGACCGGGTTCTGCTGGTTACTGCGTACTGGCGGACCAACCTGACGTTGCGGCAGCTGGCACCGCTGTTCGGGGTGTCCAAGTCGGCCGCCGACCGCATCATCGACCACCTCGGTCCGCTGCTCGCGTTCCAGCAGCGCAGGCGGTTCCGCACGGACGCCGTGCTGATCGTGGATGGCACCCTGGTTCCCACCCGCGATCACACCGTCGCCGAGCAGTCGAAGAACTACCGGTACTCGACCAACCACCAGGCCGTCATCGACGCCGAAACCCGACTCGTCGTCGCCGTCGGCCGGCCGCTGCCCGGCAACCGCAACGACTGCAAGGCTTGGGAACTGTCCGGCGCCAAGGATGCCGTCGGGAAGACCACGGTGATCGCGGACGGCGGCTATCGGGGTACCGGCCTGGTCATCCCGCACCGCCGCGAGAAGGGCCGGACCGAGCTCCGCGACTGGAAAGAGGAACACCACGCTTCCCATCGCAAGGTCCGGGCCCGCGTTGAGCGTGCCTTCGCTCGCATGAAGACCTGGAAGATCCTCCGAGACTGCCGCCTCAAGGGCGACGGCGTCCACCACGCCATGCTCGGAATTGCTCGACTGCACAATCTGATCCTCGCCGGGTGACTGAGGAACACGCAGGTCACCCAGCGCACCAGAGATCACTTTCGGGACAGCCCTTAGCCTTGACCAGGGGCTGTGCTCCTGCCGAAGCAGTGCCAGCCGGGGAGAATCTGGGGAGAATCAAGCCGCCTTGGGGAGCGTCTGGGGAGAATCGACCGCGTAAGGCGGTGTCATCGTGAAAGCTCCGGAAAGGAGCAAAGTCGCAGATCAGCACCCCATAGACGTCTATCTGTGCAGGTCAGCGCCCCGAGGGCGAGGACTTCTTGAAGATCTCGGCCTGGGCGGCCATCCTGTTCGCCCCCCCGTCGCCCGCGACGGTCGTGCGGTAGCCGTAACGTTCCAGCGCCATCGCGACGGACCGGCGGATCACCTCGTCGTCCTCGACGAGCAGGATCGTCACAGGGGTGCGCTCGGGCTCAGGCACGGGCACGCATCGCATCTCGGGGGTCGTCGGCGGGCCTCCCATCATGCCGCGCCTCCGGAAGGACGACGGGGCCTCCCCCACCGGTGGTGGGGGAGGCCCCGTGCTTGGTCATGCCGGGTCCGGTCCGGATCAGCGGTGACGGCACCGCCGCTCCGGATCGAACCCTCCCGCGGTCACGACGCGGGCAGCAGGTGCACCGTGCCGCCGACCGGCGGGTAGGCCGCGGCCTCCTCCTTGTTGTCGGCGTCGAGCGGACTCGGCAGCGTGAACGGGACGGGCACCAGGAACTCGGCCCAGCGCGCCTTCCCCGCCACGACGTAGCTCTCGACGGAGTCCGGCTCCAGGAGGAAGACCTCGCCCCAGCGGAGGGGCCCGATCCGCTCCTCCAGCGCGCTCCTCTCGTCGGCGCTCGCGATCCTCAGGTGCAGGGGTCCGATGTCCCGCCCGCAGGCCACCCGCTGTACGCCGTTGAAGCAGACGTCCAGGACGGTGCCCTCACCGTTCTCGACCACCAGGTCGTCGAAGGGAGGGAACCCGCGCAGGATCACCTGCGCGTGGCTGTGCCGGTAGCCGATGAGGCTGAAGCTCCGGCCGTCCGAGAATCCCGTGCCCGGCGATGCCGTCATCAGGTGGCCACCCTCCTGTATTCGTTGAACCGCCGGTTCCACCGGTAGAAGTCCACCGTATCCATCAGCCCGGCGTCGGCGACCTGGACGAGCTCCCATTGTGTGGCCAGGGGGCCGCCCTTGGCGGTCATCGCCTCTCTCGCGAGCTTCAGCGCCTTGGCCGGACCCTGGCTGGCTCCTGGCAGGCCGTCGAGCAGGAAGGAGATCCGCGCCTCGCCCCGGGACGTGGCGGCGACGGCGTCGAGGACGTCCGCCTGCCAGTCGGTGGAGCTCATGAAGTGGCGCGCGCCCACCGTCTCCGCGAACTTCGTGACGCTGGCCGTGCCGTCCTTCATCTCGCGGCCGAGCGCGACGTGGTCGATCTCGTCGGCCGCGCCGTCGGCATCCGCGGACTCACCGCAGTTGTGGACGAGGAACGGGGTGGCCCCCGCCAGCACGTAGTAGGTGTGGACGTCCGAGACGGTCAGGTTGTGTACGGCGGACCTGACCTCGGACCACCGCTCGATCGCGGAGATCTGGACATGCGTACCGCTGCTCGTCCGAAGCCACTGGCCCGACTTCAGGTCGGTGGCCTTGACCCAGTCCCCGAGCTCCGGGACCCAGATCGGGTGCCCGTCGGTCGCGGTGACCTGGGCCGTCTTCGAGCCCTTGGCGCCGTCGACGTCGATCGTGACCCTGACCAGGTGCTTGAGGCCCTGGCCCTTGATCTCGGCGGTGACCGTCTCGGTCCGGGTCTCCCCGGTCCCCGGGTCGGTCGCCAGGACCTCGTCACCCGTCCTGACCTGCTCGATCGGCTTGGTGGAGCCGTCGGCCATCAGCACCTTCGTGCCGGGCACGAAGCTGTTGCACTTCCCGCCCTCGGCCTTGCCGGAACCGCCGCTGCCGCTGGTGCCGCCCTTGCTGCGAGCGGAACCGCCGGACTTGCCGCCGCCTCCGCCTCCGGAGCTCTTGCTGCCGGCGGAGCTCTTGCCTCCGCCACCGCCGCGCTTGCCCCCGCCGGACTGGGAGGAGACCTTCGGCGCGGACTTGGTCTGGGCCTTCTTCTGGGGGGCGTTACCCGTCTTGCGTTTCGCGGCGGCTGCCGCGTCGGCCTTTCTCTTGGCCTCCTCGGCGGCCTTCTTCTTGGCTCTCTGGGCCGCCTCCTTCTTGGCCTTCTCGATCGCCAGCTTCTTCGCCCGTAGCGCGGCCTCCTCGGCGGCCTTGGCCGCCTTCAGGACGAGCTCGGCGGCCTTCTTCGCCACCTTGAACGCCTTGATGGCGTCGATGGTGCGGTTGACCGCCTTGATCACGGCCGGGATCTTCCCCAGCTTCGACCACGGAATGGCGTCGACCACGATGCTGACGCAGGACCACATGTCGCCGCCGAAGCAGGCGATGGCGTCGTTGATGCCGATGAAGTCCTTCAGGGTCTCCCACGCCACGGCGAGGATGACGGAGGTGAGGGACTTGCCCTGCATCGCCTCGGCCTGCGCGACCTGCGCCGCCGACAGACCCGCGCCCGCGAGGGCCGCGGCCCGCTCCGAGGCCGTCAGGACGATCGACTCACCGGTCGGGTCGGAGTACGTGGCCGGGTTGTTCTGCGCGTAGACGTACCCGTTGGCCTGCAGCGGGTCGTTCAGGTCCAGCACGGGGTCGGCGGACAGGAAGCGTCCGACCAGCGGGTCGTAGAGACGGGCGCCCAGCGGCTGGAAGCCGGAGGCGTCGTCCCGCGTCTTGCCGAGGAAGCCCCGGCTGTTCTGGACGTTCTGACCCGCGGTGTCGGCGCCGCGCTGGTTGCCGAACGGGTCCTGCTTGCGCACCCGGACCGGCATGCCGCTGTAGAGGCCGACCTCGGTGTAGGCGCTGCCCTGGTGGTCGGCGGTCTGCGCGACCAGTGTCTCGCTGCCCGTGCCGTTGGCGTAGCGCATGACCGCGCCGCCGGGGGCGGCGTAGGTGCGCTCGGTACGGACCAGGACGCCGCCCTGCTGGACGGTGACCTGGGCCTCGCCGAGGTTGAGGGTGGCCTGCTTGCCCTGGATGGTGAGCAGGCGCTCGCCGTCGGGGCCGTAGATGTGACGGGTGTCGTTCTGCGGCAGCCACTGCTGGGCCGCGGAGGCGGCGTCGCAGGTGGCCAGCACGATCGGCGTCTGGTTCACGTTCGCCGCGCCCTGGACCGCGAGGCACAGGCCGGAGGAGACGTGGGTGAGCTGGCCGGACGCGTTGCGCTTGAGCTGCTGCGCGGTGGTGCCGTTGCACTTCTGGAGCACCGCGGCCGAGCCGGCCGTGTTGGCGGTCGGCTGGACGCACCAGGTGCCGTACACCTGGAGCGTGCCGAGGTTGGCGTCGGCCTGGCCGGGGGCCGGGTCGAAGTGCCAGGACTGCGCGACGGTGCCGTTGCAGCCGTAGAGCTGCGTCGGCTGACCGGCGGCCGCGAGACCGGACTTGAGGTCGAGGCACTTCTGGCCCAGACCCACGTAGGGGGTCTTGCCGTTCGAGCCCTGACCGGTGATCCGGTCGACCTTGCCGTCATAAGTCCAGGCGATGTCCTGCTTGTCGCCGTTCTGGACCGAGGTGACGGACTTCGTCTCGCCGGTCAGCTCGTACAGACGGGTCGCCTCGGCGGTGACCTGGGCCCCCGCGGGGGTCTTGTACGCCTTCGTCACCTTGGTCAGCGTGTGCGGCTGGTCCTTGGCTGCGTTCTTGCCGTACGCGTACGTCGAGACGGCGTTCTTGGTGGTGTCGCCGGTGAGGTCGTTCTCGGTCAGCTTGGTGCGGTTGCCGAGCAGGTCGTATTCGTACTCCTGCCAGTAGCCGGAGCCGTCCGCGCCCGCGGCGACCCGCATCGTGCCGTCGGTGTTCTTGTTCAGCGAACCGTCGGCGTTGCGCGGGTTGACACAGGTCGTCTGGTCCTTGGAGGTCCAGGCCGACTTGAGCTGGCCCAGCGGGTCGTAGGAGAAGCACTGGCGCTCCTCGATCCCGACGGACTTCTCCTGGATCGAGGTGACGTTGCCGGCCGGGTCGTAGGTGTACCCGCGGTTCGACACCAGGTTGCCGCCGACCAGGGAGGCGTCGTTCTTCTCCCGGTAGACCGCCTGTTCCTTCAGCTCACCGCTGCCCTCGTCGAAGGAGCTCTGCGTCCACACCCGGTAGGGCTGGGAGCCCAGGGTGGAGCGCAGGACCTGGCCGTACGGGGAGTAGACGGTCTCGGCGCCGTACCAGTCCTTGCCGGAGATGGAGAGCGGCTTGCCGTCCTTGTTGTAGCGGACGACCATCTTCTCGGCGGCGAACCTGCCCACCGCGGGAAGGGTGCTCTCGTCCAGGAGTCCGTTGTCGGAGTACGTGTAGTCGTACGCGTAGTCCTTGGCGAGACCCCAGGTGTCGGCGATCGACTGCGGCAGGGACAGGGTGGTCGAGGTCGGCTGGTAGTCCTTGGTGTAGCCGTTGACCTTCTGCGTGTACGCCAGGCCGTCCGTGTAGCGGGTGGCGGTGGCGGGCATGCCCTTGCCGCCCGGGACGGTGTCGTAGGTGTACTCCGCCTGGAGGGCACCGGTGGCGCTGTCGAGACGCTGCTGGGTCGGCCGCGACAGCTCGTCGTAGCCGTTCCAGACCTTCACGCCACGGGAGTTGGTCGTGGTCAGCGGACGCCCGAGGAAGTCGTACTCGGTCCGCGTCGTGCCCGTGTCCGGGTCGGTCGCGGTCTCCATGCGCCCACGGTGGTCGTAGGTCCAGGTCCACGGGTGCGTCGGATCGGCGGAGGCGGTCGCCTTCACCGGCTGGCCCTGCGTGTCGTACTCGTAGCGCGTCGACGTGAAGCCGCCGGGCGCCGCCGGGTTGAACGTGTCCGTACGGATGGTGCGGCCGAGTGCGTCGGTCCAGACCCTGTAGGACGAGTCGCCCTGCGGCTGGACGACCTTCGACCAGTCCTGGCCGTACTCGTAGCGGACGGCCCGCTCCGGGTACGCCAGGGAGGAGGTCTCCTTGGTCGTCGGGTCCACGTACTTCATGTACGGGGTCTCCTGGACCACGCGGCCCAGACCGTCGTACGTGTAGCGGGTGATGTTCGGGATCGCGGTGTCGGCGAGCGGGGTGAAGAGCTCGCCCGGCTTGGCCTCCTTGGTCAGGTAGGCGTTGTTGGTCTGCCAGACCTCACCGGAGCTGTTGTAGAGGGTGTCCGTGACGAGGAAGCCGGCGTCGTTGTCCGCCTCCTCCAGCGACTGCCGCTCGCGGCCGAGGCCGTCGTACAGCGTCACCGAGGTCTCGATCCGGTCCTCGTAGCCACGCGCGTACGTCGTGACGAACGGAGGCTTGCGGATCTTCTTGTTCGGGTCCTCCGGGGAGGTCTCCTCCTCGGGGATCGTGTAGACCGCGCGGAAGTCCGGCACGCCGGAGCCGGGGGTACGGCCCGGGGACCATGCCTCGGCGAGCCGGCCCATCGGGTCGAACACGGCTTCGCTGACCAGGTTGTTGGCGTCGGTCGTCTTCACCGTGACCGAGCGGCCCGGCTCCAGCTCCTGGGTCTGGGTGTAGCCGAGGCTGTTGGTCTGGGTGACCTTGAAGACCTGGCCGGTGGCCGGGCCCACGGAGGTGTAGGCGATCGTGGACGCCTTCGGGGTCGCCTGCTTCAGCTGGTACGGGTCGGTCTGCCTGACCACGCGGCCGACGGCGTCGAAGCCGGTGGTGCCGGAGCTCTCGAAGCCGGTGCCGTCGCCGTTCAGCGCCCACGACTCGGTCGCCAGGCCCCGCGTGGAGCCCGCGAGCGCCGTTCCGTACGCGGTGCCGTCGTAGGCGGTGCGCACGGCACCGGTCAGCGTCGTGAGGTCGGCGAAGTTCGCCGCCGCGCAGGTCGTCGGCGAGGACAGAACCTGCTTCGAGAGGCCGATGATGTTCTTGGAGGTCTCGTTGACGTACTCGGACTTGGTGCAGGACTCGTCACCGGTCTTGCCGGTGTCGCCCAGCGACTCGACCTGGGTCGGCAGGCCGTACGCCGACTCGTAGGTCGTCTTCGTGCGGACCTCGCGGACCGTGCGCGGGTCGTCCGTGTTGGTGCCCGAGGACTTGGTGTACGCGATCTCCTCGGGCTCCGTGACGCGCCACGCCTTCAGCGGGTCGAGGCCGTCGTCGCGGTTGCGCCGGGCCAGCTCGGTGGCCTCGGGGATCGTGACGCCGCGGGACAGCCAGTCGGTGTCCGCGTCCGTGGCGTTGGAGTAGGTCAGCTCCTCGGAGATGCGGCCGGCGAAGGGCTCACGGTCGTAGACGGTCGAACCGTCCGACGCCTTGATGACGTCGCCTTGGACGTCCGTGACCGGGACGGTGTCGCCCATGCCGCGGAAGTAGCGCGTGACGGCCTTCGACTGCTTGCTGCCGATCGCCGGGTCCTCGGAACCGGTGAGCACCGTGGTCTGCTCGAAGCCCGCGAACTGCGACCAGGTCCGGGTCGACTTCTTCGTGAACTCGCCGTCGGCGAACTTCCAGCCGGGGTTCTTGTACGCGTAGCCGGTCTTCGTCGGGTACGCGCCGCTGATGTTCGGAAGCTCCTCGATGGACTCCACGACGTACTTGTGGAACCAGTCGATGTCCTCGAACTCCGGGTCCGGGTTCCAGAACGAGGGGTAGCAGAGCTCGCCGTTCGCCTTCAGACCCGCGGTGTCTGTCTTCGACGGCAGTCCCGCGCCCGAAAGGCACTTGCCCGCGACCGGCTTGTACGACACGACGGTCTCGCCGCCGTACTCGTTGATCACGCGCGCGATACGCAGCCGGGAGAAGCCCGGACGCTGCGGGTTGACCGCCTTCACGCGGTTCGGCATGTCCTCGGTGTTCGGCTCGAACCGCACGGGGTTGAGCGTGACGCTCGCGTCGGTCGAACCGTTGCGGGCGTAGCCGGTGCGCTGGACGGACTCCAGCCACAGGGCGGTGTTCGGGCCGGTCTTCAGCTCGGCGAAGGACTGCTTGAGCTGGTACTCGTCCACGACCTGACGCGCGCTGGTGTCGGTGCGGCGCTGCGTCGAGGTCGTGATCTTGTCGAGGCGCTTGCGGGTCCAGAAGGACGGGCCGGCGTTCCAGCACTTCTTGCCGGACTCGCAGCGCAGGTCGACCGGAGTGTCGAACCAGGGCCGGTACTGACCGGGGTCCTTGGACTTGAAGTTGTCCTCGGTGCAGTTGACCGTTCCGACGGTGTAGCAGCGCTCGGCGACCGTGAAGCCCACGCGGGCCGGGGCGGTGGCGGAGAAGATCGAGTCCTTGCGCTGGCCGTAGTAGATGTGCGACAGGTAGCCGTCGCGGTCGTAGATGACCGGCGCCTTGAAGTTGAAGTTCTTGGCGTAGTAGTTCTGGTCCTTCTTCCACCACAGCGACATGGCGTTGCCGTGGACGTCCTCGACGTAGTCGAGGCCCCAGCGCCAGCCCTGCGTGCAGGAGGAGTTCTTCCAGTCCTCGGTCGTGGAGCCCTTGTAGCAGTCCTCGCCCGGGTGATTGCCGTAGACCGGGACCGTCAGGACGGAGTCCGTGGTCGGGTCGTCGGCCGCGGTGCCGTTGTCGGACCAGCCCGGCAGCTTGTTCAGACCGAAGTGGTACCGGGTGCCGTCCTTCGTCGTGACGACCCAGTACTCACCGTCCTTCGCACCGTTGCCCGTGGCCTGGCCGGTGACGCGCTCGATCTTCGCGCCGTCCCCGTTGGCGGTGAACCACTTGCCCTTCGCGGCGTCCCACACCAGCTCGGTGGTCGTGCCGCCGAGCGAGAGGGTGGCGTTGTCCGAGCCCCAGCAGAGGTCCGCCGTCCGGTGGGTGGAGTTGTTGGAGCCGGCCTTCTTCGAGTCCTGGCGGCAGTTGACGTACGTGCGGGTGATGGAGCCCGCGTTGTAGTCCCAGCCGTCGCCGATCCAGGACGCCTGGTTGTTCGACGACGACGTACGGCCGTCGACCGACTGCGAGGAGTACGAGAGGTTCACCTTCGGCATCAGGCCGCCGGCGGTCTCCGGGACCTGGACCTGGTAGCCGTACGTGAACGCGCCCGAGGACGAACCCGCCGACCACGAACCCGAGGACAGCAAGGGCGAGGCCGTGAAGTCACCCTGCACCGACGAGCCGGTGTCGAGCATGCCGACCGCGCTGCCGCCGGCCGCGTTGGCGGCGGGCCGCACACCGTCCGAGTAGGACGCCTTCGTCGGCTTGGCCGTGAAGCCCTCACCGAGCAGGCTGGCGACCGGGACCGTGCCGGTGACGATGCTGCGGGTCTTCGCGCTCTTCGCGGCGGTGGTCTTCGTCGGCGCCTTCGAGGCGGGGACGGTCATCACCGTGGAGTTCAGGCGCTGGAAGTGCTGCCGCCCGTTCTTGGCGTCCTTGTCGTCCTCGCCGACGGACATGGGCGTGGTGCCGCCGTCGTCCGCGCAGTCACCCGTGGTCGGGGAGGAGTAGACGCACTCCGGGAGCAGCATCAGACCGAAGCGGTCGGCCGCCTGTGGCCCGTAGAGGTCGGCGAAGCCTGTGGTGTCGACGCTGAGGGCGACCTCGGCGGCCGGGTCGACACTCGCCGGCGGGGTCACCTTCATGATCAGGCCCGAGACGCCCGCGTCCTGCGAGGTCGTGGTCGGCGCAAGGCCGACGCTCCAGTCGCCCGCGAGCGCGGCCGGGTCGCCGCCCTCGGGCACACCGATGGCGATCGGCAGGTTGTTCGTGACCGGGACCGTCGCACCGGGCGTGCTGGACGTCGAGAGCGTCGCGGAGCCCGTGCCCGAGGGCCAGGCGTTCGCGTTGCCCGCCGAGTACTGCGGGATCTCGGCGTTCTGCGCGAGCGTCAGGTCCTTCTCCGCCGTGACGTCGCCTTCGAGCTCCGTGCTCTTCGGAATGTCCGGGAGGTCGACCGACGTGGTCGAACTCTCGCGGTTCATGCCCGGGCCGGGGATGGCGAGCGCCTGCCCGCCCAGGCTCGTCACCGTCAGTGTCGAGGACAATAGAAGGACGGTCGCTACGCGGCTTCGCCGCAAGCGCCGTCGTTGTGACTCCGTCATGGCTGGGCGTCCTAGCCCCAGCCATGACAACGGACCTGAAGCACGCATACGCGTTCGACTCCCACCCTGGCGATACAGACGTCGAATGAGGTGCGGAAACACCAAAGTGCACACGCCTGGTTCAGGCGCGTGCGTGGGTACTGTCTGCCATGGACGCAGCACGGAGCAAGATCGAGCATTTTCGGTTGCGCGAGCATGAAGTGACTTACGTCACACCCTAGTTCGCCATAGACGGCCATCAGCGATGACCTTTGCCCCAGCTAAGTCAATCCGGACATCGGTGACGCGCGGCCACCTCAAATCACCCCAGGACGGCCGCCGTTGACGGCTCGCGCGGCTCACGTCCCGCCCAGGTAACGGTCTTATAAAGTTCTCATGTGTGGACGGGCTGTGACGGCTGTGTGATCGTGTGTCCGCTCTCTGCCCCGCGGCCTGCCGTCAGGGGCTGGTTGTGCTGTCCACCATCCGTCTGGTTCACACGGGAGTAGACCGCCGTGACCGCGCCGCCCTATCTCAGCCCCTTCGTGCGCACGCGCACGCGGCTGTCACTGACCATCGGCCTCGTACTGGCCGCTCTCACCGCTGCCCTTTTGCCCTGGTGGCAGCCCGATTCCGTGCCCGTGACGGCCGGTGGCAAGGCCACCGAGGCCAAACGGGCTTCGACCGGCCCCAAGGACGAGGTGGCCGCGAGGGCCGAGGCCATCCGCAGCGGCAAGAAGGTCCTCGTCGACACCGCCACCACCGCGACCTCGCTGACCTGGGCCCTGCCCAACGGCCAGATGCGTTCGCAGACGCACGCCCTCCCCCAGCGAGCGAAGAACGCCGCCGGGAACTGGGCCCCGATCGACAACAAGCTCACCCGTACCGGCAAGGCACCCCGCGGGCTCGGCATCGCACCCGTGAACGCCGTCCACCCGGTGCGCTTCTCCAGCGGCAGCGGGCAGGCCGCGCGTGCGGACCGTTCCTTCGCCCGCACCCAGACGCCCGGCCAGTCCCCGCTCGCCGAGATCGAGTTCGGCGGCCACACCCTCGCCTACACCTGGCCCGGCGCCCTGCCCGAACCCGTCCTCGACGGCCCCCGCGCCCTCTACTCCGAGGTCCTGCCCGGCGTCGACCTCCTCCTCGTCGCACGCGAGGAAGGCGGCTTCGCCCAGGTCCTCATCGTCAAGACCGAGCAGGCCGCGAGGCAGGAGGCGCTCAAGTCCGTCTCGTACGGGCTGCGTTCCTCGACGGCGACCTTCCGCCACGACACCAGGGCCAACCGCGTCCTCGTCCTCGACAAGGCCGGCAAGGAGGTCGGCTCCATCCCGACCCCCTTCGCCTGGGACTCCAGCGGCCGCGACCCCGAGCTCCCCGCGGGCTCGCCGAACCGCACCGCCACGGGCACGCCCGCCGAGGTGCTCAAGCTGTCCGGCCTCACCGGCATCGAGCCGCGTGCCAAGTCCGCCCAGCTGCCCGTCGAGCTGGCGGGTGACGGGACCGGGGACGCGCGTCTCACCCTGGACGTCGCCGCATCGGGCCTGCTCGCCCGGGACGGCGTGACGTACCCGCTCTTCGTCGACCCGACGATGAACTCCGGCTGGCAGGCCTGGACCACGGCCTACCGCCCGTACCCCAACTCCAGCTTCTACAACGGCACCAACTTCTCCTCCGGCACCTCCGACGCCCGCGTCGGCTACGAGTCGGACACCGGCGGCCTGGGCCGCTCCTTCTGGCGCATGGGCTTCGACCCCAAGATGGAGGGCGCCACCGTCACCTCGGCGGCCTTCAAGGTGCAGAACAACCACTCCTGGTCCTGCACCGCCCGTGAGTTCAAGTTCTATCTGACCGGCGGCATCTCCTCCGGTACGACGTGGAACGCGCAGCCGTCCTGGACCACGCACCTCCAGTCGAAGTCCTTCGCCCACGGCTGGTCCTCGACCTCCTGCCCCGACGAATACGAGACGTTCAACAACTCCGCCGTCGTCTCCGCCGCCCAGAAGGCCGCCGACGGCGGCTGGTCGAACATCACCTTCGGCATGCGGGCCACCAGCGAGTCGGACACGCAGACCTGGCGCAAGTTCCGTGCCACCTCCGCGACGCTGGAGGTGGACTACAACACGCCGCCGAACGAGCCCACCAGCGGCACCTCCAACCCCGGTGGCGCCTGCGTGCTCGGTCCGGGTGCCGGTGTCACGGTCGGCAAGACCAACATCGTCCTCAAGGCATACGCCTCGGACAACGACGGCAACCTCAAGAGCCTGCGCTTCAAGTTCTGGAAGGCGGGCGACGCCGTCCCGGCCGGCACCCTCGTCACCCCGAGCGGCGGCTGGGCCTCGACGACGATCCCGTCGACCACGCTCCAGGACAAGGCCACCTACTACTGGGCCGTCCGGGCCGAGGACAGCGTCGGCGCCGCCTCGACCTACTTCCCGGCCAACACCGCCGAGAACTGCGCGCTCACCGTGGACGGTTCGGCCCCGCCGCCGCCCACGGTCGACGAGGACACCACCCCGTTCAAGCGGGCCACCTCCGACGGCGCGACCTGGGCGAGCGTGAAGTTCGGCTCCACCGGCGACCTCACCGTCACCTCCCCCGGCGCGGCCAAGTTCCGCTTCGGCTGGGAGGGCATGTCCTACACGGACTACAACGCGACCGACGGCTCGTACACCTTCACCGGTCTCAAGCCGCCGCACGCGGGCCCGAACTGGATCCACCTCTTCGCGCTCGACGCGCTCGGCAACCTCAGTGCCCGCACCGACTACGCCACCTACATCCCGCCGCGCGACTCCGCGGACGGCCCCGGTGACGTCGGCGGCGACGGCATCGCCGACCTGATGATCATCGACGCCAACGGCAACTTCTTCTCCTACCCCGGCTCCCCGGACGGAGAGCTCTACGCCGGTCTGACCGGCTCCTACACCATGGGCGACGACGGCACGCCGGTCCTCGCACCGAAGGCCCCGTGGTGGAACGGCACCAAGGCCGCCCTGATCAGCCACTACCAGGACGTCTACCCCGGCGACGGCACCACTGACCTGTTCGCCGTGGACCCCGACGGCACCTTCTACCTCTACCCGGGCGACGGCTACGGCTCCTTCAACGTCGACGACCGCCTCAAGATCCGCCTTCCCTCCAACACGCCCGCGCCGTCGACGTGGACGGAGATGAAGGCGGTCGGCGACATCACCGGCGACAAGCTGCCCGACGTCGCGATCACCACCGGCACCCAGTTCTGGATCCTCTCCGGCTACACCGGAGCGACCTTCCAGACCGCCACCCTCATGGAGGGCACCGCCTGGGCCCCCCGTGACATCGTGAACATCGCGGACATCGACCTGGACAACACGCCCGACCTGCTCTGGCGCAGCCTCGACTCCGGCACGATCTACATCCGTCACGGCAAGCCCGGCCCGGTCGCCGGCAGCGTCGACATCGACTCGCTGAAGACCGCCGCGGCCTCCCGCCAGGGTGTCGACACCTCGTACGGCACCGGCTGGACGACGACCAACATCACCGCGGTCATCGGCATCCCCGACGTCAACGGCGACAAGATCCCCGACCTCTGGGTCCGCTCCGGCGCCGACGGAACGATGAAGATCTACCACCCCAGCACCACCAACACGAACGCCGCCGTCAAGACGGTCCTCTCGGTGAACTGGGCCGGCATCAAGTCCTTCGGATGATTCCGGGGAGGCGACGCACGGCCTGACCGTCCTTCACGGGGTGAGCCCCCGGTGCCCTCGGGGGCCGGGGGCTCACCCCTTTCCGCATGCCGCGGACACGCCAGGACTGCGTCACCGGGCGCATCGCCATGCCCTCGGTGCCGCCCAGTAGGTGACGCGCTGGCCGTCGTCGGCCTGGAAGCTCGCGACGGGCATCGGCACGTCGACCGGCTTCCCCGGTTCGCTCTCGCCGCCGGGGCTGCCGGGGCCGAGGGTCGTGGACCGCACGTCGTAGGTGCCCATCTTGCCGCCCGTCGCGAGCAGCCCGGCGTACGCCTCGTGGCCGGGGGTGAGGGTGAGGACCTCGCCTGGTCGGTCTCCCGCTTGACCGAGGCCGGGCCCTTGGCGCCCCCGAGGGTGACCTCGGGGGCGCCCTGGAGGTCGCACTTCGCGCTGCTCACGTTGGTGACGACGAGGAGGATGTGCCGGACGGGCCGGCCCTTCTCGTCGTAGTTCGTGGCGGAGACGGACAGGTCCTCCATGGTGCACAGCGGGATGCCGGAGCTGTCGTCGGCGCCGCCGCGGCTCCTCTTGCCCGAGCCGGGCCGCTTCGACGTCGACGGGCTCGGCTTGGACGGGTGCGGCGAGTCCGACGGGCTCGCCGACGCCGTGGATCCGGTCGACGCCGACGAGTCCGGCCGGCCTGGTGTCCCGTTCCCGCCCGCGGCGTCGTCCGAGGCGGGCCCGCACGCGGTGGTCGCCAGCAGCGCGGCGACCGCGGTGGCGCCCAGCGCGTACGTCCTTCGCCGGCCGGAACTTCTGCGGTTCTTGTAGGCACCAGCGTTCATCATGTCCCCCTGTGATCAGCGTGACCCGTCGTGCCCGGCCCGGCCGCGCACCACGGCAGGACCGATTGCGCGGCACGAATCGGCCACAACTCGCCAACTCTGGAGTCTTGTTGACGCATTGAGAAATGGGCCTCCGCCGAGGCCCGTGCCCCTACTTGTTCACGACGACGACGGCCTTGCCGACCTTGCGCTCCGTGGGCCCGGTCGCGGTCCAGCTGTCCATGGGCCGGTTGGCGAGGGCGCCCTTCGAGACGAGGGTGGTGTCGCCGCCGATGCCCAGGCTGAGCGCGTCCTTGGCACCGAGCCACTCCATGACCTCGGCGGCCTCCTGGGCCGTGACGCCGACGCTGTGCGCGCGGTCGCGGCCGTCGATGGTGCCCAGGATCACGAGCACTTGGACAGCGGCCCGCGCTCCTCTTCGTCCCGCGATCTTCAAGGTTCTCGCTCGGGCGGGCTATCAGGTTCACCGAAGAAACGTCCCGGCCGGCCAACCAGGAAAGAATCGCCGGCGGCCCCGCCGTCACCGCCTCGTAGTCCGACGGCGGAGCTCCGGAACGCCCATCGGTGCGTCTCGCCCGAGCCGCGCGCACAGCACGACCCGGCCGCGCGGGCCTGCCCCTGCTCACCCCCGGCCAGACCGACGCCGTACGACACCCCTACACCGTCGTAGGCCCGCGCCCCGGCCCCCGGCCGACCTCCGAGGAACACGGGCTCGCCGAGGCCCTCGCCGAGGACGGCCGCGCCGGACTGAAGCAGCTCGCCGACCGGACCGGCACCTCCACGGCCACCGTCCGGCAACGCCTGCATCAGCTCCGCGCCGACGACATCCACCGTCTGCTCACCGAACGGCTGCCCCACCTGCCCGGCTACCGCCACGCCCGCGTCCACCTCGTCACCGCGTTCGTCAAGGAAAACGGACGGACGCCGGAAGCGGTGCCAAGTACAGCGGGTCCGTCTGGCGTCCGATCGCACCGTCCGCCCCCCGACGGGGCTACGCTGCGCAACGGAGCAGCGCCCGAAACCCGCCCTCTGAACAGCCACGATCCACCCCCACCACCACCTGCCGCTGGGGAGAATCCGGGGAGGACGAAGGCCCTTTGGGGAGCAACTGGGGGGGAATCGGCCGCGTAGAACAGCGTCACTGTGGCCCGTTCACGTTGACGAGCAACTCTCCCTGTTCGGCGATCCAATCCCGTACGGATTCCGGCGGTTGAGTGGCATGCACGGCTGGCCGACGAGTCTGTCCACGCCCCATACTGGGCGAAGTTCTACAGGACCCCGTCCACCTTGTGCTGGTTCTTCACGGGGGAACTTCCAGCAAAGGGTGTTGTAGAAGGCTCGGTTCCGGACATTTCTCCTGTATGGGTGGGGTGTTGCGGGCTGAGCCGGTGTGGGTCGAGGCGTTCACGGGCTTGCGTATCGAGCGGTTCGCGAAGCTGGTGAACGTAGTGAGGGAGCGGGGCGGGAACGGTCCGGGCGGTGGCCGGCCGTGGTGCCTGCCGCTGGCCAACCGGGCCCTGCTGGTGGCCGTCTCCTACCGGACCGACCTCACCATGCGGCAGCTCGCCCCGCTCTTCGGGATCTCTCCGGCCACCGTCTGCCGGGTCATCCACCGCCCGCATCCGTTGCTGGCCCTGGAGCCGGCCGCGCGGCCGGTCGCCGACGTCGACCGGCTGTGGATCGTGGACGGAACCTTGGTTCCACACCTTCGATCCGAACGGCGAGATCCTGGGCGGCTGACGGGCGCGGACACACGGAGATACGCTCTCCACCAGCGGCGTGACCGAGCCGTTGGCCAGACCTCGCTCCCTGAACAAGGCGCCCATCCAGCAGGGCGGCGCCCCGGCCACGCGGCTACCACTCCACGCAGCCGACCAGCGACGAGACCGACGGCAGGGCAGATCAGGGCCGGGGCACGGACGAGCCGCGCGCAGGGGCGGGCTGAGCCGTAGGGGGTGTGCATGAGTGACAGCCAGGTCACGATCAAGCTCACGGGTGACGAGGCACTGGTGCTGTCGCACTGGCTGGAGAAACTCCAGATGACGGACCTCAGTCGCGTTGTCGACGATCCGGCGGTCTGGGCGCCGATCCATCGGATCGCCGGAACGCTCGACAAGGCACTTCCGGAGCTGTTCGCGCCTGACTATGACCAGCGGCTTGAGGCGGCTCGTCAGCGGCTTCGGCCCGAGGGCTGATCGAGCAGTCTGGACTCTGAACCGGATCGGGGACCGGGGGCGGCTGCCGACCCGGATGTGACGCGAAGGGGACGCGATCGCTCTGACTCCATGGAGGAGCCAGGGGATTCACTGACCTTTCGAGTGTCGCCGCAAGCCGACCCCGCACGCCGCCAGGCATGTCGTCGTGGACGCGGCGACATCGCGGTGCGTCAGGACCGACAGGACAGCCGGACGTGAAGCAGCTCTGTCCGCAGTGCGGGCGTGCCGTCGACCGGTGCCGGGTCCTCCGCCGTCGGCTCGATGCCTCCGGCGGCGACCTTGTCGAGTGTCGCCAGACCGGCGGGGCCGACCGTGCCGAACACCGTGTAGTTCGGTCGCAGCGCGGAGTCGCCGTAGACGACGAAGAACTGTGAGCCGTTCGTGTTCGGGCCGGCGTTGGCCATCGCCAGCAGGCCGCGTCCGTAGAGCCGGCGCGTGCCCGTGGGATCGGTGGCTGCGGGCGGCAGGTCCACCGGCAGTTCGTCCTTGTACTTGTACCCGGGCCCGCCCTCACCCGTGCCGGTCGGGTCGCCGCACTGCAAGACCTTCAGCGTCGGGTACGCCGTCAGACGGTGACACACCGTACGGTCATAGAAACCGTGCCTTGCCAGGTGCAGGAAACTCTGGACCGTGCACGGCGCCTTGGCCCGGTCCAAGCGCAGCGGAAGCGGGCCCTGACTGGTCGGAACAGCCAAGTCGACCGTGCCACGAACAGGGGTGCGCCGTGGGTCGGGCGGCAGCGGAACACGGCGCGCCGGCGGCTCGTCCGGGGTCTGGCTGTACTGGCAAGGACCGTGCGTGGTGATCGGCGGAGCACTGTCGGAAGCGGTGGCGACGCTCCCGCCGGTCACCACCAACGCCACGGCCGCGAATGCACTGATCAGTGCTCGTCTCATCTTGCACGCCCTCCCGATGATCTCCAGGTCTTGGAGCGGTCGCAGTCTAGGACGTGGTGTGGCCTGTGGGAGTGGGATTTCCGGCCGTTCAGCGTGACCAGAGCGGGGCCGGCACGTTTTGGCATGTCCTTCGCACCGTGCCCACGATCGGCGTACGCGTGAACGTTCAGAGCGCCGATCATCGACCACACGAACGCGCCGTTGCCCTGGGCATCGTTCCAGGGGTGGAAGTGGAAGTGGTCGGAGATCGCCAGTCTCGTGAATCCGGCCTGCTGGGCTCGGCGGGCCTGGGCGATCAGCTCGTCCGGGGTGAACTGCTCACACGACAGGAAGTAGCCGTACTCGGTCATCGCGCTACCGCTCCTCTCGTCACCCCTCCCCATCGGTGGGGCTACCCAGCCCACACGCGGGAATGACCGAGCGAACCGGGCGCCGGCTGTCGAGCGTGTGGTCGAAGATCCGCGGGAGACTGCCGCGCTACCGGCGCTGGGTCACCTCGGATGTGTCGGCGGCGAGGAGGACCGGCGCAGAACTCTTCGCGCCGGGGAACGAGGGTGTGGTTCGTGTTCATGCCCGGCGTCCTTGGGGCCGCCGGTGTCTTGCGAGTCGCGCGGCGTCGGCCTGCTCGGTCCGGACGTAGGTCAGGGGCGGGGCGATGCCTTCGATATCGCCCCGCCCCTGACCGCTGCTCGTTTCCGGCGGTGTGGGGTGGCCCCGCTGGAATCCGCCGCGTTCTCCGCCGATGAGATGCGGACGCTGTCCCCTCCAGGCAGAGTAGGAGGGAACCTGTTCGTACTGAGGTGGTCCCGTGTGGTCCCGCGTGCTGGAGACGGGACGGAGTGATGCGAGGATTGTCGTGACGCGGGAGTGATCGATGTTCCGCAGACGGCCGGCCGACAGCAGCGAGGACCTTTTGGTCCGGCTCGGGTCGCTGACCGCCAGGGCGCGGGAGTTGGCCAAGACGCAGCGTTCCCGTGTCGAGCTCGCCGTGGCCCTTCAGCGCGGCATGCTGCCCTCGGACCTGCCCAGTTTTCCGGGCGCCCGGCTGGCCGTCCGCTATGAGCCCGCCAACCACGGGCTCAACGTCGGCGGTGACTGGTACGACGCCTTCTCCATGCCTGGCGGCCAGATCGGCATGTCCATCGGTGACGTGCAAGGACACAACATCGAGGCCGCCGCCTTCATGGGACAGGTCCGCGTGGCACTGCGCGCGCTGGCCTCCGTCACCGGAGACCCGGGAGAGCTGCTCGGTCGCACCAACGACCTGCTCATCTCTCTGGGCGCCGACCTCTTCGCCACCTGTACCTTCCTGCGGCTCGACCCCGCTGCCGGCACCCTGGAGTGTGCCCGAGCCGGTCACATCCCCCACATCTGGGCTACCACCGACGGCCGCTCCGGCATCGACGACAGCGAGGGCGGGCCTCCGCTGGGTGTGCTGCGCGGCGTCGACTACCCGGCCACGCGCCGCCGGCTCACCGCCGACGGCGTCTTCGTCCTCCTGACCGACGGGGTGGTGGAGGGGCCCTCGCTCCACGTCGACGAGGGTCTGGACCGGGTAACGCGGCTCGCCGGGATCACCGCCGTCGCCGGGCTGGGCGTCGACGCGCTCGCGACCGCCGTCATGAAGCTGGCGGCCACGGTGGGGCACGAGGACGACGCGGCCGTCCTGGTCGTCGGCCATGACGGCGGTCCGGCCCGGCTGGCGGCCGAGGAGTGAGGGGAAGCGGCTCGCCTCGGGCCGGGCCGGTCCTCGGGCCGGGCCGGTGCTCAGACCCGCCCGGGCCCGTGCCGGACGGCGGCGCCCGACACGCAGGGGCCTTCCCGGTCGTGGCGGCCCGGCCGGTGTCTGATGGCTGACGTGTTGGATACTCGGCAGTTCCGGCCCTCTACGCAGGCGGCTCTGATGTCGCTGACCGTGGCGGTTTGCTACTACGCGGCCGGACGACTCGGTCTGATGGGCCGCCTCGTCGTCGAAGGCGTGGTGGTCACCCCGATCTGGCCGCCCACCGGCGTCGCCGTCGCCGCCCTGCTGCTGCTCGGCGCGCGGGTCTGGCCTGGGATCGCCCTCGGCTCCTTCCTCGTCATCGCCTCCCTCACCACTCCGGGGCCCACCACAGTGGTCACCGTGGTCAGCAACACCGTCGCGCCACTCTGCGCCTTCCTGCTGCTGCGACGGGCCGGCTTCCGGCTCGACATGGCGCGGCTGCGGGACGGACTCTCCCTGGTCTTCCTCGGCGGGTTCGGCGCCATGCTGATCAGCGCGACCGCGGGGGTCGGACTGCAAGTGGCGAAGGGCTCCCTGGACAAAAGCGAGTTCTGGCCCGTCTGGCTGGCCTGGTGGGTGGGCGACACGATGGGGGTGCTGCTCGTCGCCCCGCTCCTGCTCGTCCTCGCGGGGCCGGCCGGACGGTTCCGGGTACGGCGCTGGAAAGAGGCGGCCTTTCTGGGGCTGACGACCCTGATCCTCATGCCCATGGCCGTGCTCAGCCCGATGAGCATGCTCTTCCTCGTCTTCCCCCTGCTGATCTGGGCAGCGCTCCGCTTCCAGCTCGCCGGAAGCATGCTGTGCGCGCTCTTCGCCTCCGTGCTCGCCACCTTCGAGGCGACCTCCGGACGGGGCGCGTTCCTCCACCTCACGGACGTCGAGATCATGGCCAAGCTCCAGGCGTTCAACGGTTCCGCCGCCCTGACCGCCCTGCTTCTCGCCTCCGTCATCACCGAGCAGCGTGCGACCCGCCGGTCGGTGCGCCGCGCCTGCCAGGAACTGGCAGAGGTCCTGGAGCACCTCGCGGCGGGCGAGCCCTCACCGGGTCCGCCCGGCACCGCCGAGAGCCGGGCAGCCCCACCCGGCGGACCCCAGAATCCGTGATCCCCGCGCCGGAGCCGGCGCAGGCATCAGGAGCCGTACGACGACTGCAAGGCATGGGACCTGTCCGGCGCTATCAAGCTGGTGCGTGATGGTGTCGGAGATGCACGGTCCTGAGCCGGCGGCCTGTTCCGTGAGCGTCCGGCGGGACGCGTCGAGCTGGGCCATGGCCTGGAACTGCCCCGCGTCCTAGGAGGCGGCCGCCTGTCGGCCGGGCTCCCAGGGCGGCAGCGGCCTGCCGCTCCCCCGCCGCCCGCTGCCTGCCGCTTGGCGGCAGCGAGGGCGAACACCCCCCGTCAGCGCTCCGCCGCCGATCGCGGCCCCCGCGGCGACGAGCGCCGTCAGCACGGCGTCGTTCACGTCGGACGCCCAGCGTCCCGCCACGCTCGGGGCAGGGCTCAGCGTCCATCGTCCTTGGGTGCGAACTCCCGCATGGCGGTCGCTCTTCGGGGTCAGGGGCGAGACCGACCGAGATCCGGGCCATACGCGGACCAGCCGCCCGCGGCTTGGCCGAATGCACAGCCGTTTCCGCTGGTCAGCGGCCACACGAGTCGTGTACCACCAGCACACGAAGAATCTGCTGGTCTCGTACTCGCCGAAGAATCTCGGCTTCTTCTAGAGGCACGAAAAGAGGCGCCTGACCTGGGGGGACAGGCGTGCACCTGGGGGCGGAGCGCATCAGTAGCCGGTGCCGCGCTTGACCTGAGCACGCTCGGTCCCGTGTGTCGCGCCCTTCTCGTCCAACGTGCGACACGCGTCGGCGATGTCCTGACTCAGGCGGTCGATGTGCTCGCGGCTCAGGGTCTCCTTGACCAGGGCACGCATGATCTTCACCCCCTCCGCGTTGGGCGGGAGCGTATAGGCGGGCACCATCCAGCCCCGCTCGGCCGCGAGCTGCCAGGCCACGTCGGACTCGTCGTAGGCGTGCTTGCCGGCAAGGCGGAAGGCGACCAGCGGGAGCTGCTCGAGGTCCCTCCCGATCACTTCGAAGCGGCCGCTGCTCCGCAGGTTCTCCGCCAGCACGTCGGCGTTCTCCTGCATCATCTTCATGACGTACGTGTAGCCCTGGCGGCCGAGCCGGACGAAGTTGTAGTACTGCGCGAGCACCATCGACGCGCCGGTGGAGAAGTTCAGCGTGAACGTCGCGTCGGTCTTGCCCAG
This sequence comes from Streptomyces sp. NBC_01268, assembly GCF_036240795.1. Classification (NCBI taxonomy): domain Bacteria; kingdom Bacillati; phylum Actinomycetota; class Actinomycetes; order Kitasatosporales; family Streptomycetaceae; genus Streptomyces; species Streptomyces sp. NBC_01268. The sequence continues at coordinate 7,802,984 of NZ_CP108454.1, read as the reverse complement.
GTAGTTCTCGTAGAAAACGAGATCCTTGGGCAGGTCGGACTCCTCACGGAAGACCAGCCAGCCGATGCCGGGGTAGACCAGGCCGTACTTGTGCCCCGAGACGTTGATGGAGCGGACCTGCTCCAGCCGGAAGTCCCATTTCGAGTCCGGGTAGAGGAAGGGCCACACGAAGGCGCCGCTGGCTCCATCGACATGGATCGGGATGTCGAGGTCCCGCTCCTTGCGGACGTCCCTCAGGAGCTTGTCGATCCCGACGACGTCGTCCTTGTGGCCGGTGAACGTGGTACCGAGGACGGCGACGACGCCGATCGTGTTCTCGTCGAGGTGAGGCTCCACGTCCTCCGGGCCGATCGTGTACTTGCCCTCGGCGAGCGGCACGATCCGCGGCTCGACGTCGAAGTAGCGGCAGAACTTCTCCCACACGACATGGACGTCTCCGCCGAAGACCAAGTTCGGGCGGTCGACCGACAAGTTGACCGCCTTGCGGCGCTCCCGCCACTTCCACTTCAACGACAGCGCACCGAGCATGATCGCCTCGGACGAACCCTGCGTCCGACATCCGGTCGTCCTGCCCGGCGCGTTGAAGAGATCGGCAAGCATGCGCACACAACGCTGCTCGATCTCCGCAGAAATCGGGTACTCCGCATGGTCGATGAAATTGCGGTGGAGATTCTCGGCGATCAGCCGCTGCGCCTCCGGCTCCATCCACGTGGTGACGAACGTGGCAAGGTTGCGCTGTGGATCACCCTCCATGGCGAGGTCCACGTCCACGAGCCTCATCGCATCCGTCGCGGACATGCCCTCCTCGGGGAATGTGTCCGAAGGAGCGGGCACGGTCAAGAATCGGTTACCGAACAGGGCCATGTCGTCACGCTTGGTCATGCACGGATTCAAACAGCGCCGGAGACCGCTTCTACGGCGGACACGCCGAGGCGGAACAGCGCAGGGCTCGGCCATGGACGTAGCCGTGCCACCGCCGCTCCTTCGCACACGAATTCCAGCGCAATTCGCGACGTGAGGGCAGTAGGAAACGGCAGCTGTAGTGCGATAGCCACACGTTGGGGAGGCATCCCAGTAGTCACGTCGCATCCGCCTCTCCCCCGCTCTCGCCCTGTCGGCGCCCATGCCCCTCGGCGCTACCGTCGGGACTCCGGCCGGGGACCGCGCCCGCGGGGCGGTCCCATGGGCGGCGCCGAACAGCCCGCAAGCAGCCCCGAAGCCCTCACCCGGGTCACCGACGTGCCCGCCCCGGACGGCCGACGCGGGCACCTTCCCGCAGCAGACCGTCGTAAAGCTGTGGCAGCCGGCCCGGCCTCCAGGACGCCCGTGGGGGTCCCGACCAAGATCCGGACCACACCCGGACCGCGACGCCGACCGACGGCACTGCGACGATCGCTTCTGCAGGTCAGCATCGATGCTGGCGGCGCACCACCAACAGACGAAGAGTCTGCTGGTGTCGTTAACTCACCGAAGAAGCTCGGCTTCTTCTAGGGGCATGAAAAGAGGCGCCTGACCTGGGCTTTTGCCTATCAGGCACCTCCCTGTGATCTCCTCCATCGCAGCAGCCGACTTGCGTCGGAACTCCCGGTTCGTCCCACCCGTATCCCGCTCCCGGCCAGCCGTTCCGGTTTCTTTCCGGTCCAAGCTCGGCCCACCAGCGGGTGTCGACCGGCCCGTACCGGATCCCACCCTGGCCGGTACCACCACCACCCACGCCTGGGCCCTGGAACACCTCCGCGGCCCCTCACCCTCGCCCGGCTCGCCGAGCACTCCCGGATGAGCCTGCGGTCCTTCACCCGCCGGTTGCGCAACGAGGTCGGGGCGCCCCCGTGCGGTGGCTCACGGCACAACGCCTCGAGCCGGCCAAGCGACTGCTGGAGACGACCGACCTTCCGGTCGACCTCGTCGCCCACCGCGCCGGCCTCGGCTCCGGGAACTCCCTGCGCGCGCACATGCGTACGGCCTTCGGTGTCTCGCCCGCCGCCTACCGCCGCGCTTTCGGCAGCGGCGCCCCGTCGGGACCCGAACGGGAGACGGCACGGTACGCGTGAGCAGCCCCGTGGTCGGCGGCGCTGCCCGCAATGTCCCGGCGAACCCAGTGCCCGCCGCCTGACCTCCTCGCTCCCGGGCATGGTGGCGGAGACCGGTGGTGTCCTCGCGGGGCCGAAGTCCCGCGAGGGAACGCGCACCCTCGTGCGTGGCTCTTGTCGGCGTGCTCGCACGAGTCGGCGCGGCATTCGCCCTACTCTGCGTCTCCCCGAGACCCCTTCCGAAAGCGCGGACGTCTTGCTTGCCGTAACCGTCATCGCGGGCATTCTGTTCACCTGGTGCGTTCTGTCGCGCCGGCTCGCGCTGTGGAGCATCACCGCACCGATCGCCATGATGGTGGCGGGCATCGCCCTCACCAGTGGCTCGGACCCGCCACTCGTCTTCGACCTCGGGGACATGGCCGGCTTCGAGCACGCGGTGGAGGTCGTCCTCGCCCTGCTGCTCTTCGTCGATGCGACCGAGGTTCCGGCGGGAGTCATCCGACGCGAGAGGAGCGTCGTCGCCCGTCTCCTGGGCACCGGTCTGCCGCTGACCCTGGTCGCTGCCTTTCTGACCGCGCTCGCCTTCTTCCCCGACGAGCCCGGATGGGTGCTGGCGACACTGGCGACCGTCGTCGTCCCCCTCGATCTGGCGCCCGCCTCGGCCGTCGTGCGGGACAAGCGCATCCCGGCGCGCCTCCGGGAGGTACTCAACGTCGAGGGCGGCCTGAGCGACGGAATCGTCTCACCGGTGTTCCTGATCTGTGTCACCGCCGCCACCGAGTACCACACGGTCGGCGACGACTACACCGAGGCGCTCCTCGACGCCGTCGGAGCGGCGGGCTGGGCCGTCGGGGCCGGATCGCTCGTCGGCTACGTGACCGGATGGCTGTTGCAGCGCTCCTGGGCGAGGGGCTGGACGCTGCCTGGCGCCACGCGCCTCGCGGTGCTGAGCGTGCCCATCGCCGCTTACACCCTGTCCGCGGCGCTGGGCGGCAACGGGTTCGTCGCCTCGTTCGTCGCCGGCGTCTGCATCGCGCCGGCGATGCGGCATCTCCCCGGGGACACCGTGAAGATGACCGACGACCTGGTCACCTTGCTGACACTCGCCCTGTGGTTCCTCTTCGGCCAGTTGGTCAGTGACGAATTCTGGGACGGCTTCCACCTCTCCGTCGTCCTCTACGCCCTCCTCGCCGTCACACTGGTGCGCCTGGTGCCCGTGATGCTCGCGCTGATCGGTACGGATCTGTCGCTGTCCGACAGGCTGTTCCTGGGGTGGATGGGGCCCAGAGGAGTGACCTCGGTGGTCTTCGGCCTCCTCGCCGCGATCGAACTGCCTGCGGCCGGTGGCGGTGACTTCATCAGCCGGGTGATGGTGATCACCGTCATGGTCAGCATCGTGTTGCACGGTCTGAGCGCCGAGCCCATCGGCCGCCGCTACGCCCGCGGTCGGCCCGCCTCGCCGGAGCCTCGGGGCGTGGGATGAGGACGGAGCGGGCGCGACGGACGACCAGCGGCGGCGACGCGGGCGGGGGCTCATGCCGTGGGGAAGTGCGGCGGACCCGGCAGGCCTACCGGGTCCGCCGCGGGCGCGTCAGGAAGGGAGCCAAGCAGGCCACTTTCTTCATCGCACCACCCTCGCCATGAAGTGCGAGGGCCTGGACGATGAGAAGGCCGCCGTCGCATCCGTGCCCCCGTCCGCGTTCACACTGACCGGCCTCGTCCAGCACATGGCGGAGGTGGAGCGGCACTGGTTCCGCCGAGTGTGCGCCGGAGAGCAGGCCCCGCCCATCTACGACCCGCAGGCCGACCCCGATGCCCCCGACGGCGGCTTCGAACCGGCCGAGGGCGCCACCCTGCGCGACGCTCTGGCCACCTGGCACGCGGAGACCGCCCGCGCCCGCGAGCACTGCGCCGACCGCGCTCTGCCCGACACCGGCCGCTTCATGGAGCAGGACGTCAGCCTCCGCTGGATCTACGTCCACATGATCGAGGAGTACGCCGCCACAACGGCCACGCCGACCTGCTCCGGAAACGCATCGACGGCACCACCGGCGTACAGCGCTTCCGGATCAGGCAGTGTTGGCCCGGTCGACAACGGCGCGGAGACTCGACGCCCGGCCATGGGCGTCCCGAGCCCGCACCGAACTCCAGGCCACCGCCGTCCCGGACCAGTCACGATCCAGATGTCGGGCCAGGATTCCGACGGGAGCCCGGGCGCAAGGGCGCGCGTGATGAGCTACCCGGGTGTGTAGGTTGACTGCCCGTCGCCGTCCCGTTGGGAGGCGCGCGACCTCTCTCCCACAGCTCCGGAGGCCCCGCCATGCCCGTGTCCCCCTCGTCCCCCGCCGGTGCCCGCCCCGGCGCGGCCCCTGAGACGGCAGCCGCCATCTGGCGGGTGATCACCACCATGTACGAGGCCTACTCGGCCGGAGACCCCGCGCGGATCGACGCCTGTCTGGATCCGGAGGCGACCGTGTGGGATTCCGGGACTGCCGGGCTGCTCTTCGGGAAGCCGGACCTGGACCGGGTGCGCGAGGGGCGCCCCACCGGTGGGGTGGGGCCGGTGGAGATCCGGACTGTACTGAGACTGTGCTCATCGGCTGCCCTCCTGGCACTGGTACCGAGACGCACACCATCGGGTTCGGTGTGAATGCGAGGCACCATAAACAGGCCATCACGGCCGGAACCATGCTGCGAGCACAGCGACCCCGGTGATGAGTGTGCCCGGCGCACAGATGCGAGTCAGCGGCACGCGCCTCGGTAGGTCACCTGGACGTCCACGGGTGTCTGTCGGTACGGCTCGAGCACCCCTCCCTGGGCACGGAGTGGTCGGGACGACCACGTCGGCCGCACGGCTCCCGCGGTGCAGCGCCGACGCTTGCCCATCACGCCCGCAGGGGCTCCGCCCAGCCGTTTCGCACCGCGCAGGCGCCGAGCTGCATCCGGGTCCGGACTCCGGCCAGGTCCATGAGATGGCGCAGGCGCCGGTGGAGCGTGCGCGGTGACAGACCGAGTTGCGTCGCTGCCGCCAGGTCCGTCAGGCCGGCCAGGAGCAGCGCGAGGATCCTGCGGTCGAGCTCGGTCGGGCCGTGCGGACCGACCTCGACGGTGGGTTCGGACTCTCCGACCCTGGCCGCCAGCGCGAGCGGGTCGGCAGCGCGCCACACCGTCTCGAACAGAGCGTCCAGCGCGTCCAGCAGTCCGCTGCGGTGCAGCAGCGCGGCGCCGGGCTCCCCGTCCGGTGTGACCGCGAGCGGGACGAGGCCGAGGTCGGCGTCGGCCAGCACGAGCTTCATCGGCAGCTGGTCGGCGACGCGCAGTTGCACTCCCCTGCGCAGGGAATCGATCGCGTCGTCGAGGATGCCCGGCTCAGCCAGCACGGCCCGGTCCAGTACCGCCCTGAACCGTACGCCGCGGCCGATGGCCATGGGTTCGGCCGTGTTCTCGTCGGGCGGCAGGGCGACGAACGGCGCGGTGATGAAGGAGCGGACCTGCGTACGGGCCGCCTGCTGTACCTGGAGGAAGCGATGGCGGATGGCGTCGACGCCCGTGACGACCTCGATCAGGTCGCTGATGCTGCTCCCGGTCATCGCCGCCCGGTGTTCCTCGGCGAAGGTCACCAGGGCGTGCTCGGCCATCCGCAGCCCGTCCCGGCGCTGGCTGATGAGAGCGCCGAGCGCCATGGCCGGCGGTGCGGCGGTGAACCGCTCGTCCGCCGACCTGGTCACGAGTCCCCACTCGACCAGGCGGGACAACGCCTTGTCGACGTGCGCGTGCGGCAGGTCGAGCTGGTCGGACAACACGATCGCGGTGGAGTTCGGGCGTCCGAGCAGCGCCCGGTAGACGCGCTCGTCATCGGGTTCGAGGCCCAGGACATCCAACATCGGCGACCGTCTCTCCTCCGCTCGGCGCAGCGGGGAGAGTATGTGCCACGGCGGCAGATTCTGGATAGTCCCTGATGGGAGTAGGTGCGAGGGGAAGGGCCCCGGGGAGTCTCCGCCCCGGGGCCCAACAGTACGGTTCATCGCAGGCCGTACGCCCGGATGATCTCGTTCTTGACGCTGAAGCCCCTGCCCGTCTCGGCGCTCGCGCGGACCGAGACGAAGCCGCCGGGCTTCGTGGCCGTCCTGAACGAACCCGTCCAGTAGCCGTCAGGGCCCTTCGTCACGGATACCTTCCGCCAGGTGGCACCGTCGTCGTACGAGACGTCCAGCTTCACCGTGGTGACGGTGCCCGGCACGGTGCCTCGGCCCATCGACACCGGCTTGAGCGCGATCCGCTGGGTCGCGTTGGCCTTGACGTCGCCGTGCAGGTCCGACTCCAGCTCGTAGTCCAGGTTCAGCACCGGAAACGGCTCGAAGAAGTCCGAATCGACGGTGTCGGACATGAACGTCCACTCGGTATGGGTGCGCGTCGAGAGCCGGAAGACGTCAGCGGGCCGCTCCGCGTCCAGGACGGCGCGGTAGGGCAGGTTGCCCGCCGGCACCTCCACCCACTGCATGTCCGTGCTGTTCGGGTTGTCGTGGATCAGCGTGTCGCCCTGGAAGACCTGCAGGTGGGTCGGCGTCTCACCCCACGGCAGGAAGCCGCCGAGGCGCATGGTGTCACTGGAGGAGGCCCACGCCTGCACGTTCCAGGTCATGTAGTTCTGCCAGCGGGAGTTGTACACGCCGAACGACTCGCTCTGGCCGGGCCTGGTCACCGGAGCGAACCAGTCCAGTCGGGTGGTGCTGCCCTTGGTGTACGTGTTGTCCCCCGACACCATCACCCACGGCAGGCCGCCGTCGACGCCCTGCGCGTGGAACTCCCTCCAGACCTGGCCCGGAGTCACCCATTCGGTGCGGGTGCCCGGGTGCCACTCGCGCTCGGGGAAGTTGAAGGACGGGCTGAGGGTGAAGTCGGACCGGTAGCCCTCCGCCGGCCCGCCGGCCGTGGCGGAGTAGTAGCGGGCGTCGATCCGGGCGAGGTCGTCCTTGGTCGGCTTGTAGACCAGGGCACGGTCCGGAACCTGGCCGGGGTACTCCCGGGTGAGGTCGTAGACGAACGGTGTGTACTCGGTCTGCTTCACGGTCAGCTTGAACATGCCGGCCTTGGCCATGGTGACGAGGGTCTTGCCCGCGTCACGGTGCACGGTGGCGACCGGGATGGCCGACTCGCCGACGTACTCCATCAGGGGACCGACACCGTCGTTGACCACGATCAGCGCCTTCGCCCCGGCCGCGACCGCGGCCTCCGTGCGCTCCTGGGGCGAGACCTCGTCGCTGCGCTCGATGACGACGACCTTGCCCCTGGCGTTGCCCCGCTCGTACGCGGCCGCCGCACCGTTGCCCGCGTAGACGGCGTCCAGCGTGTCCGTGGACGTGCCCAGGGCGCTGCCCGCCTGCGCCAGTGCCTCGAACCGGAGTCGACCGCCCTTCGTGCTCAGGCTGAGCTGCGGCTCGCCCTTGCGCCAACGGGTGGTCAGCATGAACGTGCCCTGCTTCATCGGCTCCGTCGGCGCGACGTAGACGTCGTCGTACGTCGGCGGCAGCACGTACGCGCTGCGGTAGTCCATGAACGGGTCCAGGTCCTTGTAGTGGACGTTGAAGTCGACCTTGCGCTGGCGGTCCTCGGTGCGCTGCGGCGCCTCGGTCTGCAGCAGGCGTGCCTTGCTCGCGTCGAGCACCACGTCCGCGGCGCCGTCCTTGAGCACGGTCTCCGGGTCGACCAGCACGGCCAGACCCGAGCGGTCCGCCTTCTCGCCGGTCACGTCGAGGTACCCCGCGACGGTGTACAGGCCGGGTGCCATGCGCATGGTGGTCGAGCCGTCGACGTAGACCTGCCACGGCCAGAAGTCGCCGGCCAGGTTGATCGTGACCCAGCCGGCGCCGGGCTTGCCGTCCCGCCCGAGCAGCTTGATGTTCAGGTCGTAGCGCTCCTCCTCCTTGAGCAGCGCCACGGACGTGCGGGTCACCGGCTGCCCGGTGGCCGCGTCGGTGGCCGTCACATAGCCGACGTGCCGGCCTGCCGAGGCGGCCTGCGGGTCACCGGTCACCGGGACGGCGGCGGTGCCGCCCGCCGGGACGGTGACCGTCGTGGCTCCCAGCGTGAACGGGCCGCCGTCGTCGTCGCTCAGCGCCAGGTTCAGCGTGACGTCGGCGGAGCCGGTGTTGGTGAAGGTCAGGTCCTTGGTGACGGCGCCGTCGCTCGGCTCGTGCGGCCATGTGTGGTTGCCGAAGAAGAGCGATCCGGTGCCGCGGACCGTGGTGCGCACGGCGGCGGCCACGTCGAGACGGCCGGTGCCGACCTCGTACGGCGAGTACCCGCCGTCCAGGCCCTTGGCGGTGCTCATCAGGTGTTCCTTGAGCTGCGCGCCGGTCCAGTCCGGGTGCTGCTGGGCCAGGATCGCCGCCGCACCGACCACATGCGGGGTGGCCATCGAGGTGCCGCTGATGGTGCGGTAGAGGCCCTCACCACCGCCGGTCATCTCCTGCGAGCGGGCCGCGGTGATGTCCACGCCGGGCGCCGCGATGTCCGGCTTCATACCGCCGGAGTAGGCCAGCGGGCCGGTGCTGGAGAAGGACGCGAGCCGGTCCTGCTTGTCCGTGGCGGCCACGGTCAGCGCCGAGGCGGCCGCGCCCGGGGCGGAGATGCTCTCCGGGCCGGAGTTGCCGGCGGCTATGACGAACAGCGTGCCGTACTGGGCGGACAGCGCGTCGACCGACTGCGACATGGGGTCGCTGCCGTCCGTCGGGTAGGAGTCGCCGAGGCTCATGTTGACCACGTCCGCGCCGGATTCGGCAGCCCACTGCATGCCGGCCATGACCCAGGAGTCCTGACCGTAGCCCTCGGCGCCGCCGAGCACCTTGCCGACGTACAGGTCGGCGCCGGGGGCGACGCCCTTGTAGTCGCCCCCGGAGGCGGCGCCCGAACCGACGATCGTGCCGGCGACATGCGAGCCGTGCCCGTTGACGTCGGTGACGGCCTCACCCGGCACGAAGCTCGCCGTGCCGTCGATCAGGCCTGCGAAGTCGGGGTGGTTGACGTCGATGCCGGTGTCGAGCACCGCGACCTTGACGCCTTTGCCGTCGTAGCCGGCCGCCCAGGCCTCGGGCGCGCCGATCAGCGGCACGCTCTCCTTCAGACTGGCCTTCACGCGACCGTCGAGCCACAGCTTCGCCACGCCCGCGCCCAGAGACGGGCTGCCCTGCGGCGCGACGGTGTTCCAGAAGGTGCGGGTCCGCCGCTTCTCCGTGCTGAGCGCGGCGCCTCGGATGCCCTTGAGCTTTCGGGTGAGCCTGCTGCCCCGGGGAGCCGTGGGCTCGACGGCCGCGCGGGACTTCGGCTGGGTGTACGTCGCGATCAGCGGTACCTCAGCCGCTTTCGCGTCGTCGTAGCCCATCTCGATCAGGTCGGTGACGTTGAACAGCCGTCGGTCCAGCGTGTCCGTGTCCAGCAGCGGCGCCGCCTCGTCCGGGATGACGAAGAGGTCGCCCTTGATCTCCTGGAGCTTCACGCCGCCGACGGCGCTGTCGGGCCGGTCGACCTCGGCGATCTGCCTGCCGTCGGCCGTCGTGGTGACGGTGACGACGTCGCCGGTGACCAGGGTGACCTTGTGGGTCGCCGAGGGCTTGGCAGGAACGGTGGGCTTGCTCGGAGTGGCTTGTGCGGGCGCTTGCAGGACCGCAAGCCCCGACGCCAGCAGCGGCACCGCGGTGGCAACCGAGATCAGCCGCCAGCGCCCGCGCCGGAAGGCGGAAGTACGAGAGGGGGAAGACATGCCATGGGTCTATCGACCCGTGAACGCCGTCGTGAAGGCCTCACGGCGGCAAGTCCTCGCCATGGCAAAGGCTTGCCAGGCGTGAATCGTGGGATTCCGGACGGAGCATGACGAGCCCCAGGCGGGCGTCCTGCGGTGCCCCCATGCCGCCGGCCTGGCGACGGACGCCCACAAGACGTGGAACGTCCCCTACGACTGCGGACTCGCGATCGTGCGCGACGCGTCCGCGGTTCGGGCGGCGATGGGCCGGCGTGGCGACCGAGAGCCACGATGGACATCATCTGCGCCAGGCGCTCCAGGACTTCGCGTTCACGGTCGATGATCGGCTCGATCACGGAGGCGAGGGCAGGCCCACCGCTGTCAGCTCGCCGGCACCCCACAGCAGCGCGCAGTCCGCGACGGTGCTCCGCCCCGTCTCGAACTCCTTCAGGTCCGTCGGTGCCGGTCACAGACGGAGGACGACCAACGCCGTGTCGTCGGTGTTGCCGTCAGGCGGGAGCAAGTCGGCAAGGAGGGCGTCGGCCAGGTCCTCCGGTCCGGCTCGTCCATGGCGGGTGAGGGAGGCGGCGAGGCGGCCCAGTCCGGTGTCGATGTCCTCCGTACGGCGTTCGATCAGGCCGTCGGTGTAGAGGACCAGGGTGGCGCCTTCGGTGAACGCCCTGCTGCTTTCCGGTCGCGGGACGTGTTCGGGGCGCGCGCCCAGAGGTGGATCGGTCGCCTGGTCGAGGAAGGTCACGGTGCCGTCGGGGTCGAGCAGGGCAGGAGGGGGATGGCCGGCGCTGCTGTACGTGATGGTGTGGGTGTCCCAGTCGATGAAGGTCTTCACCACAGTGGTCGACTCGGCCCCCTCGACGCTGCGGGCATACAGTCCGAGGGCTTCCAGGGCCCGGGCCGGACCGTCGGCGACACGGGCGGCGGCGCTCAGCGCGCTGCGCAGCTGCCCCATGACGCAGGCCGCTTCCAGGCCGTGGCCGACGACGTCGCCGACGGCGACCGCGATCCGGTCACCGGGCAGGTCGACCAGGTCGTACCAGTCGCCGCACACGTTCAGGGCGCCGACGGCGGGCTGGTAGCGGACGGCTGCCCGGTGATGCCCGACCGGCGTGGGGGCCGGCAGCATCGCCGCCTGCAGGGCGAGGGCGACCTCACGGTCACGCGCCTGCGACTGGCGCAGGCGTTCGTTGATGTCCTGCAGTTCACGGGCGCGGGTGTAGAGCTCGGCCTCCAGCGCGTGGACGTGACTGCCACCGCCCGGGCCGCCGCGGGCGCGGACGAGTTCGGTGACCTCCTCCACCCGGTGCACAATCAGCACCACGCTCCCGTCCGAGCCGAACACGGGCGCGTTGACCGGACTCCAGAAGTGCTCCACCCAGCGTCCTGGTCGTGCCGTGTCCTCGATGTCGTAACGCAACAGCGCCATGGTGTCGCGCTCGCCGGAGGACACCACGCGCAGCATCGACTCCCGGGTCTCCCGCATGCCGGCCGCGGCCGGTTCGTCGGGGTGTTCGGGGAAGACGTCGAAGATGTAGCGGCCCACCAGCTGGTCGCGGCTGCGCCCCGCGAGCCGGAGGAAGTCCTCGTTGGCGTCCGCGTACAGCAGGTCAGGAGTGAGCAGAGCCACCATGCCGGGCAGGGCACGGAAGACCGCCCCGTAGTCAATCTGCGGATTCCTCATGTACTGCCCGCCTCGGCGCCGACCGTCGTTTGCTGATGCTCCACGATAAGAGCGACGCACCCCGGAACCGGGTCACCACTCCCCGGGCCCCCCGGAGTCCGCAAGGCCCCGGCGTCCTGCCGGGTGACGGGACCGAAGGCGAGGGGGCGGATGAGCACGGACGTCCCACGGACGGCGCGGCCGGGTGGCCGGCGTCGTGCCGGCCCCACCGTCCCCGGGTCAGTGGCACCGGCTTACGGGGGGGGGCGAGTCGTCCGAGGGTTCCTTCGACCACGCCGTCGCCATCGATGACGACAGCGCCCCCGGGACCTCCCCGCTGGACTGGCCCCTCCCTGACCCGTACGGGGGCCGTGTACTTCACGGTCACGGTGTTCTCCACCGTGGGCTTCGGCGACATCGTCCCCGCGAGGGCCTCGGTCCGCCTGAACGACCGTCACTCCACCGCCGCACAAAGGCGGTGAGCCCGCTCGGTGCGGTGCCCGCCACGTGATACCACGTCAGGAAGACGCCGGTGAATCGCCGCGATCCCGACGAATGTCGAGCCAAGGAGCTGATGCGCGTGTCGGCCGACAGTCCCGTCGGAGCACCGGGCAAGCCGCCGCCGGATCCCTTCGCCCTGGTCAGGACCCGCGGTTACGTCGGGCTCCTGGTCATGGCGGCGGCGCTCGGAGTGCCGATCTCCGCAGCCGCGTACGGCTTCCTCGCACTGGTCAACGAACTCCAGCCGTGGACCTACACCGACCTGCCCAAGGCGCTGGGCTTCCAGGCAACCCCTCCCTGGTGGCCCCTGCCGCTGCTGGGTGTCGCAGGCCTGCTGGTCGGAGCGACCATCCGATACCTGCCCGGAATCGGCGGTCACAAGCCCGCGGAGGGGCTGTCGATGGCCGGCGCACCGAAGCCGCTCGAACTTCCCGGCATCTTCCTCGCCGCCGTGGCCTCGTTGGCCCTCGGTGCCGTCATCGGCCCCGAGGCACCGCTCATCGCCCTCGGCAGCGGCGCGGCCGTCTGGCTCGTACGCCTGGTCAAGCCGGACCTGCCGGAGCGGGGCGGGGCCGTGGTCGGCGCGGCCGGAAGCTTCGCCGCGGTCAGCACCCTGCTCGGGTCACCCATCACCGGGGCGTTCCTCCTCATGGAGGCGTCGGGAATCGGCGGGCCGATGCTCGGGGTCGTCCTGGTGCCAGGCCTGCTCGCCGCCGGCATCGGCTCGCTCGTCTTCACCGGCCTGGACAACTGGACCGGTCTCGGCACGTACTCCCTGGCGCTTCCGGAGGTCCCGCACGCCGACACGCCCGATGTCGCCGAGTTCGGCTGGGCACTCGTCATCGGGCTGGTGGCGGCCCTCGTCGGCACGGGCATCCGGCGGCTCGCCCTCCTGGCGCAGCCCCGTGTCGAGCGGCGCCGGGTGACCGCCACCGTGCTGATGGGGCTGGTGGTCGCAGGGCTCGCCATCGCCTACGCCGAAGGCACGGGGAAAGCCGCGACCGAGGTGCTGTACTCGGGGCAGACCGCCCTCGGCCCGCTGATCGCGAACAGCGCGGAATACTCCGTCGGTACGTTGACCCTGCTCGTCGCGTGCAAGGGACTGGCGTACTGCGCCTCACTGAGCGCGTTCAGGGGAGGTCCGATCTTCCCGGCGATGTTCCTGGGTGCGGCGGGCGGTATCGCGCTGTCACACCTTCCCGGGCTGGGGCTCACCCCTGCGTTCGCGATGGGGATCGGAGCCATGTCGGTCACCATGCTCGGGCTCCCTCTGACCTCGGTGCTGTTGGCCACCCTGCTGCTGGGATCGCAGGGCCTCACCGTCATGCCGCTCGTCATCGTCACCGTCGTCGTCGCCTATGTCGCGTCGAAGCGACTCAGCCCGCCACCGACCGGCGGGGCGCAGGCTCCCGCTCACGAAGGAGCGCCGGTGCGGTGATCTACCGTCAGGTACACCATGGGCCCGCGCGATTCGCAAGACTTCCCGGGGACTGACACGATCCGCAGCGCACACTCAGCGTGCCTTCCTGCCACCGATCGGTCCAGCCGGACAGGGGCTTGGGCCCCCTGCCCAGACCCCGGCTTGCAGAGGTGCCTGCGGCGAGCCCACCCCGGCCGAGCCGGGGCGCCCCGACACGGTCAGGAGTACCAGTCGGCCTCCGTCGCCCGCGCCCGCCGGGGCACCTCCCGGGCGGGCATGGGCCGGCGCTCGCCACCGGCGAGCAGCGTGCTGGCCGGATCGCCGCCGAGCATGCCCGGGAGCGTCACCTCGACATCGATGCCGCGAGGCGGGTCGGTGGGCAGGATCGTGGTCAGCACCGTCGTCTGGGCGTGGTGACCATGGGCGCGGGCGGCGGCGACCTGTTTCCCGTCCACGAGGAGCTCCAGCTCCCGCGTGCCCCCCATCCGCAGGCCCACGGTGACCGAGCAGCCGGCGTGCTCGCAATGAAAGTGATACTCGCGGCTCATGGTTGCCTCCCTGAAGCACCCGGCAGCAAGGCCTCTGCCCCTCCATCGTGGCACCGGGTGGTGGCGGCGTCAGCCCTGGATCCCGCTCCCGCGGTCGTCACCGTGATCCTCACCCGCTACGCCCCCTCCCCACCGACCGCACCACCGTCGCCGAGCGCGGGAGGGCGCCGGCGTCGCGGGGCTGAGGGCGGACGCGCAGCATGGAGGCATGGCTGTACTCCCGCTCCCGGGGAACCGTTCGACGGCCTGCGTGCCCAGCGCACCCGACCATGACCGGGATCCCGATCGAGTGGCCCTCCTGCAGGCGCCGACCAGGAGAGCTTCGGAACCCATCCGCGCCTGGACCGACGCCGCCACCGCGTTCGCCCCGCATCCACGAAGGATCTCGGGGACAGCGCTGCCCCACCCTGCGGCCTGGCCTACTTCGACGACGCTTCCCTGCCGGCCCACGCCCTCAGTACGCCTGGAGCCCGTATGTCCCACCGTCTGCCGCCCGGCCTGCCCCGAACGGCCTGCGCAACGCTCGCGGCCCTCCTGACGGCCGTTCTGGCCACCGTGCCGACCGGCCCCGCCCATGCCTTCACCGGCGGCAACCACGAGGACATCACCAGGGCCGCACTGCCCTGGCAGCCCATGACGCTGACCGAGATGGCCGATGCCCGCGACGGGGCGATCAACGCCAACGACCACCCTCCGTACTTCGATGTCGGCCCCCTGCACTGCGACAACGCCGACTACCTCGAGCCCCGCTACGCCCCCGCCTACCCCCGCACTCGGGACGAGGCGACCACCGAGCTCCTCGCGTGCATCCGTACCTCCGTAACCCGCTTCCGCAACGCGGTCGAGGCCGCCGACGGCCTCGTCGACGCCCACGGCAAGGTGCACGCCGACCAGAGCGACCTGTCCTCGCACTGCACATGGGGCGAGAAGCCCCAACGGGCCAAGTGCGACGTCCTCGAACAGCTCGGCCGCGGCTGGCACCAGATCGAGGACTTCTACTCTCACTCCAACTGGACGGACCGGGCCGCCCCTGGTCGGGTCGGGCTCGACAACCCACCCGGACTGGAGCGCACCGAGGTCGCGCCGTTCCTCGCCATGGGCCGCTACAGCGCCATGAAGGACGCCGACTGGACCCGGGACGCGCGCGCCCTCATTCCCGTCGACCTCACCACGGGCTGCTACACCGATGTCGATTCGACGGGTGTCAAACCCGCCGACTGCGACGGCCGCGTCTCCCACAACCGCGCGCTGAACAAGGACACCGCCGCATCAGCCCGCTCCCAGACGGACGACAACTTCCGGCACTCCACGGCCGGAGCCACCGCCGAGATCACGCGCCAGTGGAACGATTTCAAGGCCGAGCTGCTCAAGACGTACCCCGATCACCGGCGCGGCGCCCAGATGATCTGCGCTCTCGTCCACGACGACCCTGCCAGCGCCTGCCCCTGACGGGGCAGGCGACCCTCGTACAGGCTCCCGCCGACCGAGTCCGGGTCGGTCAGCGTGTACGAGACGCGCTGGCCACCGGCCGCACCGTCGGCGGGGCGGCCAAGCTGCCGTGGCAGGGGGGGCCGCCGCCGGACCGCAGCGCGAGCCCCGCTGCCGTGCCTCCCAGGCGAGAGGCCGGGATGCGACCTAGGGTTGAAGGGAGCTCCGCCACGGCACTCGCCGTCGCCATCGCGGATGCCGAGATCGAGGCCCGGGCCGAGAGCGGACGGCCCACCCGGCATCGACGCCCGGCGCGGCCCGACGTCGGAGCAGGCCTCCGAGCCGTTCAGGCCCCCGCTTGCCCTGTGCCGGACATCCCGGACAGCCACAGCACCAGGCAGGAGAGTCCTCAATGCCTCAGAACCCGACCTCTGCGATGCGCGCGGCGGCCCACGCCACACCCAAGGAACGCGCGGCCCTCGGCAGGAAGGCCCGGCGCCACTCGCCGCGGTCGGGCCACGCCGTGTACGAGCCGGCTCGCGGGCGGACGGATCCCCTGGCGATCCTGGAGGCGCAGTCCGCGGCACGAGTGCCCGAACTCGTGCCGATCCGCTACGGCCGGATGACGGAATCCCCGTTCCGCTTCTACCGGGGGGCTGCCGCGATCATGGCCTCCGACCTGGCCGACACCCCGCGCTCGGGACTCACGGCCCAGCTGTGCGGGGACGCCCACCTTCTGAACTTCCGCCTGCTCGCCTCACCGGAGCGGCAGCTGATGTTCGACATCAACGACTTCGACGAGACACTGCCGGGCCCCTGGGAGTGGGACGTCAAGCGGCTCTCCGCGAGCTTCGTCATCGCGGGGCGGGCGAACGACTTCGACGACACCGAGCGTGCCCGAATCGTCCGTTCGACGGTTCGTTCGTATCGCGAGGCCATGATCCGCTTCGCAGGGATGCGCACCATCGACGTCTGGTACGCGAAGATCGATGCGGACCTCCTCGAGTCCCTGGCAGCGGGCCGGCTCCACGCGACGAAGCACGGTCGGCGGAACCTGGCCCACGCGCTGGCGAAGGCCCGTACCCGCGACAGCCTGCAGGCTTTCGACAAGCTCACCGAGACGGTCGACGATCGGCCCAGGATCGCGGCGGACCCCCCGCTGCTCGTCCCGGTCGGCGACCTGCTGCCGGACGTCGAGCGCGCCACGCTCGAGCGCCAGTTCCGCGGCCTGATCGAGCGGTACGGCCTCACTCTCGCTTCCGACCGGCGCACCCTCCTGGAGGACTACCGACTGGCGGACGTCGCCCGCAAGGTGGTCGGCGTCGGCAGCGTCGGCACCCGGTGCTGGATCTTCCTCCTGCTCGGCCGGGACGACCAGGACCCGCTCTTCCTCCAGGCCAAGGAGGCCGACGCCTCCGTGCTGGCCGCACACGTCGGCGCGAGCCGGTACCGCAACCAGGGCGAGCGGGTGGTGTCGGGCCAGCGGCTGATGCAGGCCACGAGTGACGTCTTCCTCGGCTGGGAGCGAGTGGACGGGATCGACGGCAAGAAGCGCGACTTCTACGTCCGCCAGTTGCGCGACTGGAAAGGCATCGCCATGCCGGAGAGGATGCGGCC
This sequence comes from Streptomyces sp. NBC_01268, assembly GCF_036240795.1. NCBI lineage: Bacteria > Bacillati > Actinomycetota > Actinomycetes > Kitasatosporales > Streptomycetaceae > Streptomyces > Streptomyces sp. NBC_01268. The sequence continues at coordinate 7,786,027 of NZ_CP108454.1, read as the reverse complement.
GAAGGACATGCAGGCGTTCGGCGAACTGTGCGGGGTCACACTGGCTCGTGCGCACGCGCGGTCCGGCGACCGCATCGCGATCGCCGCGTATCTGGGCGGCGGCGACTCGTTCGACCGAGCCCTCGCCACCTTCGCGGAGGCGTACGCCGACCAGAACGAGCGAGACCACCAGGCCCTGGTGGACGCGGTGCGCGCGGGCCGGCTGCCCGCGGAGGAACTGCCGGCGTCCTGAGCCGCGGACGGCAGCCTCGGCGTACGTGTTGTCGCCCGACACCATCGACCAGGGCAGCGGTCCGTCGACGCCCTGAGTGGAAATCCCTCCGGACCGGGCCCGGGGTCACCCGCTCCGTGCGGGTGTCCGGGTGCCACTCGAGCTCGGGCATGCCGGAGGACGGGCTGAGGGTGAAGTCGGGCCGGTGGCCTTCCGCGAGCCGCCCGCCGCCGCCGCGTAGTAGCGGGGCGTCGATCCGGGCGAGGTCACGCTCGCTCGGCCAAGGCTTGTCAGTCGTGGACCGCGCGGTTCCGGGCGGAAGGACGTGGCAGGTCGCGGGTACCGACATGCGCCGGGGGACGACGGGGGTCAGATTGGAGATATCCGACCCGCCGGACGGAGACGTCTCGGCGGGCAGACGACATGGAGGAGCCTGTCAGACCATGGCTCGCGAAACGACAGATGAGTCGCCGCGACTGGTTCTCGTCGTCGGCGTCGCCGGGTCGGGCAAGTCGACGGTGGGGCGTCTTCTCGCCGAGCGGCTGGGTTGGGCGTACCGGGACGCGGACGAGTTCCACTCCGAGGCCGACCGCGCCAGGATGGCTGCCGGCCATGCCCTCACGGACAGCGACCGGGAGCCGTGGCTCGAAGCGATCGGGGAGTGGATGGACCGGGCGACCGCGACCGGTCAGCGGGCCGTCGTCACCTGCTCGGCGCTCAAGCGTCACTACCGGGACAAGCTGCTGGCAGGGCGGCCCGACACTGTTCTGGTGTACCTGCACGGCTCGCGCGGGCTGCTGGAGTCCCGGCTGGCCTCGCGGCACGGTCATTTCTTCCCGGCGGCCCTGCTGGACAGCCAGCTCGCGGTCCTCCAGGAGCCGGAGCCCGATGAGCACCCGGTGGTGGTGGAGATCGACCAGCCTCCGGAGGCCGTCGTCACAGCCGTGCTGTCGCTGATGCGCCGGGACTCCGGTGTCGGGGTTCCGGCCGACGGGCCGGGCCCGGAGCGGGCCGTCCACGCCGTCGTACGCGAGAGTTCTTCCGCGTCCCCCAGCCCCACGGGCGCGTCGTGGCGGTTGGTCCGGGAAGAGCAGAGCGCGGAAGTGGTCCAGCTGGGCGGCGCCCTGCGCGACTACGTCGTGAACGGCCGACCGCTGCTCGACGGGTTCCCCACGGGGTCCACCGTCACGGGCGGGCGCGGGCAACTGCTCGTGCCCTGGCCGAACCGCGTGGGCGGCGGACGCTACCGCTTCGACGGCAGGGAACTGCAACTCCCCCTGACCGAGGTGGAGAAGGGCAACGCGATCCACGGACTGCTTCGCTGGACCCTGTGGGAACTGCTCGCCCGCACCGCTGACTCGGTGACGCTGGGCACGACGCTCTGTCCCCAGCCCGGATATCCGTTCCTCCTCGATGTCCGTGTCGAGTACCGGCTGGGGGCCGACGGGCTCAGGACCGCGGTCCGGGCCACCAACACCGGTACCGATCCCGTGCCTTACGGTGTGGGCCAGCATCCCTATCTCACGGTCGGCACCGAACTCGTCGACAGCGCCGTGCTGACCGTTCCGGCCCGGACCCTGCTGCGTACCGACGACAGGGGCCTGCCGATCGGCCAGGAGCCCGTCGAGGGCACCCCGTACGACTTCCGCACCGCCCGCCCCATCGGCGACCTGCGGCTGGACACCGCCTTCACCGGACTCGACCGCGATCCCGACGGGCGGGCGATCGTGCGGCTGGCGCACCCCTCCGGGCGGCGGGGCGTCGATCTGTGGCTGGGCGAGGGCACTCGCTGGGTGCAGGTGTACACGGGCGACACCCTGGCCGAACCCGAGCGCCGGCGACGGGGAGTCGCCGTGGAGGCGATGTCCTGTCCACCGGACGCCTTCCGGAGCGGAACGGACCTCGTCGTCCTGCAGCCGGGCGCGACCCACGTGCTCCGCTGGGGGCTGATTCCCTGGGGGTACGCGTGACACCGTCCGTCGAGCCGTCGAGGACGGGCGACATGACCGCGCACGATTTCCGGGCGCTCTACGAGCGGCTCCGGAGCCGGGCGGCGCCGCCGGCGGTGAACGGCCGGTGTGGTGCGCTCCGCCATCTCACACCTGAGCGGGTGGTGGCGGCCGCCTCGGAGGTCCGGCTCGGTCGCACCGTGTCGATGGCGGCTCCGATCGAGACCGTACCGGGTCCCGACGACCCCGAGCCCGCGGTGCACCGCATGACCGGCCCGAGCCCGCGCGACCTCCGCTCCGACGCGCTCCACTTCGCCACCGACCGCTTCGCCATGAACGTGCACGGCGACGCGGACAGCCATCTCGACGCCCTCTGCCATGTGGTGTTCGACGGGGAACTCTACGGCGGGGTGCCCGCGAGCACCGTGACCGACGCAGGGGCCGGTCGGCTCTCCGTCGACCTGCTCGGCGACGGCATCGTCGGCCGGGGTGTCCTGCTGGACATCCCGCGGCTGCGCGGCGTGCCCTGGCTGGAACCGGGCGACGTCGTGACCTCGGGCGACCTGACGGCCGCCGAGGCCGCGCAGGGAGTCCGCGTCGGACCGGGCGACCTGCTGTTCGTCAGGGTGGGGCATCGTCTTCGGCGCACCGAACTCGGGCCGTGGGACTCGGCCGGGGCGCGGGTGGGTCTGCACCCGACCGCCGTGGAGTTCCTGGCCGAGCGCGAGGTCTCCGTTCTGGGCGGAGACGGCAACAACGACACCGCGCCCAGCGTGGTGGAGGACATCGCCTTCCCCGTACACGTCCTGGCCATCCACGCCATGGGGGTCCCTCTCATGGACTACCTGGGGTTCGAGGACCTCGTCCCGGTCTGCACTCGGGCCGGGCGCTGGAGTTTCCTCTGTGTGGTGGCCCCCCTGCGGCTGACCGGAGCCACGGGGTCGCCCGTGAACCCGGTCGCGGTGCTGTGACGGCCTGGCGTCGGGGACCGTCGCAGTGGCGCGAGAAGGCCTTGCCCGCCAGGGAACACCACTCCGGTCGCCGTCCACGAGGAGGGCAGCTACCTTCGAGAGAGGTGGGGCCGCCGGACCCTCGCCCCTCGGGGCGCCAGGCGCCTGACATCGGGTCGGGGCCATGATTCCAAGGACGGTGGTCGCCATGGGCGACGCCCCTCACTATGACGTCATCATCATCGGCACCGGCGCCGGCGGAGGCACTCTCGCCCATCGGCTCGCCCCGTCCGGCAAACGCGTCCTCCTCGTCGAACGCGGCGGCTACCTTCCGCGCGAGCGGGACAACTGGGACTCGACGGCGGTGTTCGTCAGGGGCAAGTACCGTGCGCCGGAGTTCTGGCTGGACAGGAACGGCGACGACTTCCCGCCCGAGGTCAACTACTACGTCGGCGGCAACACCAAGTTCTACGGGGCCGCCCTCTTCCGGCTGCGTCCGGAGGACTTCGGCGAGATCCGTCATCACGGCGGCATCTCCCCGGCCTGGCCGATCCGGTACGAGGACCTGGAGCCGTACTACACGCAGGCCGAGCACCTCTACCTCGTCCACGGACGACACGGCGAGGATCCCGGCGAAGGCCCGGTGAGCGCGCAGTACGCCCATCCACCGGTGGAGCACGAGCCGCGCATCCAGCAGCTGAGCGACGATCTCGAGAAGCGCGGCCTGCACCCCTTCCACCTCCCGATCGGCGTCAACCTGATCCAGGAGAACGGCGGGCGGGCCACCCACTCCAGCGTCTGCATCCGGTGCGACCGGGTCGACGGCTTTCCGTGTCTGGTGCGCGGGAAGTCCGACGCCGAGGTGATCTGTGTGGAACCGGCTCTGGAGCACCCCAACGTCGAGATGGTCACGCACACCCAGGTGGTGCGGCTGGAGACGGATGACGGGGGACGCCGGGTCAGCGCGGTCGTCGGCCGGCTGGCGGACGGTTCCGAGGTCCGGTACACGGCGGACGTGGTGGTCGTCTCCTGCGGGGCGGTCAACTCCGCGGCGCTGCTGCTGGCCTCGGCGAACGAACACCATCCCCGTGGCCTCGCCAACAGCTCGGACGTGGTCGGCCGCTTCTACATGCGGCACAACAACCTCGCTCTGATGGCGGTGTCGAAGGAACCCAATGACACCCGATTCCAGAAGACCCTCGCCCTCAACGACTGGTACCTCGGCGCGGACGACTGGGACTTCCCGTTGGGCGGCATCCAGATGCTGGGCAAGTCGGACGCCGAACAGATCCACGGCGAGGCCCCCCGATGGGCCGGTGCGGTGACGCCCGACATGCCGTTCGAGGTGCTCGCGCGTCACGCCGTCGACTTCTGGCTGTGCGGCGAGGACCTCCCCCTGCCCGACAACCGGGTCACGCTCGACGGCGACGCACGTATCCGTCTCACTCTCGACGAGAAGAACAACGTCGAAGGCCTGAAGCGGTTGAGGCACAAGCTGCAGGGAATGCTGGGCCATCTCGGCATGCACGAGCACCACCTGCTGTCCCGCAGCATCTACCTGCACAAGGGCATGCCGATCGGTGCGACGGCGCACCAAGCGGGCACCGTACGCTTCGGCGCCGATCCTGCCGCCTCCGCGCTGGACGTGAACTGCAAGGCCCACGACCTCGACAACCTGTACGTCGTGGACACGAGCTTCTTCCCGAGCATCGGCGCGGTCAACCCGTCCTTGACGGCCATCGCCAACGCCCTGCGGGTCGGGGATCACCTCGTGGCCCGGCTGGGGTGAGATCGGCGCGGCCGGGCCCGTAGGTGGTCCGTCCGGACGAAGATGCTGGGCTCAACGGCCCAAAGACGATGCGGAGGAGATGCCGACCGCCTCATCGGGTGATTGCGTGAGCTGCCCGGCCGCGCCGGCCCCGGGCCCAGGCGACTGCGCAGCGAGGAGGCAGGGAATGGATTCCACTGTGGGGGCACCTCAGGATGTGATCCCGGCGCGTTTGCTGCACGGCCAGAAGGCTCTGGTCACCGGGGCCAATTCGGGCATCGGCAAGGCCACGGCCATCGGTCTGGGCCGAGCCGGTGCCGACGTGGTCGTGAACTACGTGGCGGGGCGCGAGGCCGCCGAGGAGGTGGTCGCGGAGATCGCCTCGTTCGGGGTCCGCGCCGCGGCGTACGAGGCCGACGTGTCCCAGGAGGACCAGGTCGTCGCCATGATGGACCGCATGGTCCGGGAGTTCGGCACCATCGACGTCCTCGTGGCCAACGCGGGACTGCAGCGGGACGCCCGGCTCACGGAGATGACGCTCGCTCAGTGGCAGAAGGTCATCGACGTCAATCTCACCGGTCAGTTCCTCTGCGCCCGGGAGGCGACCAAGGAGTTCCGGCGCCGGGGCGTGGTCCCCGAGGTGTCCCGCTCCGCCGGGAAGATCATCTGCATGAGTTCCGTGCACCAGATCATCCCCTGGTCGGGCCACGTCAACTACGCCTCCTCCAAGGGCGGCGTGCAGATGATGATGCAGACCCTGGCCCAGGAGCTCGCACCCGAGAAGATCCGCGTGAACGCGGTCGCCCCGGGAGCGATCAGGACGCCGATCAACCGCGCCGCCTGGGAGACGCAGGAAGCGCGGGAGGACCTCCTGCGGCTCATTCCGTACGACCGCATCGGTGACCCCGAGGACATCGCGAACGCCGTCGTCGCGCTCGCCTCCGACCTCATGGACTACGTGGTGGGAACCACCCTGTACGTCGACGGCGGCATGACCCTCTTCCCGGGATTCGCCACAGGCGGGTGACCGTCTCCCGGCCTGTCACGTCCACGAACAGCGAAGGCTTGCATGTCCACGTCGCTCCACCTGCTGGCGGATGCCCCGGCCCAACTGCTGCCGGCCCGGGAACTCATGGCCTTCACTCTGGCCTCCCACATCATCCTGGTACCGCTCGGCGTCGCCTTCCCCTTCATCACCCTTGTCATGCACTACCGCGGACTGCGCCACAAGGACGCCACGGCACTGCTCCTGGCACGACGCTGGTCGGCCGTCATGGCGGTGCAGTTCGCGCTCGGCATCGTCACCGGCACGGTGCTCTCGTTCGAGTTCGGTCTGCTCTGGCCCGGCCTGATGGGGCGGTGGGGTGATGTCTTCGGCATCGGATTCGGCGTCGAGGCCTGGGCCTTCTTCCTGGAGGCCGTGCTCATCGCCATCTACCTGTACGGATGGCGGCGGCTGAAGCCGCGGACGCACTTCCTCCTGGGCCTGCCCCTGCCGTTCGCCGCGCTGCTCGGAGCGTTCGGCATCCTGGCCGCCAACTCCTGGATGAACACGCCACAGGGCTTCTCGCTCGACTCCGGTGGCAACCCGGTCGACGTGAACGTCTGGAAGGCGATCTTCACGCCGATGTTCGGACCGCAGTACTGGCACTTCGTCGTGGCGATGGTCCTCACCGCGGGCTTCATGGTGGCCGGGGTCTATGCCGTCGGCTGGCTGCGCGGCCGCCGGGACCGCTACCACCGGCTCGGCTTCGCCGTTCCGTTCACCATCGCCGCCGTCGCCGCCCCGGTGCAGTTCGTCCTCGGCGATTCCATCGCCCGGTCGGTGTTCCACAAGCAACCGGTGAAGTTCGCCGCGATGGAGATCGTCTGGAAGACCGACACCAGGGTGCCGGAGTACCTCTTCGGACGTCTGAACGAGAACGGCACCGTCTCGGGCGGCATCAAGATCCCCTTGCTCGACTCGGTGCTGGCCGGGTTCAGCCCGGACACCGAGGTGGTGGGACTGACGTCCGTACCGGCGGACCAACGCCCCACGGCCACACAGGCGACCATCGCCCACTGGGCCTTCGACCTCATGGTCCTGATCGGATCCGTGCTGGTGCTGCTCGCCCTCTGGTACGGGTTCGTCTGGTTGCGGCACCGCCGACTGCCCGCCTCGACCTGGTTCTACCGCTCGGCGGCCTGCGCGGGCGTCGCCTCCGTGGTGGCCGTCGAGTGCGGCTGGATCGCCACCGAGGTCGGACGCCAGCCCTGGATCGTGTACCAGAACATGCGGGTCGCCGAGGCGGTGACGTCGACCCGCTCCACCAGCCTGTGGATCATGCTCGGTGTGGTGATGGCGGTGTACGTGTTCCTCTTCGGCTCGTTCCTCGTCATCCTGCTGAAGATGCGCACCCGGTGGCGCCTCGCCGACCGGCAGGCCGCCGCAGGGACGGGCCGTCCGCCGGAGGACGACCTCCCCTACGGGCCGCGAGCCCCCCTTCCCGTGGGAGACGCCCCTCCCACCGGAGACGGAGCCGGGCGGCCCGGGGGTGACCGCTCGTGACAGCCGACCTCATCGCCGTGGTCCTGCTCCTGGCCGTGACCGCGTACGCCTGCGCCGGTGGTACCGACTACGGGGCCGGCTTCTGGGACCTGACGGCCGGTGGGACGGCGCGCGGCCGGCGGCCCCGGTGGCTCATCGACCACGCCATGGCTCCCGTATGGGAGGTCAACAACGTCTGGCTGATCTTCGTTCTCGTCATCATGTGGACCGGATTCCCCGTCCTGTTCCAGACCGTGTTCTCCGCGATGTGGCTCCCGCTGGCCCTGGCCGTCGTGGGCATGGTCCTGCGTGGCGCCGGATTCGCCTTCCGCAAGCCGACCCGGCGGCTCGCCGGCCGTCGCCTGTACGGCGCCATGTTCGCCGTGGCCTCGCTCGTCACGCCGTTCCTCCTGGGTGCCGCCGTCGGCGGGGTCGCGTCGGAACGCGTGGCTCCCGGCACCGAGGCCTCGGCCGACATCTGGACCAGCCCCACCTCCCTCGTGTTCGGGCTCGTCGCCGTCGCGACCACGGCCTTCCTCGGCGCGGTGTTCCTGACCGGGGACGCCCGCAGGTTCGACGCGCCCGATCTGGTCGACTACTTCCGGCGACGGGCGCTGTGCAGTCTCGCCGTACTCACCGTGCTGGCGGTGGTCACCGCGTTTGTCACCCACGAGGACGCCCCCTATGTGTGGCACGGACTCACCCACGGCCTGGGGTTGTTCTTCGTCGTCGTGGCCGGAGCAGCCGCCCTCGCCACCCTGGTGATGCTCCTACGGCCTCCGAGCACCTGGATGCGTGTCACGGCGATCGGCGTCGTCGCGTCGGCCGTCGTCGCCTGGGGTATGGCCCAGCGCCCCTATCTGCTGCCGACCTCGCTGACCGTGGCCGACGCCGCGGGCGCGCCCGCCACGCTGACGTGGCTGGCGATCGTCACCCTGGTGGCCCTGCTGCTCGTCGTACCAGCCGTGGTCCTCCTCTACTGGCTCGACACCCACGGTGAGCTCGAAGAGCTCACCGACGCCGAGCTGCGCAAGGGGAGCGGCACCACGGGTGACGACGCGGCACCCGACCTCTGATCGCCCGTTCGCACGCGTCCTGGACGCCCCTCACGTCCGGACTCCGAGGAAGGAAGCCGCTGTGACCGACGACGAGATCCTTCTCGGACTCGCCCTGACGGTGGTGCTCGCCACCGGATCGCAGATCCTGGCCAGCAAGCTGCGCGTCCCGGCCCTGATCATCCTGCTTCCCGTCGGATTCGCCGCCGGCGCGATCACCGACGTCATCCACCCGGACAGACTCCTGGGTCCGGACTTCTCCGCCCTCGTGTCGCTGTCCGTCGCGGTGATCCTCTACGACGCCGGTCTGGGACTCGACCTGCGCAAGCTGGCCCACCACACCCGAGGGATCGTGGTCAGGCTGCTCGTGTACGGCGTGCTGCTCACCTTCTTCGTCACCAGCGCGGTGGCACCGGCGATGTTCGACATGCCCCTGCGCGTGGCCGCGATGCTCGGCATGATCCTCGTCGTCTCCGGGCCCACGGTCGTGGGGCCGATCCTCGACTTCGTGCGGCCGAGCGACAAGGTACGGCGCATCCTGATCTGGGAGGGGACGCTGACCGACCCGATCGGCGCCATCCTCGGCGCCCTCACCTTCCACGCGGTCGCCTCGTCACACCACGTCGACATCGGTCGGGGTTACCAGCTGGGTCAGTTCGCACTCAGCCTCGCCGTCGGGATGGTGGGCGGAGTCGTGGGAACCGCGCTGCTGTGGTTCACCCTGCGCACCCTGCGACTCGGCGAGACCCTCGGAACGCTGGCACAGCTCGCCATCGTGATCGGCATCTCGGCGGGCTGTGACGTCGTGCGGGACGACACCGGGCTCATCGCCGCCATCCTGGCGGGACTGGCCGTCTCCAACATCCGCGGCTTCGACATGCCCTCGCGCCGGCCCTTCCTGGAGACCCTGGTCCAGCTGATCATCGGACTGCTGTTCATCTCCATCTCCTCCACCGTGTCCCCGGCGTCCCTGGTGCCGGTACTCCTCCCCGGGCTCGGACTGATCGCGATCCTCGTCCTGGTCGTCCGGCCGATCGTGGCCTTCGGCGCCGCGGCGCGCACGGACCTTTCACGGGGGGAGCGCGCCTTCGTCGGGTGGATGGACCCACGCGGCATCGTCGCGGCAGCGACGGCCTCGGCCTTCTCCGCCGGCCTGGTACAGCGGGGGGTCGCCGGGGCCGCGGAGATCCTTCCCATCACCTTCCTGGTGATCGTGGGAACCGTTCTGCTGTACGCGCTGACGGCGGCCCCGGTGGCCAGACGTCTGGGCGTCGTCAGAGCGGAGGGCACGCGCGTCCTCCTGGTGGGTGGCGAGCCGTGGGTGGTCGACCTGGGCAGGGCCCTGAGATCCGCCGGCCTCGACGTGCTGATGTGGGCGGGAGTCGACGAAGAACGCGAGGAGATCAAACAGGCGGGCCTCGACCTCGCCAAGGGCGATCTGCTGGCCACGGCCATCAACCCCGGGGCTCGTCTGGAGGGCGTGACGGCCGTCTTCCTGGCCACCGACGACGACGACTTCAACGCGCTCGCCTCGATCGTGATGCAGGACAACGTCGAGGGTCCCGTCTACCGGGTGGGGCCACCGCACGACAGCCACGGCGTGGTCGCTCCCTACACCGGCGGCGACATCCTCTTCGGCCGCTCCCTGGTCCGGCACGTCCTCGCGGAACGCTACGGACGGGGTGCCCGGTTCGTGGTGCAGCCGGCCGCCGCCCCGCTGCCGCAGGAGTACGACACGCTCTTCGTGGTGCGGGCCGACCACCGGCTGGATCCCGTCACGGAGAGACGGGAGACCGTGCCGCAGGAGGGTGACACCGTCGTCCTCCTCGGGCCCGCGACGACCACCGCATCGCCCTGAGGGCCTCGCGGCCCACGGTCCGGCGCGCCGCGGCTCTTGGAGCATCGAGTCCAGGGAGATCGCGGCGTCGATGAGGGCCAGGGCCGGCCCGTGCATCGTGCCGATGATCGGTCTCGTCCTCGGCACCCTTCTCGCCGAGCTCGCGGCGGGCCACAGGTACCCCGTCCGGCGGAATTCCTCGATGTCCGGCCCACCAACGCCACGGGCAAGATCCTCAAGCGCGATCGGGCCGAAGTCCTTCGGTGGCGCCACGACGCATCGGCCGCCGGACGAGGACATGCGGCGCCGCTCCGGTCGCGAGACCCGGCGAGAGCGCCTTTGCTGGACGGGCGACGGACGCTCCGCCGCTCGCGGCCACCCGCGGACCGCTCTGCAGGAGATCCGTATGGAAGCCCAGCCCTGGCCGGTGCCAACGACGCTCGCCGTGGCCGGGTTCGTCGCCGGGAAGGAGCCTCGGTCCCCGTGAGCGCACCGCGGGAAGGCGAACAGGGCCGCCGGATCCGTCCCCGGCGCGTTCGCCTGCTCCTGCCCCTCCTGCGTTCGGCGGTCGTGGTGACGGCGGCCACCACGGCCTACTTCCTGCTGCCCCTCGACAGAGACCTCGACCAACACACGGGCATCGTGCTGGTCCTGGGGATCACGGCGATCGGCGCGCTGCTGGCCCTTCAAGCCGTCAGCATCATCGGATCGCCGTACCCGCGGCTGCGCGCCGTGGAAGCCCTGTCCACCGCGGTCCCCCTGTTTCTGCTGCTGTTCTCGGCCACCTACTACCTCTACGCGCGAGGGCACGGAGAACCCTCCTTCTCCGAACCGCTCAGCAGGAACGACGCTCTCTACTTCACGGTGACCGTCTTCGCCACCGTCGGCTTCGGCGACATCGTGCCGGTGTCGCAGACCGCTCGGGTGCTGACCACGGGCCAGATGGTGGCCGATCTCATCCTCGTAGGTGTGATCGCGAAGGTCATCGTCGGAGCGGCCCGGATCGGCCTGGAGCGACGCCGGTCCTCCTCGGCACCGGAGGATCCCGAACCGTGACCTCCGTGCCCCAGTTCCGGAAGGACCGCCCCTCGCAAGGTCCTGGTGTTCAGCGCGCTCATCGGCGTCCCCGTCTCCCTGGCTGCCTTCTGGTTCCTCGCCGGCCTGCACGAGCTCGAACACGTGATGGGGGCGGACCTGCCGAGGGCACTGGGCTGGGACACTCCACCGGCCTGGTGGCCGCTGCCCACCGCCTGAGGACAAGGCTGCGGGCGACGGGGCTGTACGTCCGACAGCTCGGTGGCGTCATCTTCGGCCACTTCGGTGACCGGATCGACCGCAAGGGCACGCCGGTCACCACCCGCGCCGAAGGGCCGCGGCTCAGAACCTAGGGTCGTTCGAAGGCCTGCAGTGCACCACCGAACGAGAAGCAAAGCGCACCGCACAACGTCCCCCAGTTGGCGATGTCGGCGTTGACCGGGCTCTGGGTGGCGGCCCGGGTGAAGGCGGCCAAGGCGGAGACCATGAAGAGAATCGACCCGAACTGGTTCACCGCGACCACCCACCAGCCGAGGCTGCGCGAGCGGAGGCAGGGGCGGGAGCGATGGCAGATCTCGGCGAACGCAAGGTGACCCGAGACCAGGAAGAGCACGCATCCGATCACGTCGGGAGTCCAGATCAGCCGGTTGGTCTGCTCGACGGAGAGCCCCTGCAGGAAGGAGTCGAGCAGGTTGACTCCGAACACGAGCGTCCCGGTGAACAGCACGAACGTGCTGAGCCAGTCCAGACGCATCGGTTCGTACCCCCACCACCGCCAGCCGGCCGTGGCCAGTGCGCCGCTGCCTGGGGAGTGACGAGGCGCGTTCAGGACCTGCAAGAGCGAGGTGTAGCCCCCGGTGTTGAAGAACAGCCCGCCCACGAAGTAGATCGAGGCGCTCTCGACCGGGTCGCCCGAGCCGAACTGGGCGACCCCGGCGCCGAGAGCGAAGAGGATTCCGCCGAGGAAGAACGCCACCGACGCGACGGAATTGAGCCTGCGAAGTCGGTCCAGGGCCTGGGTGTCGGCGGTGGGGGGCGTGGCGACCGTGCCCCCGGGGCCGTGGACGGACAGGGCCCCCCGCTTGCGCGCGAGCCGCGACTCCCATACCACCGTCCCCCCTTCGGGGCGGTGCCAGGTGAGCCGGGTGGTGAACGGTCCCGCGCCTTCGGCGCGGCGCTGGGGCGGTTCCACGTCACGAGCCTAGTTCCAGCTCCGCTGCCCCGGGGCCAGCGAAACGTGGACGTTGTGCCGTCCCCTGGATGACCGGTGTCCCGGGCTGTCAGGTGTGCGGCACGACGGCCACAGGACAGGAGGCGTGGTGGATGACGGCGTGGGTGATGGATCCGATATGAGAGCCCCTGGCCGCCCTGCGCCGGCCGACGACCAGCAGGCGCGCGTCCGACGCGGCTTCGACGAGATGCTCGGCCGCCCGTCCCGAAGCCGTCACCTCCACCACCTCCGTCGCCGGAAATTGGTCCCGGAAGGGTCGAACCGCGTTGGCGAGCGCTGACGCCCTCTCCTCCTCGGCGGCGGCGCCGGAGTGGTGGACGAACGAGTCATGCGACGTGTGCACGATCTCCAGCGGGACGTGGTGCCGCCCGGCGAAATCGAACGCGAAGTGCAGTACCTCGTCCTTGACCTCGTTCACATCCAGGCCCAGGACCACCTTCCGGCGGCTGTTGCCCGCGGGCGCGGCGGAGCCGTCCTGCTCGCTTCCGGGGCGAACGAGAACCACCGGGCGCTCTGCTTCGGCGACGACCTCCTGTCCCACGGAACCGATGATGAAACCGCGGACGCTACCCAACCCGTGAGAGCCCACGACGAGCAGCTCCGCCTCGGCGGCGGCGGCGAGCAACACGCTGACGGGGGCGTCCTCGACCTCGTCGGCGGTCAGGGCGAGGTCCGGATGCCGAGAACCGACGTGTCGCCCGGTAACGGCGAGCACGCCCTCCGCCGCGCCGGCACGGTCCTGGTGCGACACCTTCATCGCCCCCAGCTGATGCTCCGCCCACCGTGTGGCGTACACCAGCCGTAGACCACCGTCGCGCAGCTCCGCCTCGGCGGCCGCCCAGTCCACCGCCGCCGTGCTTCCTTCAGAGCCGTCCACTCCCACAGTGACAGGTAGGGACACGCTGCTCTCCTCGCCTCGGACCATCGTCGAACGGCCTCGCAGGCGCCTCAGGGCATCCGTGTGCGAGGGCACCTGGTCACGAAGCTACCGAGTCGCTGAATCGATGGTGCCTGGAGCGTTCGGCGACGCTGACGAAGTGCCCCGTCTGGCGGATGCCACTGCCACGCCCGTCCTTTCGCAGTCCAGCGTCCGCGTCCGGTGCAAGCGGGTCCACGGCCTTCCGTGTCCGCTGCGCGCGGGGCCGGGAATCGCCCTACCGTGAGAGGGAGGGAACCCGTCGAGGGAACCCGGCGTCGGTCGTGCCTCGAGCGCACCTCCTCCTCCCGCGAAGGGCCTTGGCATGGGTGTCATGACGTCCTGGGCGGACAGGTTCAGGTTGCGGCAGTACGTCAAGGCCAGCCTGTGGATCGTGCCGCTCATCGGTCTCGTCGTCGGCACCCTGCTCGCCGAGGCCGCCCTCGCCGTCGACAGCGCGGACTGGCCGCCGAGCGGCTGGCACTACTCCGCCACGACCGCGAGCGGCGTGCTCACCGCCATCGTGGGCGCGATGGTGGCGCTGCTCGGCTTCGTCGTCACCATCGGCGTGCTGGTGGTGCAGCAGGCCACGGGAACCCTCTCCCCCCGGTACATGCGCCTGTGGTACCGGGACCGGCTGCAGAAAGCGGTTCTGGCGACCTTCACGGGGACGTTCGCGTTCGCCTTCTCCCTGCTGCGGAGCGTCGAATCCGCATCGGTCCCCGACCTCGGGGTCACCCTGGCCGGCGCGGCGGTGGCCGTCAGTCTGGTACTCCTGCTCATCTACCTCAACCGGTTCACCCACAGCCTCCGCCCGGTGGCCATCGCGGAGCTGGTCGCCCGCATGGGAGAGACCGTCTTCACCGACGGCGCCGCGGCGATCCGCGGTGCCGCGCCCCGCGGAGACGGAGCCGTACCGTCCGACGGTCCGGTGCTGCAGATCCGTACCGTGCGCGGCGGAGCCATCCAGGCCTTCGACGTGCCCGGTCTGATCGCGGAGGCGGCCCGCCACGAGTGCGTCTTCGTCGTGACCCGGCTGATCGGGGACTTCGTACCGCCCGGAACCGTGCTGGTGGAGGTCCATGGGGGCACGTCCAGACCCGACCCGGAGCGGGTGAACCGTCATGTCGCCCTCGGAGCCGAGCGTACGATCGAACAGGATCCCGCCTTCGCGCTCAGAGTCCTCGTCGACGTCGCGATCAGGGCCCTCTCTCCCGCGGTGAACGACCCCACGACCGCGGTGCAGGTCATCAACTACATCGAGTGGTTCCTGCACACGGTCGGCAACACGCGGCTGCCCGGACGTTACGTCCTGGCCGATCGTGGCGGGGACGCGCGGCTCGTGCTCCCGGGCCGGGACTGGGACAACTACCTCGAGCTCGCCGTCTGCGAGATCCGTGACTACGGAGGTTCGTCCGTCCAGATCTGCCGGAGGCTCCGGGCCATGCTCGACGGCCTGCTCGACGCCCTGCCGCCATCTCAGCACCCCGCCGTACGCGCGCAGTTGCTCCTCCTACAGGAGGCGATCGAGCGCGAATTCACCGACTCCGCCCGCCGAGCCGTCGCGGAGCAGGCCGACCACCAGGGCATCGGCGGGAATCACCCTGCCGTGACCGGACGCCGGACCATTCCCGGACCACCTGGCTGACTTCATGCCCGGTGGCCATCGCTTCCGCTGATCAGACACCTGCCGATGCCGTACCGCCAGCAGGCCAAGAACCTTCTCGTGTCGTACTCGCCGAAGAAGCTCGGGTCCGTTCGACTCCCCGGGCCTTGGAGCAGCCCTCGGGCCCAGGACCGGGCGTCGATCCCGCGTGGGCGTCTGGTCAGCCGCCACCCGGCACACGTGGGAAGGGCCCCACCCCGAACCGGACGTCACCTTCGGCCTGCTCCCGGCGTTCTGTCCGGCGGTTCCGGACCCCGCGTACCTGGACACCCCCTGCGTCGGCGCACCCGACGCCAAGCCCGGCGAACGGGCCCCGGAGTCGGTGCCGGTGGGCTGGTGGGCCTGTGCCATGGAGGTGTCGTCCCTCGTCGTCCCACGGGCGCTTGGACCGCGGGTCGTACCGTCCTTTGCCTCCTTGCGCATCTCACGGTCGGGTCCGGCGCTGTCGCGCACCACGCGTGGGATCCGACGCCCGCCCGCCCGGCGGCTATACCTTCCGAGGGCAGGACAGCGCCATCACTCCACATTCGACCGTTAGGGCCGCCACCGTGACCGGACGCACCCCAGAGACGACCGAGAGACCGAGACCGGACGAGTCCTTGGGCGAGCCGCGATGGCCGATGGCGGCGGCCGTCGTCACCGCCATGGTGCTGACCGTCTTCCTCCCCGACGACCTCCGTCTGGCACCTCGCTGGGTTCTCCCTGCCATCGAGGGACTGCTCCTGTTGGCGCTCATCGCCGGCGACCCGGGCCGGATCGACCGGCGCACGGCCGCCTTGCGGAGCATGTCGATCGCCCTGGTGGGAGTTCTGGCCCTCAGTGCCGTCTGGTCGACCGTGCAACTGGTCGACGACATCCTCCATGCCGGGAAGGAGACCAGCTCCGCCACCAGCCTGCTGCAGACCGGCGGCACGGTGTGGGCCTGCACCGTCCTCGCCTTCTCCCTGTTGTTCTTCGAGCTCGACAGCGGTGGGCCCGCCTCCCGCGCCCACCGCATGCCCTCCACCCCCGCGCTCGCCTTCCCCCAACAGCTCGATCCCCGGCTGAGCAGCGCCGACTGGCGGCCCCGCTACATCGACTACCTCTACCTCGCACTCACCAACGCCACCGCCTTCAGCCCCACCGACGTCATGCCCCTGGCACCCTGGGCCAAGATCACCATGGGCGTTCAGTCCCTGGTCTCCCTGCTCATTCTCGGGCTCGTGGTCGCCCGTGCCGTCAACGTCCTCGCCTGACGAGTGGTCGGGACGACCACGTCGGCCCCATCCCGCACCGCCCCCCCGTTCCGGCGCCTCCTGTCCATCCGGTATGGCCATCGTCGCCGCCCTTCCTGCTCAGCACGGCACGGCACCCAACGGCATGCCGGCGGTGCGACATGGCGGGCGGCACTCGAACTCACCGACGCTTCGGACGCGCGGACGCATTCTTCGCCAGGCACCACAGAAAGGGGCGCCTGACCTGGGCACGTCCGGCCGCTTCCGGGCGACGACCCCTCAGGGTTTCGATGGTTGGGCGAGAGATGCGATGCCGGCTTCGAGGAAGACGAAGCCGGTCCGCAGGGCCTGTTCTGCGTCCTGGTTCTCGGCTGGGGCGTACGCCTGGGTGATGACGGCGACGATGGCAGCGGCGGCGAGGGCGGGCCCGGCATCGTCGGGGGCCGCTCCGATGTCGCGGGCGATCGAGGCGGTGCCCGCCCGGACTGCGTCGGAGTAGTGAATGCTCCGCAGGGCCTGGAGTTCGGGGGTGGCCTCGAACATGCGATGTTCCAGGAGGTCGAGCTCTGTGGCTGCCTTGATCTCCATCCGCGAGCACTACCAGCACACCGGCAGCGCGCACGAGGCCATCACCCACGGCCTCGCCCGCAGCGGACGCTTGCCAACGGCGTGGTCCTGTACGGGTTCTCCATGGGCGGCGGCATCGTCGAGACCAACCTGGACCGCGCCACGGACACCAGTCTCGTTCGCGGGGCCGTCGTGGACTCCCCCGCACTGGACTACGGCGCCGCCATCAGCACGATCGTCGATCGATTCTCCCTGCCCGGAGCCGTCACCGACGTCCTCTCCGCGTTCGTGGAAATCCGCTCCGGCGCTGACCTCGACGCCGTCGACACCCTGACCGCCAACCGGCACAGCGGCGGCCCGAAGCAGCCCGTGCTTCTCTTCCACGGCACCGCCGACACCGTCGTTCCCCACGCCACCAGCGCGGCGTTCGCCCACGACTGGCCCGACGACGTCACCCTCGTCAGGGGCGGCGCAGGCCGGCCAGACGGTCACGGTGGTGGCCTCCCGCCGAAATTGCGGGCGTCGGCGACCCACCCCCGCGCCTTGTTCTCGCCGTATCGGGCGTAGGGGAAGCTCGCGACCAGGGCCACGGCGTCGTATCCGACGCTGGGGGCGGCCGCCTCGACGCCGCCGCTGATGGCCTCGGACCCGTCGCCGCACCACGCGAAGACCTGCTGGAAGTCGCCGACGGTCCTCGTCTCCTCGACCACCTGGACCACCAGGAGCCGAGGGGTCGTGTCGGCGGCGGCAGGCTGGGCCGGCACCGCCGCCGACATGACCAGCCCGACCGCCGTGGCGCACCAGGCGATTCGGAACAGGAACTGCTGTCGAAGCTCAGGCCCTGGCTCAGGTCGTGCGGTCCGTTACGGTGGGTTACCGACTGAAGGTCTCATTCGGGTAGGTCCACGGTGAACCGAGGAACTCGTTGACAGCTGCGGCGAACTCGTCTGGGACCGTCTCGTGGACGGTGTGGCCGGCGGGAAGTTCCATGAGCTGGGTATGGGGGCGCCGCGTCGCCATGTCCTTCGCGTGCTCCGCGCTGAGCACTGTGCTCCGGCTGCCGCGGACAAGCAAGGCTGGGCAGTCACTGGAGGTCCAGTCGTTCCAGTGGTCCCCGTTGAGCTCCTGCTGCGAGGCGTTCATATCCTTCGGGTCGAAGGCAAGGCCCCATCCGTCGGGGTACTCACGGACTGCGCCTATGAGGTATCGCGCCGAGGCGCCGAGTTCTTCCAACAGTTCGGCCCGGGTCGGTGCCCGGTGCGGCCAGGCCAGGCTGAAGGACACGTCGTCATCGACCTCGGCGCCGATGTCCTCGACGATGAGTGCGTCCACAAGTCCGGGGAACCGGGACGCGAGCTGGTAGGCGTTGACGCCGCCCAGGGAGTGGCCGAGTACGGCCGCCCGGTGGATCCCCAGATGTTGTAGCGCCGTCGCTGCGTCCTCGACGTAGCCGGTGCGGGAGAAATCGGAAGGCCTGTCGGAGAGGCCGTGTCCACGCTGGTCGAGCGCGATGATCCGCCAGGAGTTCCTCAGCTCCCGGGCCAGGTGCGCGAAGGTGCGGCCATCTCCGAAGTGCCCGTGCAGGGCGAGTAGAGGGCGACCCGGACCGCCGAAGTCGAGGAAGGACAGGCGACGCCCGGCCACCGTCAGAGACCCTGCCGTGGAACGACCCCGCATGCGTGCAGGTCATGCTGCACGACGAGGACGACGACCTGTTCGGTCTGTGGATGTTCCGCGGCGGGGCCCTCGTCGAGGTGGGCATCCCCGGCACCCAGCGGGTGCACATCGCTGCCCCTCCGTGGGACGCGGACCCCGGCTTCCTGGTCCGGACCGGCCTGGGCAGGGGGGAGGACCGGCACTCGCCAGAGCACGTACAAGACCCGCGGTCGTGCTGGTGACCCGGCGCAGACCGGGGCCGGACAGGTACGGAAGTCGCCGTTGCCGGTGCTGCCCGGGGCCGGACCGGTTGGTGACAGGCGCGGAGCCGTCGCGGGCGCGCCCGCGGGGGTGGAACGGTCTCCGCTGGACGGCCCCCTGCCGGGTGAACAGCACGGCGACCCCCATGCGGTACGTCTATCGCGCGAGGTGACCCACCGTCAGAGGATCAGAAGGTCCCTCACCCCGAAGAGGCACCCGTCGCCGTGCTCCGCGAGAACCGGTTCCCGCAAGTCCCGGCCGTGACCCGGGCGGACCGTGGTCGTTGCACGGTCCGTCGAGTACTGATCACGTTCCTTCCTTCATCCAGGAGTCAGCGCATGAGCACTGGTGTCGTCAAGAACACGGCCGCGGGTACGGGATCGGGTGCCTCGTCCGGCATCTCGGTGGACTCCTGCGGCGAGGGTGAGCTTCCCGACCTGGCGACGCCCGTGGCGCCGGTCGGTGGTGCGGTCGGGTCGGTCGAGAACCTGGTCGCGTGGGAGCCGGCCATCTTCGGGTGGGGCGTCTCCGACGGCGGTGAGAAGCAGTAGCGATGGCTGATGAGGTCATCTCGCCGAGGGGCTCCGGTCCTTCGGCGGGTGACGGGCTGTTCGCCGCGTTCGGTGAACGGATCGACCGACAGCCGGCTGCCGACGGCGCACGGCCGTCGCTGGCCGGCTGCCGTGGCCTGTTGGAGGAGCTGGCACGGTCGGCCACTGTGGCGGAGGCGGTGCACCGGTTGTTGCGCCGCGCTGTCGAGGCCGGGCCCCGGCACCGGGTGGCGGGGTTCGACGGCGGGTCCTTCGTGCTTGCGCGGGGGTCGGGCTGGTCTCTGACGCTGCGGGCGACAGCGCCTTCCCTGCCGGAGAACCTGCTGGTCACCTCAGCGGCCGACTACATGCTCGCCGTCCCCTCCGGCGCACGGGACGGCGGGAGCATGGAGTGCTTCGACCGGCCGGCCGGGACCCGCCCCGATCTCCTCGACCCGGCGGCTCGGCTCACACCGCGTGGCCGGCACCCCCTCCGGCCGGGGCAGGTGTTCACCCTGAGCGCGGATTCCCAGGTGGCGCGTCTGACGCCAGGTGACACAGGGCTGGTGCACCTGGTGCTCGCCGCCCATCCGCATCTGTCCTACCGGTTCGCCTACGACCGGGCCACGCTCGGGCCGGTGCGGATGATCAGCACGGACGGCACGGCGTCCCGCCTGACGTACACCGTCCGCCTGCTCGCCGCCTGCCGCCGGCCCTCCTCCCTGCCCGTCCTGCGATCGCTCGCCGGGCACCCGTCGCACGAGGTGCGATGGGAGGCGATCCGCGCCGTGCACCGCATCGATCCGGCGGCCGGCCGAGAACTCCTCCACGACGCCACCCACGACCCACATCCCGAGGTCCGCCAGGCTGCCCTCCAGGCCCTGCTCCCGAAATCCCAGACCGCCGTCCAGGCTCCGCTCCCGAAATCCCAGGCCCCCGCGTGACCCATACCCTGACCCCGGCCGAGTCCGGCCGCCTGGAGCTGGCCGACTACCTCGACCACATCCGCGCCACCGTCGACCCCCACGACCCGGACTCCGTCCTGGAGTCCGCCGGCGCGCTGCGCGCGCTGAGCGACAACACCGACCTGCTGGTCGACCACCTCCACCAGGAGCTGGCCGACCTGGCCAGCTGGCAGTCCGACAACCGCTACGCGGGACAGAGCCTGCTCCTGGGCCGAGGCGAGGGCTTCCTGGTCCGCGCCAACATCTGGATGCCGCCCAGCTCACTGACCGCCGACGAGGAACAGGCCCTGCATTCCTACGAAACCCCGCACGACCACGACTTCTCGTTCCTGACCGTCGGACACCTCGGCCCCGGATACGCCACCACCATCTGGGAGTACGACCCCACAGCTGTCAACGGCCACCCCGGCGAACCCGTCGACCTGACCTTCCTCGAACAGACCACGCTCCCGCCCGGCAAGATCATGTACTACCGGGCAAGCCGTGACATCCACGCCCAGCACCACCCCACCGAACTGTCGGTGTCGCTGAACCTCCTGCTCGACAGCCCCGACCCCCTGGCCGAGCAACGCTTCTTCGACCCCGCCACCTCGACCATCACCCGCACGAACCACAGCCGGTCCGTCTCCGCGCACCGCCTGCTGTGCGACCTCGCCGGCCACCTCGCGGACGACCGGAACACCCCGCTGCTGGAACACCTCACCGTCCACCACCCCGCACCCGCGGTCCGTCACGCGGCCCTGGAGAACCTCGGCCGGAGCGCCGGAGCCCAGGCCCTCCCCGCCCTCGAACGCGCCGCCCACGACCCCTACCCGGCCATCCGCGCCCACGCGTTGCGCACCCTGGACGAGTGGGACAGGCAGGAGGGGGCCGGGTGACTGTCCGTCGACGTCCCACTCGCGATCGGCGTCGACGAGGTGGCCCGGCGAGCGGTCGCGGGCCTCCTCGCCGACGCGGAGATCGTCTTCGCGCTGCCGTCCGAGGGCCTGGAACAGTTGCGTGGCCGGCTGGAGGAGTGGTGGCGGCTGGCGGACGACGCTCTTGTCCGCCACACCGAGCCGCCGGAGCGGGTGGCCCGCTCGCGTTCAGGCGGCGTTCTGGAGGGCGGGCAGGTAGGCGCCCGACTGGCCGGCCGCGTTGGGGTGGAAGGACTGCCCGATCGGCCAGTTGAGGGCGTGGAGCCAGGGGGTGCTGTCGCACAGTTGGTGGCCCGTGAAACGGTCGGCGACGTCTTCGTAGACGAAGCCGCTGTGCTGGGCGACCTCGTCGCGGATCACGCTGTTGAGGACGTCGGCTCCCTTGTTGAGCGCGGTGCGCTTGGTGGCGCTGATGCCGGGGCAGGCGGTGGCAGCGAGGTCGTAGAACCTCGGGTAGCCGAGGATCACGACGCGGGCCTGTGGGGCGCGGGTGCGGATGGCGTCGTAGACGGTGTCGAGTTTGCCGGGGAGTTCGGCGTGTGCGGTGGTCCCGGCGGTGGCGATGGCGTCGAGGCAGGCGCTGTCACTGCCGAACAGGCAGGTGGCCATGACCGTGCCGAGACCGATGTCATTGCCTCCGATGGTCATGCTGACCAGCGTGGTGGTGTCGCCCAGCGGAGCCAGCTGCTTGTCGAGGACGTCGGTGGTCTTCGCGGCGCCGCACGCTTGGAAGTCGAAGGTGGCGGGGGCGGTGAGCTGCGCGTAGAGGTAGGGGTACGAGTTGACGCTCTGGTTGCAGTCGTTGAGGTACGTGGTCGAGGAGCCGCCGCCGGCGGAGTAGGAGTCGCCGAGGGCCACGTAGTGGACCCCCGTGGCGGGGGCGGCGTGTGCGGGGTCGGTCGTGGTGAGGCCGAGAGCCGTGGTCGTCAGCGCGGCGAGGACGGCGGCGAGGGCACGGAGGCGGGTTCTGGGCATGCCGAAGGTACGGCTCTTGCGCATGGGGGTCTCCTGGCGGTGCGTACGGGACGGGGTGCTCAGGCGCTGCGGGCGCAGCGGAATCCGGCGTGGCCGCTGGTGCTGTCCGGGGTGTTCGCGGTGCGGGCGGCGACGCGGTAGCGGTTGCAGTACGAGCGGTGGCACAGGTGGGATCCGCCGCGGATGACCTTCGCGGTTCCGGTGGCGGGGCCGGCCGGATCGTCCAGTGGGCGCCGGGCGGGATGGTCGGTGGTCCACCAGTCGGCGCACCACTCCCACACGTTGCCCGAGGTGTTGTACAGGCCGTGTCCGTTCGGCTCGAAGGCGTCGACCGGGGCGGTGCCGCGGAAGCCGTCGGCGGCGGTGTTCTTCGCGGGGAAGGTTCCCCGCCAGATGTTGCAGCGGTGGATGCCGTCCGGGTCGAGTTCGTCGCCCCAGGGGTAGCGCTTCTGCTCCAGGCCCCCGCGGGCGGCGTACTCCCACTCGGCCTCGGTCGGCAGACGCTTGCCGGCCCAGGCCGCGTAGGCGGCCGCGTCGTTCCAGGAGACGTGCACGACCGGATGGTCTCCACGCCCTTCCAGGGTGCTTCCGGGTCCCTCGGGCCTGTTCCAGGCAGCCCCGGAGACTCCGCACCACCACGGGGTGCGTTCCGGGCGTGGAGCGCCGCGCCGCAGTGTGGCGTGCAGAAAGCCGGCGAACACGTACGACCAGCCGAAGCGTTCGGCTTCGGTGACGTGACCGGTGTCGGCGACGAAGCGGGCGAAGGCGTCGTTGGTGACGGCACGGGTGTCGATGAGGAACGGCTTCAGCCGCACCCGCCTGATGGGTCCCTCACCGTCGCCGGGAAAGCCCTCCGCGTCGTCCGTTCCCATGAGGAACTCGCCTCCTGGCAGCATGACCATCCCGACGGCCGAGGTGTCGTGCCGTGGCCGCGGTGGCGAGAGCAGCCGGAGAGGTGCGTCAGGGAGGCCGGGCCGCCGTCCGGGTGCGCAGCAGGCGGCTGGGGTGCCGGGGGCGTACGGCTCCGCCTCCTCGCCCTGAACCGGCGCGAAGGGTCCCTGGCTCATGACAGGGCCTGCTCGCGCCGCCGGTCGAGCTCGGCCTGCAGGCGGGCGGTGTCGCGGGCGTACGTGCGGTGCAGCAGGGTCAGGAACGCCCCGTTGACCAGCATCAGGATCACCAGGACCCACAGGAAGACGGGCCGCAGCCCGATCGCGTCGCCGAGGAAGCCGGCGCCGAGGCCGAACAGAGCCCAGGCGATCGCCTCGAAGACGGAGATGTAGAGGGTGAAGGCCGCAGGCCGCAGCTCGGGCGGAACCACAGCCATGATCATCGGCCGGTTGATGCCCGGGTTGACGCCCTGCGCCACCCCCATGAGGCCGAAGAACAGCGCGTACAGCCCGATGCCGGCGTAGTGGAACTGGGTGCCGAGGAATGCCAGGGCGGCGAAGAGGATCTGGGCCGCCTGGAGCACGGCGGGCAGCCCGTGGCGCGGGCTGAGGCGGGCGGCCCGGTCGGCGGCCAGGCCGCCGAGGATCGTTCCGGCGAAATAGCCGGTCCCCAGGGGCATGAGGACGACGGACGCGGTCTGGGTGGTGAATCCGTAGACCTCGACGAGGAAGACGACGGCGAAGGAGAAGACGAGGAGGTGGCCGGAGAGGAGCCGGGAGACGAGGAGGACCACCAGGGTGGGGATCTTCAGGAGAGAGGCGACCTGGCGTCGGTTCACCAGGCCGGTGGCGTTCCGGGTGGCGGGGTCGAGGTCGGCGAGCTGCGGCTCGGAGGCGCCCCGGCCCGGGTCGCGCAGGAACCGCCACAGCACGAGGCCGAAGAGGATGCTGAACGTACCGATCGCCCACAGGCCCCAGCGCCACCCGTCTTCCACGCCCGCCAGCTGGCCCTTGAGCGCGGCGAAGACCGACGACGCCAGCGCGGTCGCCCCGAAGAGCATGCCGACGGCCCGGCCGCGGGACGAGCTGTCGAACAGGTCACCGACGAAGGTGGTGATGATCGGGTGGGCTCCGGCGTATCCCGCGGTGAGCAGCGTCGAGAACAGCAGGAGCTGGGTGAAGTTCTGCGCGAAGCCAGCGGCGATGCCCCATACGCCCCACATGCCGGCGCAGAGGACGAGCACCGCCTTGCGGGACCAGCGCTCGGCGGCCCACACCCACAGCGGTGTGGTGATCACGCCGATCAGTTTGCCGGCGGCGGTCAGGACGCCCAGAGCTCCGAGCGAAAGCCCGAGGGCCTGCCGGATCACCGGGAACAGGCCGCCGATCATGCCGGCCTCGGTGTTGTCGACGAGCATGGCGCCGCCCAGGAGCGACAGCTGTCGCCAGCGGCCGGGAACTCTGGTGTTCGGGGCCGGTCCGGTTCTGGAGGGATCGTGGATAAGCTCGGGCATGGCGCCTCGCTTCCTCTAGGTGTGTGGTCTCTTCGCTGGAGATGCACGGGGAGAAGGGGTGTGTCGGCTGGTGACGGGGCGGCAACCCCGTCACCGGCCAATTCGTCGGTGGCTCAGAGTGCGGCGAGTTCCTCGGCGACCGCCATGAGCGCGTCGCGGGGCATGGCCCCGGCCGCCACCGCCGCGACGTCGATCAGCGGCATGGGCCCGAGGAGCTGGAGGAGCTCGGAGTCGAACAGGCTGGGCAGATGCCTGCGCAGTACGACGGAGGTGACCGGGTCGGACATCAGGGTCCGCATCGGCGTCCGCAGCGACAGGCGCCCGGCCGGGAACTCCTCGGGACGCGGCAGCGCTTCCGCAGCCCGCTCGGCCTGGGCGCGCTGGGCACGCACCAGCAGGTGCTTCTCGGTCACCGGGCCGTCGGCGGGCAGCCCGAGCCGCTCGAACTGGCTCGGCGGCGCGTCCCCCTCCCTCAGCAGGCCGACCAGCAGGGAGGCCATGCGCAGCTCGGCCTCGTCGTCGACCAGCGGGGCCTGCTGCTCCGGATCGCTCGCCAGGTCGAAAAGGAGAGTGCCGTGCTGATAGGGGTTGAGGAGGCTGCGCCCGGGCGTGCGCAGGGGACGGACGCCCTTGGTGAAGCCGAACGGCTCGGCCAGCTCCGCGTCCACCAGCTCGGCCGGGCTGAACCGGCCGCGCATGTGGGTGGGCATCAACGTGTGCTCGTACAGCGGGGCGTTGTCGGGTGAGACGGGCGCCCGCATGTACACGTACCGACCGTCGGTGACGTTGACGTGCCCGCCGTGCGCGCCGAAGAGGCCGGCTTCTCGTACGGGAGTGTCGTCGGCGACCGACAGCGGTACGCCCTGCATGTCGGCCGGGCGGTCGACGCCGAAGTACTCCAGGATCGTGGGCGCCAGGTCGATCGTCTGAACGAGCGCCGAACGCCGCTCGCCCGCCGCCCCCGGATGCCGCGGGTCCCAGGCGAACAGCGGCAGATGGACGAGCTCGTTGTACCAGGGCTGCACCCACTTGGCCCACCATCCCTTCTCGCCCAGCAGGAACCCGTGGTCGGTGTTGACGATCAGGAGCGTGTCGTCCCACAGTTCCAGTTCGTCCATGGTGTCCAGGACGCGGCCGAGCGAGCGGTCGCACATGGACAGCAGCGCCGCGTATTCGAAGCGGGCGTGCGCCACCTGGTCGTCGCTCTCGGTCACCCGCTTGTAGTCGGGCCAGTCGAAGTGCGGCCCGTCGTACTCGTGCGGGTAGAGGTCCTTGTACCGCTGGTGGGAGAAGAAGGGCTCGTGCGGGTCGAAGGTCTCGATCTGTACGAACCAGCGGTCGGCGTCCTTGTTGGCGCGGACGAACTCCAGGCCGGCGTCGAAGGTCAGTGTCTGCGGATGCCGGTCCTCCGTCGCCATGTAGGAGCGGTTGATCCAGTCCTGGCGGTACGCGGGGGTACGCATCCGCTTCAGCCCCTCGGGCATCTCGGGGTCGGCGACGTGGCCCTTCCACGGGTCGCCCTCCTGCCCGCGGAAGAACTCCCAGGTGTTGTACCGGCCGTGGTAGGTGGCCCCGCCGTCCTCCCAGTAGTGCGGATGGTCGCTCGCGAGATGGGTGTAGACGCCGTTCCGCGAGAGCAGTTCGGGCATGGAGTCGTCGAACGGCTCCAGCGGTCCCCAGCTGCGGTGCAGGAAGTTGTGACGGCCGGTGTGCAACTCCCGGCGGGCCGGCATGCAGGGCAGCGAACCCGCGTACGCGTTGTCGTACGTGACCGCCCGTTCGGCGAGGCGAGCGAAGTTCGGCGTATGGGTCCAGTCGGATCCGTACGGTGGAAGCATGCGCCGATTGAGGCTGTCGAACATGACCATGATGGCCTTCATGCGGGGGAATCCCCTCTCTCGGTGTCCGGCGTCCGGTGCTGTTCGAGGCGGTGCCGCATGCCCTCAAGCCAGTCCACCCAGGTGTCGACCGCCGACGAGCCGTACGCGTGCAGCTCGTCGAAGACCTCCTGGGCCAGCCCCTTGTCCATCTCGGGGAGCGGGCTCTCGAAGCGCAGGACGCGGTCTCGGTCGCGGTTGCGGTTGCGGGCGATCTGGGCGCGCCGGTAGGCGAGTTCGGTGTCGATCAGCTCGATCGCGGCCTGCCGGTCGAGGGGTGCGGTGAAGGCGAAGCGGGCCAGGAAGTCCGGGTCTTGGAATCGGCTGGTCGGTTCGTACGGCGAACGCACCCATCCCCACAGCACCTCACTCCCGCGCGGGGTGAGCCGGTACACCTTCGCGTCCGGCCGCCCCTCCCGCGGATCGACGTCGAACGCCACCCAGCCGTCGGCCGTCATCCGGCCGAGCAGCCGGTAAATCTGGCTGTGATGCGCCCGCGACCGCAGGAACTGTCCCTCCGACTCGACCCAACGCCCCAGATCGAAACCGCTCCGCGGACGTCCCGCGATCAACGCGAGCAGCACGTACTCGAACTTCACCGACCCACCGCCCCTATGTGCACTGTCACCTATGTGTTTAGTGTTGTAGGGCCTACAGAGGGAGGCGTCAACGGATCCGGCACGCACTTATCAAGGCCGTATCGAGCCGTTCATGTTCAGACCCGGCCGATCCCGACAGGGCGGCGGGCGAACGGAGCCCTCAGATGCCGACACGCGACGGACTGCGAGCGGGCGGCGGTCGGCAGATCCCCGACCAGCTCACCTGGCACGTCGCCAGCCCCGTCCCTGGCTTCGCCGTCAGGCGCCTCCGGTGTGCCGGGCCGCCCGACGGCTGGCCCTCGGTCGTCGAACCACACGACAACGCGCACGTTGTCCCGGCGTACATCGTGATCAGTCCGCCGTCGCCGGCCGCGACGTGCACGGCCCGCAGGATCTGCCCGTCGTCCGCGTAGGCCATGAGGGGGTCGGATTCCCTCGCGCCCCACCGCCCCTCCCCTCCTCGGTCGGCGTGCTGTCTCCGTGATGTCCGAACCTCAGACGGCGAGCAGAATTGACGTAAGGCTCCAGTCCGCCGGTGAGTGGGGCACTCCGCTGCGGCGTGTGCGCGGGAAAGGACACCTGGTGTCATCGAATCCACCGGGGGAAGCGCGGGCTCCCGGTCCGATCTGGTCGGAACCGGGAACCCTGCTGGA
The DNA here is from genome assembly GCF_036240795.1 of Streptomyces sp. NBC_01268. Classification (NCBI taxonomy): domain Bacteria; kingdom Bacillati; phylum Actinomycetota; class Actinomycetes; order Kitasatosporales; family Streptomycetaceae; genus Streptomyces; species Streptomyces sp. NBC_01268. The sequence goes on along the minus strand of NZ_CP108454.1, from coordinate 7,758,264 downwards.
GCACGTGGCCGTCGCCGTGCTCGGGATGGATGAAGAGGACCGGATCTGCTACTGGGGACCCGGAGCGCAGAGGCTCTTCGGATACGAGGCCGGGGACGTCCTTTCCAAGCCCGCCGCCACCCTTTTCCCCGCCGCCCCCGTGGACGGGACCAGTGCGGCGGAACGGCTCGCGGAACGTGGCCGCACCCTGGGCTACTGGCGGGTAAGAATGCCCGCCCTGCGCCAGGACGGCACGGTCTTCGACTGCGGATTCCGGGTCTTCCCCGTGACGGGCGACAAAGGCCGCTCCGTCATCGTCGGCCTGGCCAGCAGAGGCGACGAACTCGACCGTGTGAAGACCAACCTCGCCTTCCTCGACGCACTCTTCGAGACGTGCCCGATCGGCCTCGTCATGCTCGATGAGGACCTGCGCTACGCCCACCTCAACCAGGCCCTCGCCGACATGGACGGGATCCCGATCGAGGACCACATCGGACGCAGCGTGGAAGACTTCATGATCACGTCCGACGGCGGCGAGTACCAGCGCATGCTGCACGCCGTCGCCGACGAGGGGCGGCCCGTCGTGAGCGCATTGGTCGTACTTCGCACACCGGGCCGCCCCGACCGGGACCAGGTGCGGTCGGTGAGCTTCTTCCCCCTGAGCCAGGCGGGCGATACGCGGCCGGGGCTGGGCGGTCTCCTCGTGGACGTCACCGACCGCGAGCAGGCCATCGTGGAAGCGACGGCCGGACGGCAGCGGCTGGCTCTGCTGGACCGGGCCGCGGCCCGGATCGGCACCACACTGGACGTGGACGTCACCGCCCGTGAGCTGGTCGGAGCAGCTGTTCCGGAGTTCGCCGACGCCTCCGTCGTGGAAGTCGTGGAGTGGATGGACGAACCCGAGATGTTCGACCCGGACATGCCCCTGGTCACGCGACGCATCGCATCCGGTACCAGCCTGCCGCCTCCGGCCCCCGAACTCGTCGGCGGACTGGAACGCGTGACGTACCCACCGGGCTCCACGATCCACGAGACACTGAGAACGGGGCTGCCCGTCTGCGTCCCCGTGAACGAGGAGTTCATGACCCGGACCGTGATCCACCAGGCCCGGAGTCGGTTGCTGATCGACAGCGGCCTGACCTGCCTCCTCATCGCTCCCCTCATCGCCCGGGGTACGGTCCAGGGAATCACCATGTTCGGCCGCTCCGCCGCCCGCCCTGCCTTCACCGAGCAGGACCTCAGCCTGGCCGGCGAACTCGCCTCGCGCGCCGCCCTGTGCCTGGACAACGCCCGCCTCTACAGCCAGGTCCAGGAGATCGCGCTCACCCTCCAGCGCGCGCTGCTCCCCACCAACCTGGCGACCAGCCCGTCGCTGCGCATCGCCCACCGCTACCTCCCCGGCAGCCACCTCACGGAGGTCGGGGGCGACTGGTACGACGTGATCGACCTGCCGGGCGGACGGGTGGCCCTCGTGGTCGGCGACGTCATGGGACACGGCGTACCGGCGGCCGCGGCGATGGGCAGGCTACGGATCACCGCCAAGGCACTGGCCCGCCAGAACCTCGAACCCGACGACCTCCTCGCGGAACTCGACGCCTGCGCCCAGGAGGCGGGCATCGAGCTGGCGACCTGCCTCTACATCCGCTACGAGCCCGAAACGGGCCGAGCCCACATCGCGAACGCCGGCCACCCCCCGCCCCTCGTACGCCGGCCGAACGGCACGGTGAGAATCATCGACGACGTGCTGGGAGTCCCCCTCGGTGTCGGCGGCTTCCCCTTCGGCACGATCGAGATCGCACTCCACCAGGGAGACATCCTGGCCCTGTGCACCGACGGCCTCATCGAGGCGCGCGGCAAGGACATCGACGAAGGCATCGAAGCACTCCGCACCCAACTGGCCGGTGTTACGGGTACGTTGGAAGAGAGGGCGGACAGCATCCTCACACACCTGCTCCCGACCGGCCCGACCGACGACACCGTGCTCCTCCTCGCCCAGGTCACTGAGGGTCGCCATTCGCCGGCCTCGACACCGACGGACGACCAGGCTTGAGTCCGGTCGGGTCGAAGACGCGCCTACGCGTCGCGGTCCACCGCCGCAGGAGACCCCACACCGGCCGGCACGATTCGAGGAGCCGATGCAGCGACGGCGTGCAGTCTCCCCCGAGAAACGGTACGAGCAGCTGATCGCGCAGTTCGCGGAGATGGACGGGGTAACCCTCCCTGGCGACGAGCCCGGACAGGAGGGCAAGTTCGGCGCTGCTGCGCTCAAGGTGGGCGGGAAGATCTTCGCGATGCTCGCGCAGGGCCGTCTCGTGGTGAAGCTCCCGCGGGCCCGGGTCGACGAGCTGGTCGACGCGGGTCAGGGCGAGCGCTTCGACCCGGGGCACGGGCGACTCATGCGCGAGTGGCTCAGCCTGGATCCCGACTCCGAGCTCGGCTGGGACGGACTGGCCCGTGAGGCCCTGCACTTCGTCAACCCTGCCCACTGAGCTGCACCAGGACGGCTCCCCGGCCCCGGGGGACACGAACTTCACGCCGCAACCCTTTCGGTACGCCGACTCGTCGCAGACGCCGGCCATGGGCGTCTGGCACGCCACGGACGCAGCGCTGCCCGGCGGACCGCCCCGCGAAAGCGGTCCTGCCCATGGGGGTGAACAGGTCGTACGCAATCCGCAACTGTCGGCGGGCCGCCTGCCGGTGGCGCTTACGACGGAGCCATGAGCGGTCATCTCCGTGACGGCGGTGGTCAGGGGCATGCGGTGTGAGGCGGATGTCCGCCTCACACGGTGCGACAAGGGTGGTTGTCGCGACCCGCGTGCCGCGGACGCGGCGGCCCCGAGCTCCAGGAGCTACCGTCGGCTCCATGGAGCGAATCCGAGCGGTCCTGGTCGACATCGACGGCGTCCTCACCGTCTCCTGGAAGGCCCTGCCGGGAGCGGTCCCGGCCATGGAGCAGCTGCGCGCCGCGGGACTCCGCGTCGCACTGGTCACCAACAACACGTCCCGCACCCGGGCCGCCCTCGCCTCGCGCCTGGCCGGCCTCGGCTTCCCCATCGCTGCCGGAGACGTCCTGACCGCCCCGGCGGCCACGGCGGCGTATCTGCGCGAGCACTTCCCCGGCGCGCGCTGCCTCCTCCTGAACAGCGGAGACGTACGGGACGACCTACCGGGCGTCACACTCGTCGAGGGGGGTGACGCCGACGTCGTCGTGCTCGGCGGCGCGGGGCCCGAGTTCGGCTACGAGGCCCTCAACCGCGTCTTCCGGCAGCTGCAGCGTGGGGCCCGGCTGGTGTCGATGCACCGCAATCTGTACTGGCGCACGGAGGGCGGCCTCGACCTGGACACCGGTGCCTTCCTCGCAGGCCTCGAGAAGGCCGCCCGCACCGAGGCGGAGGTGACGGGCAAGCCGGCTCCCGCGTTCTTCGAGATCGCCCTCGCCCACCTCGACGTCGACGCCTCGGAGGCACTGATGGTCGGCGACGACATCGAGTCCGACGTACTGGCCGCCCAACGGTCCGGCATCACCGGCGTACTGGTGAGGACCGGCAAGTACCTTCCCGAGACGCACCACGCCGCGTCCGGCACGCCCGACCACGTCCTCGACTCCTTCGCCGACCTTCCCGCCCTGCTCACCGCAGGGGACGACGGGACACCTCGGCACTGACGGCTCCCGGCCGCCGAGCCGCAAGCCAGGTCCCGCGCGAGGCGTGGGGTGCGCGCTGAACGGGATCCCCAGCACGTCGACAGGAGTGCTCCACGGGCAGGTACCGACCAGGGGCGGGACAAGCGATCGCTCAGCTGGTCGACCACCTGCGCGGCCGGGGCCGCGACAGGGGCTGTTCGTCACCCACTACCCGGCCGGAACGGGGATGGCCCCCACGTCGTGGGGGCCATCCGCTTCGGCTGTCGGTGTGCGCTTACGGCGCCACCTTCAGGAGCTTGTTCGCCGTGCCGGAGGAGGCGTTCTTGATGGCGTCCGGCGTGGCCGCCCCGGTCAGTGCGGCGGCCGTGTCGGCGGGCGTCGCCGACGGGTGGGCCGCCAGATAGAGGGCCGCGGCCCCCACCACGTGCGGCGTGGCCATGGACGTACCGGAGATCGTCTTGACGCCGGTGTCGCTGTCGTTCCAGTCCGACGTGATGTCCGAGCCGGGGGCGTACAGGTCCACCACCGCACCGAAGTTCGAGAAGTCCGACTGCTCGTCGTCCTTGGTGCTGGACGCCACGGTGATCGCCTCGGGCACCCGCGCAGGCGAGCCCTGGCCGGCGTCGGTGGACTCGTTGCCGGCCGCGACCGCGAAGGTCACGCCGGAGGCGATGGCGCGCTGGACGGCGGCGTCGAGCGCCTCGTCGGCGCCGCCGCCGAGGCTCATGTTCGCGACCGAGGGGCCGGAGTGGTTCTTCGTCACCCAGTCGATGCCCGCCACGACCTGCTCGGTGGTGCCGGAGCCGTTGTCGTCGAGCACCCGCACGGCGACGATCTTGGCCTTCTTGGCGACGCCGTGGGCGGTGCCGGCGATGGTGCCCGCGACGTGGGTGCCGTGGCCGTTGCCGTCGTCGGCCGAGTCGTCGTTGTCGACGGCGTCGAAGCCGTGGGTGGCCCGGCCGCCGAAGTCCTGGTGCGAGATCCGGACGCCGGTGTCGATGACGTACGCGGTGACGCCCTCTCCCCCGCCGTCCGGGTACGTGTACTTCTCGTCGCCGGCCGTCTCGGTCTGGTCGATCCGGTCCAGGCCCCAGGACGGGGGCTTCTCCTGCGTCTCCTTGATGCTGAAGCGCTTGTTCTGGACGACCGTGTCGACGGCCGGGTCGGCGGCGAGCCGCTTGGCCTCCTGGACGGTCAGACCCGAAGCCGAGAAGCCGTTCACCTCCGAGCCGTAGGCGCGCTGGAGGGTTCCGCCGTACTTCTTCGCGAGGTCCGCCTTGTTCGCGGATGCGTCGAGGATGACGACGAAGCTGCCGTCGACGGCGCCCGGGGCGCCGAGTCCGTACACGGTCCCCTCGGCCGGGGCGGCCGCCCCGGCGAGGTTGCCGGCGAACAGCGCCGCGGCGGCGGCACCTGCCACACCTGTGGCTATGGCCGCGTTGCGAAGACCGTGGGATCGCTTGTGAGTTGCCATGAAAGGGGATCTCTCCTCGTGTTGACGTGTGGGGCGTCAAACGTTCGAGAGAACCCTGTGCGGATTGACAGGAGCAAATCAAGAGCGAACCCGAGGTAAGCCGTTATTCAACAAGGTTTCTTAAGAGACCCTCCGCATCGCCTCCACCTCGCACACGCCGCCACGCCGACTCCTCCCTGAAATGGTCACGTTCGACGACCCCCGGAGGTCCAGGGAGAGTTGACGCAGGGTCAGTGACGTGGACTGGTGTCGCGTCAGGCGGCCTGACGTGTCAGGTGGTCCCGTTCGGGAAGGCCGGTGGCCTTCCTTGCAAACGAGCCGCGGGCCGCCAACCCGGCCTGGACACAGGACCACGTCCACGAGGCGCCAGCCGGTAGCTGTACCCGCCGAAGACCGCGCCATACGGCGCCGGCGCCTCACCGCCGTGGCCACGCCTCAGCCGAGCGGAGACCCGTCCGCGCCGAGGGTGTCGCGCAGCCACTGCTCGACTCCTGCCACATGGACCGTCGCCCAGGAATGCGCGAGATCGGGACGACGACCCGCGATGGCCTCGAAGATGGCCCGGTGTTGCTGCCGGGTCCGCTCCACGGCGCCCTCCTCCGTCACCCCGCGCCATGTCCGCGCTCGCGCGGTCGGCCCGGAGAGTCCCTCGATCAGCGAGCAGAGCACGGTGTTGCCCGAGCCGACGGCGATCGCGCGGTGAAAGGCGAAGTCGTTGGCGATCAGCTCCTCCAGCGAGGCGTCCTCGGCGAGGTCGTCCAGCACCTCCCGCAGCGCGGCGATGTCCTCGTCGGGCATGACGCGTGCGGCCATGGCAGCGGCGGCGGGCTCCAGGATGCGGCGGACCTCCAGGAACTCCAGGACGGTGTCGTCCTGATGGAAGTCGACGACGAAGCCCAGCGTGTCCAGCAGAAGTTCGGGCTGCAGACTGGTCACGTACGTGCCGTCGCCCTGGCGCACGTCGAGCACCCGGATGACGGAGAGGGCCTTGACCGCCTCCCGCAGGGAGTTGCGCGACAGCCCGAGCCGCTCGGCGAGATCGGCCTCCTTGGGGAGTTTCGAGCCGGGTCCGAGCTCGCCACTGACGATCATGGCCTTGATCTTCTCGATCGCCTCGTCCGTGACCGGCACCCGCTCCGCCTCCCTCGCTCCTGCTCCGTGCAGCATAGTCCTCGCTCCCGCGGTCGCCCCGCTCAGCCCGGGCCGAGAGTGCCGGGCTCACCCGAGCGCGGGGCGCCCGTCTCCCCCACTGGTGGCCGACCGGTCTCCTCGAGTCCGTAGACACGGATCGCGTTGCCGCGGAACACCGCGTCCTTCTCCGCCCTGGCGAGCGCGTGCACGAGTGTCTCGGCGATATCGACGACCGTCGTGTAGTCGGCGGCCAGGGTGCAGACCGGCCAGTCGGAGCCGAACAGCAGCCGGCCCGGGCCGAACGCGTCCAGCGCCGTGTCGGCGTACGGTGCCAGGTCCTCGGTCCGCCAGGCTCCGGGGGCGGCCTCGGTGACGAGGCCGGAGAGCTTGGCGACCGTGTTGGGGAGGGCCGCCAGACGACGGAGGTCGGCCGCCCAGGGGCCGGGTTCGCCACCGGCGACCGGCGGCTTGCCGAGATGGTCGAGCACGAACGTCAGACCGGGGACCCGTGCGGCCGCCGCGGTCGCGGCGGGCAGCTGCCGCGGCGTGACGACGAGGTCGTACGCGAGCCCCGCCTCCGCGACGGCCGCCAGTCCGCGCCGTACGTCGGGGCGGAGCAGCCACTCGGGGTCGGGCTCCTCCTGGACCTGGTGGCGGATGCCGACGAGACGGTCTCCGCCCGGCGCCTCGCGCAGGGCGGCGAGCGCGTCGGCGACGCCCGGCGCGGTCAGGTCCGTCCAGCCGACGACTCCCGCGATCAGGTCGCTGTCGGCCGCGAGCGCCAGCATCTCGGGCGTCTCCTCGGGAACGCAGACGGTCTGGACGAGGACGGTGCCGACCACGCCCGCCGCCCGCGCCTTGGTCGCGAGGTCGTCCATCGTGAAGCTGCGGGCGAGCGGGGCGAGGCCGTCGCCGGTGATCCAGGGCTGCGGCCGCACCGTCAGGTCCCAGACGTGGTGATGGGCGTCGATGATCTCCCGGGTCGTCACAGCCGCCACACCACCGGAAGTCCGGCCCCGGCCCCCGCCGAGGAGTAGTCGTGGACGGTGTCGAGGAGTTCGGCCATCTCCGCCTGCCAGGCGATGTTGACGGGGAGGGGTTCCAGCTCGGCCAGGAGGCGGGCGTAGTCCTCGCAGTCGAGTACGTGGAAGAGCTCGCGGTCGCTGCGCCAGATGGTCCACGACGTGACGCCCGCGGCCCGGATGGCGGCGGTGAGTTCGGCCGGAACGACCCGGTGGGCCGCCTCGTACTCGTCGATCCGGTCCGACGCGGAGGCGGGTGTGCAGGGCGATCCTCATAGCTGCTGCTCCGGTGGGGCGGGGTCGACGATGACGACGTCCAGGGTGCGGGGACCGTGGACGCCTTCCACCCGGTCGAGTTCGATGTCGCTGGTGGCGGACGGGCCGGATATGAAGGTGAGCGGGTGACTCGGGTCGAGGCGTCCGATGGCTTCCGGGAGGTCGTCGGCGATCTGCTCGGCGCGGACGACGCACAGGTGGTGGTCGGGGACGAGGGTGAGGGCACGCCGTCCCTGTCCGGCGCCGGTGTCGAGGACGATCGTGCCGGTGACCGCGATCCCCGCGGCGGCCAGCGTGATCGCTCCGTCCAGGGCGTCCAGCTCGGGGACGTCCAGGGGCTCGGCGTGCCACTGCCACGCGCCGGTCGGCAGCATGCCGGCGGGGAACCCCCGGGGCACGGCCAGGTTCCGGGCGCCCCGCCCGCCGAGCGCCGCCGCGAGGGCGAGGGGCAGCCCGGCCTCGTCGGTCCGGATGACGTTCGCGCGGTAGTCGGCGACCCGTTCCGCGAACAGGGCGACGACGTCCTGCCCGGGCTCGACGTGGCTGCGGCGGTAGGCGCGGGGGACGGGCACGTCCTCGGGTCGCTCCTCGGCCGGCACGTCGGCGAGGGCGGCGCGGATGCGGGCGAGGACGGCCTCGCGGCTGCTCACGGGCGCTCCTCTTTCCTGTTCTTGCGCCACCAGGTGCGGAAGGACTCCGCGGGCGGTGCGGGGGTGTCACGGGTGTCGGACCAGCCGCTGAGCGGTCCCGGCAGGCGGCCGATGCGCCCGTTCCGCCCGAGCACCCTGCCGCCGAGGGCGGCGGCGCGTTGCGCGGTGGCGAGCAGGCGGGGTGAGTCGAGGACGGTGGCCGCCGCTTTCATGGCGAGTGCTTCGGCGGATGTCCTGCCTTTCGCCTCGACGGCCTCGGCGCGGAGGTGGGTGAGGACCTCCGGGATGTTGATCTTGACGGGACAGGCGTCGTAGCAGGCTCCGCACAGGGTGGAGGCGAAGGGGAGGGAAGCAGCGTTCTCGATGCCGACGAGCTGGGGGGTGAGGACGGCGCCGATGGGCCCGGGATAGACGGAACCGTAGGCGTGGCCGCCGGTGCGTTCGAAGACGGGGCAGACGTTGAGGCAGGCCGAGCAGCGGATGCAGGCGAGTGCCTGGCGGCCGGTCTCGTCGGCGAGTGTGTCGGTGCGGCCGTTGTCGAGCAGGACGAGATGGAAGTCCCGAGGGCCGTCGCCCTCGGTCGTTCCGGTCCAGGTCGAGGTGTAGGGGTTCATGCGCTCGCCGGTGGAGGAGCGGGGCAGGAGTTGCAGGAACACCTCCAGGTCCTGCCAGGTGGGGATCACCTTCTCGATGCCCATGACGGTGATGAGGGTCTCGGGCAGGGTGAGGCACATGCGGCCGTTGCCCTCCGACTCGACGACCATCACGGTTCCGGTGTCGGCGACGGCGAAGTTGGCGCCGGAGACGGCGACCTTCGCGGTGAGGAACTTCTCCCGCAGGTGCAGGCGCGCGGCCTCGGCGAGTTCACGGGGGTCGTCGCTCAGGTGCTCGGGGGCGGGCTGCCCCCAGTGGCCCATCTCGGCGGCGAACAGGTCGCGGACCTCGGTGCGGTTCTTGTGGATCGCGGGGACCAGGATGTGGGAGGGCCGGTCGTCGCCGAGCTGGACGATGAGCTCGGCCAGGTCGGTCTCGTAGGCGGTGATGCCGGCCTCGGCGAGGTGTTCGTTGAGGCCGATCTCCTGGGTGGCCATGGACTTGACCTTGACGACCTCCGACTCGCCGGTGGCGCGGACGAGTTCGGTGACGATGCGGTTGGCCTCGGCCGCGTCGGCGGCCCAGTGGACGGTACCGCCCGCCGCGGTGACCGAGGCTTCCAGTTCCAGCAGGTAGCGGTCCAGGTGGCGCGAGACGCGCTTCTTGATCGCGGCGGCGGACTCGCGCAGCTCCTCCCAGTCGTCCAGCTCGGCCGCCACCGCGAGCCGCTTGTCGCGGATCGTGCCGGTGGCCCGCTTCAGGTTGGCGCGCAGCTGCTCGTCCGCGAGGGCGGTGCGGGCCGCCTCGGGGAAGGCCGGGGAGCCCAGCCAGATCACGCCGCGGCCGCGGGGATCGCTCACCACGGCTCTCCTTCGGTGCTCGCCAGGATCTCGGCCAGATGCATGCTCCGGACCCGGTCGCCCTGTCGGGAGAGGCCGCCGCCGATGTGCATGAGGCAGGAGTTGTCGGCGGCGCACAGCACCTCGGCACCGCTGTCCCGGACTGCGGCGGCCTTGTCGGCGAGCATCGCGTTCGACGTATCGGCGTTCTTGACCGCGAAGGTGCCGCCGAAGCCGCAGCAGGAGTCGGCGGAGGGCAGGTCGACGCGTTCGAGGCCGTCGACCGCGCTCAGGAGGCGCTGGGGCCGGTCACCCAGCCGCAGGCCGCGCAGCGAGTGGCAGGTGGGGTGGTAGGCGACCCGGCGGGGGAAGTGCGCGCCGACGTCGGTGACGCCCAGGACGTCGGTGAGGAACTCGGTGAACTCATGGACCCGGGGCATCAGTTCGTCCACCTGCCGCTGGAGGACGGTCTCCCCGTACCGCTCGGCGAGCAGCGGGTGGTTCTCCCGTACCATCCCGGCACAGGACGCGGACGGGATGACCACGGCGTCGTACTCGGCGAAGGTCCGGGCGAACCGGGTCACCAGCGGCACGGCGTCCCGGCGGTATCCGGTGTTGAAGTGCATCTGCCCGCAACAGGTCTGCTCCGTCGGGAAGTCGACGGTGTGGCCGAGCCGTTCGAGGACGCTCACCACGGCCCGTCCGCTGCCGGGGAAGAGGGTGTCGTTGAAGCAGGTGATGAACAGGGCGACGCGCATCAGTCCGTCCCCTCGGGGGTCGGGACGTCGGCGGGGAGCAGCCCGCGTTCCTTGAGTTCCCCCCACAGCGCGGCCGGCACGTGGGTGCGGAGCATGGCGGCGGCGTCCTGGGCCTCGGCGGCGCTGCGTGCCCCGACCAGGACGCTCGTGACGGCCCGGTGCCCGAACGGGAAGCGCAGGGCGGCGGCGCGCAAGGGCACGCCGTGGTCCTCGCACACGGTCTTGAGCGCGAGGGCGCGGGCCAGTACGCCGTCGGGCGCGGTGACGTAGTCGAACGTGGCGCCGGGGCGGGGGTCGGCGAGCAGCCCTGAGTTGAAGACGCCGCCGACGACCACGCCGACCCCCCGCCCGGCCGCCAGGGGAAGCAGGTCGTCGAGGCCACGTTGGTCGAGCAGGCTGTAGCGGCCGGCCAGCAGGACGGCGTCGACGTCGGTCTCGCGGACGAAGCGGGCGAGGAGCCCGGCCTGGTTCATGCCGACGCCGATCGCGCCCACGACTCCTTCCGCGCGCAGTGCCTCCAGCGCGGGATACGCCTGGGTCAGCGCCTGCTCGGCGTGGTCGTCCGGATCGTGCAGGTAGACGATGTCGACCCGGTCCAGGCCCAGCCGCTCCAGGCTGGCCTCCAGGCTCCCGCGTACGCCGTCCGCGCTGAAGTCCCAGACCCGCTCGTGGGTGGCGGGGACGGCGAAGCCGTGGGCCAGGTCGTCGCCGGCGGCCTCCGTCCGGGGACGGAGCAGTCGGCCGACCTTGGTGGACAGGACGTACTCGTCCCTGGGCAGACCGCGCAGAGCGGCGCCGAGGCGCCGTTCGGACAGGCCGAGGCCGTAGTGCGGGGCGGTGTCGAAGTACCGTACGCCGGATTCCCAGGCGGCCAGGACGGCCCGTTCGGCCTGGGCGTCGCTGACCGGGGTGAAGAGGTTCCCGATCCCGGCGGCGCCGAAGGCGAGTTCGCTGACGCGCAGTGTGCCGCGGCCGAGTGGGTCGTCGCGTCGGCTCATGACTTCGGCTCCGGGCGCAGGCGCAGGCCGGCCATTCCGCCGTCGACGGCGAGTGCGGTGCCGGTGACGGAGGAGGCGGAGGGTGAGGCGAGGTAGGCGATGGCGGCGGCGACCTCGTCGGCGGTGACGAGCCGGCCGGTGGGCTGGCGGGCGTCGAGCGCCGCGCGTTCGGCGGCGGGGTCGGGCGCCTGGTCGAGGAGCCGGCCCACCCAGGGCGTGTCGACGGTGCCGGGGTTGACGCAGTTGACGCGGATGCCCTCGCGGACGTGGTCCGCGGCCATGGCGAGGGTCAGCGACAGGACGGCGCCCTTGCTCGCCGAGTACAGCGCGCGCTGCGGGAGTCCGGCGGTGGCGGCGATGGAGCAGGTGTTGACCACGGCGGCGGCCGTCGAACGGCGCAGGTACGGGAGGGCGGCGCGGGTGGTGCGGACGATGCCGAGCACGTTCACGTCCAGGACGCGGTGCCACTGCTCGTCGTCGTTGTCCTCCACGGTGCCGGCGGCGCCGATGCCGGCGTTGTTGACGAGGATGTCGATGCCGCCGAGCCGTTCGGCCGCCCCCTCGACGGCCGAACGGACGGAGGCGTCGTCGGCGACGTCGGCGGTGAAGCCGTGCAGCGGAGCGTCGGCGCCGCTCGGGTCGAGGTCGAGGACGGCGACGTCCGCCCCGCGCTCGCGCAGGAGCCGGGCGGTGGCCAGTCCGATGCCGGAGGCGCCTCCGGTGACGAGGGCGGTGAGTCCGCCGAGGTCGAGGGTCATGCCGCATCCTCCGTGTCCGCACCGGCCGTGGTCGCGGCGACGGGGGCCGCGTCGGCGGCCCAGAAGGTGCCGTGGGGATAGGTGAACGTGTCGATGGTGCTCTGGTACAGGGTGGCGGAGAAGCCGGGCGTGGTGGGTGCCCGGTAGTGACCGGCCTCGATGACGACGGGGTCGACGAAGTGCTCGTGGAGATGGTCGACGTACTCGACGACGCGGTCCTCGACCGTGCCCGACAGGGCCACGTAGTCGAACATCGAGAGGTGCTGGACGAGTTCGCACAGTCCCACGCCGCCCGCGTGCGGGCAGACGGGAACGCCGAACTTGGCGGCGAGCAGCAGGATCGCGAGGTTCTCGTTGACTCCGCCCACGCGGGCGGAGTCCAGTTGGAGGACGTCGATGGCATCGGCCTGGAGAAGCTGCTTGAAGACGATCCGGTTCTGTACATGCTCTCCGGTGGCGACCTTGACCGGGTGGACGCCCTGCCGGACGGCGGCGTGACCGAGGATGTCGTCGGGGCTGGTGGGCTCCTCGATCCAGTACGGGTCGAACTCGGCGAGCGCCTTCGTCCAGCTGATGGCCTCGGCGACGTTCCAGCGCTGGTTGGCGTCGATCGCCATCCGGATGTCCGGTCCCACGGCCGCGCGGGCGGCGCGGCAGCGGCGGATGTCGTCCTCCAGGTCGGCGCCGACCTTCAGCTTGATCTGGGTGAAGCCGTCGGCGACGGCCTCCCGGGCGAGGCGGGTGAGCTTCTCGTCGGAGTAGCCGAGCCAGCCGGGCGAGGTCGTGTACGCCGGGTAGCCCCGCTCGCGCAGTCGCGCGGCCCTCTCCCCGGCTCCCTGCCTGCCCGCGGTCAGGAGCTCCAGTGCCTCGGCGGGCGTCAGGGCGTCCTCGATGTAGCGGAAGTCGACCTGCCCGACCAGCCATGCGGGTTCCGCGTCGGCGAGGAGCTGCCACAGGGGCTTGCCCTCCCGCTTCGCGGCCAGGTCCCAGACGGCGTTGACGACGGCGCCGATCGCCATGTGCATCACGCCCTTCTCGGGGCCCAGCCAGCGCAGCTGGCTGTCGCCGATCAGATCGCGGTACAGGGAGCCGGGGTCGGCGCACAGGTCGGCGACCGGCCGGCCGAGCACGTGCTCGCGCAGGGCGCCGATGGCCGCGACCTGGACGTCGTTGCCGCGCCCGATGGTGAAGGTGAAGCCGTGGCCCTCCGCGCCGTCGCCCGCGTCGGTGCGCAGGACGAGGTAGGCGGCCGAGTAGTCGGGGTCGGGGTTCATCGCGTCGGAGCCGTCGAGCTCGCGCGAGGTGGGGAAGCGTATGTCGTACGTGTCGAGGGCGGTGATCCGCGCGGCGTGTGCGCTCAACGTGGTGCCTTTCAGGCGTGTGCGAAGGTCTGGCGCTGGGTGCCGAGGCCGTCGATGGACAGCTCGACCACATCGCCCGCGCGCAGGTAGGGGGTGCCGGGCAGACCGAGGGCCACGCCCGCCGGGGTACCGGTGTTGATGATGTCGCCGGGGTTGAGCACCATGTACCGGCTCAGGTACCAGACGACGTGGGCGACGCCGAAGATCATGTTCTGGGTGTCGCCGTCCTGGCGCGTGTCGCCGTTGACGGCGAGCCGGAGACCCAGCGCCTGCGGGTCACCGGCCTCGTCGGGGGTCACCAGCCAGGGCCCCAGCGGGTTGAACGTCTCGCAGGACTTGCCGAGGTCCCACTGCCCCGAGTACTCCAGCTGGTACTCCCGCTCGGACACGTCGTTGCTGATCGCGTACCCCGCGACATGGCCGAGTGCCTGCTCGGGCGAGTCGAGGTACCGGGCGCGGCGGCCGATCACGACGGCGAGCTCCACCTCCCAGTCGGTCTTCACCGAACCGCGCGGGATCAGCACCTCGTCGTACGGCCCCACGACGGTGGCCGGATCCTTCATGAACACCACCGGCCGCTCCGGCACGGGGGCGCCGGTCTCCGCCGCGTGGTCACGGTAGTTGAGGCCGATGCAGACGATCTTGCCGGGGCGGGCGACGGGGGCGGCGATCCGCTGTCCCTCCGTGTCGAGGGGCGGCAGCGTGCCTTCGGCGAGCGCCCGCCGGACGCGCTCGACGCCGTCGGAGGCGAGGAACGCCCCGTCGATGTCGGCGGTGAGTCCGGTGAGCGCGTGGGCGGTGCCGTCGCCGCCGAGGACCGCCGGGATCTCCGCCCCCGGGGCACCGACGCGCAATAGCCTCATGATCCGTCTCCTGTCCTGGTGCCGGGAGGGCGAGTCGTCGCCTCACCAACACATCGGATGAATCTGCTTGCCCAGGACCATACGAGTCCGAGCCGCGCGGCCGCAAGAAGACATCCGATGTCTGCGGATCGAATCCGCCCACCACCTCCCACCGGTGCGACTCACCAGCAGACGACAGGGCCCCACCACCCCATCCGGGCACGTGAGAAGTGGTCGCGAGAGATCCGCTCCCCCCTCTTGTCAGCCGGGTTTCCGACTCGTATGGTCCTCGTGACCCGGAAGTCATCGGATGACTTCAGAGGCGCGATCCATGTCGTCGGCCCCCAGATCCACCAGGTCACCCGCCTCTTCCGCGGGCCCTCCCCGCCGGGCCGGACACCCCGGCTCACGCCCCGCACGGGTACGCCGGCATCCCAGCCAAGGAGATCCCCAGCATGAAGCCTCGCTCCGCCAGAATCGTGGCCATGGCCGCCACCGTGGTCGCCGTGGCCGGTCTCGGTACCGCCTGCAACCGGGAGGGCGCCGACTCCGGCTCCGCAGGCAAGGCCGCCATCGGCATCGATCTCCCGCGGGCGGACTCCGACTTCTGGAACTCCTACGCCCAGTACATCGACAGCGAGACCAAGGCCCTCGGCCTCGACGCGCTGCCGGTGAGCAACTCCCAGAACGACGTGACCAAGCTGGTCGCCAACGTCCAGGTCCTCCAGAACACCGGCGCAAAGGCCGTCGTCATGGCCCCGCAGGACACCGGCGCGATCGCCTCCACCCTCGACCGGCTCGAAGCCGCGAGGATCCCGGTGGTCAGCGTCGACACCCGCCCCGACAAGGGGAACGTCTACATGGTGGTGCGGGCCGACAACAAGGCGTACGGCACCCAGGCCTGCGAGTTCCTCGGCAAGCAGCTCGGCGGCAAGGGCAAGGTCGCCGAGCTCCAGGGGGCTCTCGACTCCGTCAACGGCCGCGACCGTTCCGAGGCCTTCGCCGCCTGCATGAAGGAGGAGTTCCCCGGCATCCAGGTCATCGAGCTGGCCACCGACTGGAAGGGCGACGTCGCCTCGGCGAAGCTCCAGTCGACCCTCACCGCGCACCCGGACCTCAAGGGCGTCTACATGCAGGCCGGCGGCGTCTTCCTGCAGCCGACCCTCACCCTGCTCCAGCAGAAGGGCCTGCTCAAGCCGGCCGGAACGCCCGGGCACATCGCCATCGTCTCCAACGACGGCATCCCGGCCGAGTTCGACGCGATCCGCAAGGGCCAGATCGACGCGACCGTCTCCCAGCCCGCCGACCTGTACGCCAAGTACGCCCTGTACTACGCCAAGGCGGCCACCGAGGGCAAGACCTTCAAGCCGGGCCCCACCGACCACGACTCCACCATCGTCGAGCTGCCCAACGGTCTGGAGGACCAGCTCCCCGCTCCGCTCGTCACCAAGGACAACGTGGACGACAAGGCGCTCTGGGGCAACACCATCGGCTAGGCCGTCTCTTCCGGTCTTCCGGAGCTCGCCGGTCAAGCCCCGTCCACAGGCCCCGTGAGCGGCGGGCTGTCATCCAACGCCCCGCCCGCGCGCACGCCGTTCACGGCCACCGCGGAAAGGAAACCTCCCGCCATGGCGGACTCCAGCCCCGTCCGGGCTCCCGTCGTCGAAGCCGACGGCATCAGCAAGCGCTTCGGCGCCACGGTCGCGCTCAAGGACGCCCGCATCAGCGTCGCACCCGGCGAGTCACACGCCCTGGTGGGCCGCAACGGCGCCGGCAAGTCCACGCTCGTCTCCCTCCTCACCGGCCTGCGGAGTCCGGACACCGGCACCCTGCGGTTCGGCGGGGAGCCCGCCCCCGCCCTCGGCGACACCCGTGCCTGGCGCTCCCGGGTCGCCTGCGTCTACCAGCGCTCCACGATCATCCCCGCCCTCACCGTCGCCGAGAACCTCTTCCTGGACCGGCAGAGCGACGGGGCGCTCCGCCCCATCAGCTGGAAGCGGCTGCGACACCGCGCCACGGAGCTGCTGGCCGAGTACGGAGTGGACGTCGACCCCGACGCGCGCGCCGAGGACCTGACGGTGGAGCAGCGCCAGTTCGTCGAGATCGCCCGGGCACTGTCCTTCGGCGCCCGCTTCATCATCCTCGACGAACCCACCGCGAAGCTCGACGCGCGCGGGATCGACCGGCTCTTCGGCAAGCTGCGCGCGCTCCAGGAGCAGGGTGTCGCCTTCCTGTTCATCTCCCACCACCTCCAGGAGGTGTACGAGCTGTGCGGCACGGTGACCGTCTACCGGGACGCCCGCCACATCGTCACCGCGCCCGTCGCGGAGCTCGACCAGCGGGCCCTGGTGGAGGCGATGACCGGTGAGGGTTCCGGGAGGGCGGAGCCCGGCCGGCCGGTGAGCGGCACCAGTCGGCCGGACGGGCCCGCGCTGCTCGACGTGGCAGGCCTCGGACTGTCCGGCAGCTACCAGGACGTCTCCCTCACCGCGCACGCGGGTGAGGTGGTGGGGCTGGCCGGGGCCGCCGCCAGCGGCAACGTCCGGCTCGGCGAGACCCTCGCCGGTCTGCGCCGGCCCGACTACGGCACGATCACCGTGGCGGGCCGCGCGGTCCGCACCGGGCAGGTCCCCGCCGCGCTGGCGGCCGGCATCGGCTTCGTACCGGAGGACCGGCACATCCAGGGCCTCGTCCCGCAGCGGAGCGTGGCCGAGAACGCCACCCTGACCGTGACCGGCCAACTGGGTCCGTACGGCCTGGTACTGCCGTCGAGGACACGGGCCTTCGCGCAGCGCATGATCGACGACCTCGACATCAAGACTCCCGGCCCCGCCGTCCCCGTCACCGCCCTGTCGGGCGGCAATCAGCAGAAGGTCGTCATCGCCCGCGCGCTGGCCACCGCCCCGCACGTCCTGGTCGCGATCCGTCCGACCAACGGCGTGGACGTCAAGTCCAAGGAGTCCCTGCTCGGCGCCGTCCGCCGGGTCGCCGACGAAGGCCGGACCGCCGTGATCGTCTCCGACGAACTCGACGACCTGCGCGTCTGCGACCGGGTCGTGGCCATGTTCCACGGCCGGGTGGTCGCGGAGTTCGCGCACGGATGGAGCGACGAAGACCTGGTCGCGGCCATGGAAGGCATGGCCGTCCCGACCGAGAAGCCGACCGAGAAGGAACAGCATGTCCCCCACCCTTGAGCTGCGCGAGCCGCCGACGGCCACCGTCCCCGAGCCCTCCGGCCGACGCTTCGCGCTGGCGCGGTTCCGCGATCTCTCGCTGGTACCCGTCCTCCTCGTCCTGGGCGTCATCGGTTTCATCGTCTCGCCCGCCTTCCTCACGTCGGACAACCTGCTCGGCGTGGGCCAGCAGGCCACCGAGCTGAGCCTGCTGGTCCTGGCTCAGGCGTTGATCCTGATCATCGGCCGGATGGACCTCTCCCTGGAGTCCACCATCGGCCTCGCGCCGGTCGTCGCCGTGTGGCTGGTGCTGCCCGACCACGGGGCGAGGTTCACCGGCCTCGGGCTGTTCCCGGAGTGGATGTCCGTCCCCCTCTGTCTGCTGGTGGGCGCGATCATCGGGGCGATCAACGGGTTCCTCATCCTCAAGCTGCGGCTCAACGGCTTCATCGTCACGCTGGGCGGGCTCACCCTGCTCCGGGGCCTGCAGATCGCCATCTCCGAGGGCCAGTCGATCGTCAACGTGCCCGCCTCCTTCAGCTACCTCGGGCGCGCGAGCTGGTTCGGCGTCCCCGCGGCGGTGTGGATCTGCGCGGTGCTGTTCCTGCTCGGCGGCTCGGCCCTCGCCTGGCTGCGGCACGGACGCGCGCTCTACGCGATCGGCGGCAACGCGGAGGCGGCGCGCGCCGCGGGCATCCGCGTGGACCGGATCGTCTGGACGGTGCTCATCCTGGGCAGTCTGCTCGCCGCCTTCGCCGGCATCCTCTACACCGGCCACTACGGCTCCATCTCCGCCGACCAGGGCAGCGGCTGGATCTTCCAGGTCTTCGCGGCCACCGTCATCGGCGGTGTCAGCCTGAACGGCGGCCGTGGCACGCTCTTCGGCGCCCTCACCGGTGTGCTGACGCTCCAGCTCGTGGTCAACGTCATGACGCTGGCCGGCGTACCACCGCTGTGGAACCAGTTCCTCAACGGCGCGATCATCATCGTCGCGCTGATCATCTCCCGCTTCGCCTCCGGCGAGAAGCAGGAGTGACATCACGCCCCCCGGGGCGGTCGGCGAGCCGTCGGAGCGGCGTGTCCCACCAGGGGCGCGCCGCTCCGCCGTCACCCCCTGCCGTCCTCCTCACCCCACCCACGAGGGAGTCCCCACG
Source organism: Streptomyces sp. NBC_01268 (assembly GCF_036240795.1). Lineage (NCBI taxonomy): Bacteria > Bacillati > Actinomycetota > Actinomycetes > Kitasatosporales > Streptomycetaceae > Streptomyces > Streptomyces sp. NBC_01268. The sequence continues at coordinate 7,739,612 of NZ_CP108454.1, read as the reverse complement.
ATGGCCGTGACCGACCAGGCGATCGAGAAGATCAAGGAGATGATCGTCCGCGGTGCTCTCCGGCCCGGTGCCAGGCTGCCGAACGAAGCCGATCTCGCCGACCAGCTCGGTCTGTCCCGCAGCTCGCTGCGCGAGGCCGTCCGGGCGCTCACCGCGATGCGCATCCTGGTCCCCCGGCAGGGCGACGGGACGTACGTCTCCGGGCTCGAACCGCACCTTCTCCTCGAATCGCTGTCCTTCGCCGCCGACGTCTCCGAGGGCCACACGGCCCGTCAGCTCCTGGAGGTCCGGCGCCTGCTGGAACCCCAGGTGACCGCGCTGGCGGCCGGCCGGCTCTCCGCGGAACAGCTGGGGACGCTGCGTACCGTCCTCGACCAGTGCGCCGCGGACATCGGCATCGAGGAGTTCGTCGAGCTGGACATGGAGTTCCACCGGATCATCGCCGACGCCGTCGGCAACCCGGTCCTCTCCACCCTGCTCGGCATCCTCTCCACCCACACCCAGCGGCTGCGCATCGTCCGGGGGACGCGCTACGCACCCGCCCGGCAGCAGGCCCACCGCGAGCACGAGGCCATCTGGCGCGCGCTCGCCGCGGGTGACGCGTCGCTCGCCGCGAGTGCCAGCGCCGTGCATGTCGCCGCCGTCGAGCACTGGCTGGCGGACGGCACGGCCGTCGGCTCCCCCGGCCTCGCCGTGTGCACCCCCTGACACGGAGACGGCGCCCCGACACACAGGAACGGCGCCCGCCGGAAGGCGGGCGCCGTTCGCCATGGGTGGCTCACTCGGCCAGGGCGAGTCTCCACTTCTGGTTGGCGGCCGTGCCGCACGTCCACTGGATCAGCTGGACGCCGTCGGCGTTCGAGGACCCCGGCACGTCCAGGCATGTGCCGCCGGCGGACACCAGCCGGTAGACGTCGGGCCCGGCCGGCTCGAAGCGCCATTGCTGGTGGGTGCCGGTCGAGCAGCCCCACTGCCGGATGCCGGCGCCTTCGGTACCGGTCGATCCGGCCGGCACCTCCAGGCACTTGCCGCTGTGTGCGGCGGTCAGGGTGAAGGTCCCGCTCCCGGTGTCGGTGAGCCGCCACTTCTGGTTGGCGGCGTCGCCCGGCGTGTACTGGATGACCGCGGCGCCGTCGGCGGTGGAGGCGTCCCGGACGTCGGCCGCCTTGCCACTGGACATGCTGGTCATGGTGTACGTGCGGCCGTTCTCCGGCCTCACCGCGCGTGTCCCGCTGACGCGGTAGGTGTGGCCCGCGACCGCGGCGAAGGTGATCCGGTCACCGGAGGCGGAGACCGTCTGCGTCCGGCCGGTCGTGGTGTCCACCAAGCTGTACGGATGGGTGAACAGGGCGTCGCGAACGGCGAGTTGCCCGCTGTCGCGTGGTGCGAGGGTGAACTCCGTGCTTCCGTCGGCCTGCCAGGTGGCGCCGACCGTCACGTCACCCCGCGCCTTGAGGCCGCTGACCGAGCCTGCCGACCAGGCGGCGGGCAGGGCAGGCAGCATCCGGATCTCGCCGTTCTGGCTCTGCACCAGCATCTCCGTCATGCCGGCGGTGGCACCGAAGTTGCCGTCGATCTGGAACGGCGGATGGGTGTCGAACAGGTTGGTCAGGGTGCTGCCCCGCAACTGCTCGACGAGCAGCTTGTGCGCGTGGTCGCCGTCGAGGAGCCGCGCCCAGAAGTTGATCTTCCAGGCCTTGGACCAGCCGGTGCCGCCGTCGCCCCGGGCCTTCAGGGAGACCTTGGCGGCGGCCGCGAGCTGGGGGGCCGTGTCGGGCGAGATCTGGTGGCCCGGGTGGAGCGCGTAGAGGTGGGAGACGTGCCGGTGGGTGTCGCTCGGGTCGTCCAGATCGGCCTTCCACTCCTGGAGCTGCCCCCAGGAGCCGACCCGCAGGCCCGGGTCGAGCTTTCCGAGCGCGGTGGTGAGTCGGCCCTGCAGCTCCGTGTCCGTGTCGAGCTGCTTCGCGGCAGCGAGGGTGTCGGTGAACAGGCCGTGGACGATCTGCTGGGCCATGGAGGCACCGGCCGTGAAGTCGCCGTGCTCGGGCGAGTAGCTGGGGGTCACGACGAGCTTGCCGTCGCGGGGGTCGGTGCGCAGGTTCGCCAGCCAGTATGCGGCCGCGCCCTTGAGCAGCGGGTAGGCCCGGTCGCGCAGGTACGCCTGGTCCCTGTCGAACTGGTACAGGTCGTAGACCTGGGAGGCGAGCCAGCCGTTGGCCTCGGGGAACCAGAAGGCGGTGGACCAGTCGTGCACGCCGGTGAACCCGAAGGGATTGGTCTCGTTCTGTACGACCCAGCCGGGAGAGCCGAACATCTCCGTGGCGCTGACCGTGCCCGCCTGCCTCAGGTTCTCGACGAACGCGGTGAACGGCTCGGCGGTCTCGGCGAGATTGGCCTGGGCTGCCTGCCAGTAGTTCATCTGGACGTTGATGTTGGTGTGGTAGTCGGCGCTCCACGGCGGTGAGGTGGAGTTGTTCCACACGCCCTGCAGGTTCGCCGGCAGGGACCCGGGCCGCGAGGAGGCGATGAGCAGGTAGCGGCCGTACTGGTAGAACAGCGACTCCAGCGCGCGGTCGTCGGAGGAACCGCCACCCGTGTAGGCGGCCAGGAGCTGGCTGGTGGGCTTGTCGGGCATGACCCCGCCGACGTCGAGTCGTACCCGGTCGAACAGCGCCCGGTGGTCGGCTGTGTGGGTGCTTTTCAGGCTGTCGTACGAGCGGGCCGCTGCCGCGTCGACGGCGGCCGTCACCTTCGCGTGCGGGTCCGCTCCGCGGTAGGTCGGGTAGGACTGGGCGTAGTCGGTGCCGGCGCTCATCACGAAGGTTGCGCTGTTCGCCCCGGACACCTTGATCTGTCCGTTGCCGGCGGTGACCGTCCCGCCGTCGGCCATGACCCGGACCTGGGACTCGAAGGTCATGCCGTTGTCGGCGAGCCTGCCCCGGATGGTCAGCCGCCCGCCGTTCGCGGTGGCGGCGAAGTCGCTGCGGGGTGAGGTGTAGCGCAGGGTGAAGGACATCTTCCCGGGACGGTTCGCGCTCAGCCGTCCGGCGATCACGTTGTCGGGGTGGCTGGCGAAGTACTCACGGGTGTAGGCCACGCCGGAGCTGGTGTACGTGACCTTGGCGAGGGCGTCCTCGATGTCGAGGGACCGCCGGTACCCGGTGCCGGACGCGGCGCCACCCGCCATGTCAAGGCGCAGGTCGCCGAAGGTCTGGTGGGAGCCGAAACCGGTCTTGGGCTGCCCGAGCCTGCCCGCCACCCAGCCCGGGTCCGCCTTGCCCTTGGCGTCGATCTCGTCGACGACCTCCTGAAGCGCGGTCGGTCTGGGCGAGGTCCAGTTGCCGAAGTCGTAGCCGGGGGAACCGGGGCCGCCGGTCCACAGGGTCTTCTCGTTGAACTGCAGCTGCTCCGAGCTCACGCCCCCGAACACCATGGCACCCATGGCCCCGTTGCCGATGGGCAGCGCTTCCTTCTCCCAGTCCGCCGCCGGCTGTGCGTACCAGAGGGTGTACGGGTCGGGTGCGGCGGCAGCCGACAGGGCGGGCGTCTCGCCGGTGGCGAGCACCGCCGCCACCAGCGCCGTCGTCAGAACACCGGCCCAGGCCGGCCTCCACCATCGTCGTCTCATCTCTCAGGCCTCCTGTAGCGAACCGAGCGCGGCTGTCCGAAGGGCTTGGTTGCAGCACCGGAGTCTCCAATACATCCGATCTATGGGGCAATACCCGTGCAGCGGCCTTCACGAGACGCCGCCCTTACGCCGCTCACGTTTCCGACATCAAATGAATCATCGGATCTCTTTGCCGCAGCGCGACAGGGGCAGAACCGATGCCGTCGAAGAGGCGGCCCGCCTCGGACCCGACCTGACCCGACGGTGGCGACGGTGAACGAGTGGGCCGTCCCCACGGAGTCCTCGACCTGTCCGGGCGGGGGGGAGCGGGAAAGGACACCGAGGGGCTGTCCGGGGTCACCCGGACAGCCCCTCGGCCTGTGGTGCTTCGTCAGCCGGGCCGACAGACTAGGGGAGCGTCCACCGCTGGTTGGCTCCGCCGTTGCAGTCCCAGATCACCAGCTCGGTGCCGTTGGCGGTCGAGCCTCCGGGGACGTCGAGGCAGCGTCCCGACTGGACACCCTTCAGGCTGCCGTCGGGCTGCGGCTCCCATTGCTGGTTCGCCCCGCCCGAACAGTCCCACAGGATCACCGCCGTGCCACTGGTGGTGCCCTGCCCCGTGACGTCCATGCACCGTCCGTGGTGGGTGAGGGTTCCGTTGGACCAGGTCCACTCCTGGGTGGTGCCCCCGTCGCAGTCCCAGAGCCGTACCGGAGTGCCGCCGACATCGCCCGAACCCTCGGCGCACTTGCCGGTCAGACCGGAGGTGACCGGGCCCTGGTGGGTCGTGACCGTGCCCGGGGTCAGGGCGAAGTCGTCGAACTGGTCGGTGCGGTAGCCGGTGACGCCGAGACCGGCCTGGCCGTTGCTGTAGCCGAAGTCGGTGGCGCTGCCGAGGGTCACGCCGTCCACCGCCGCGGTGAGGGTCGCCCCCTCAAGGGTGAACGCGACGGTGTGCCAGCTGCCGGTGCCGAGTGCGCTGGTGGTACCGCTCGCCAGGGTGGTGAAGTTCCACTTGATGTCGCTCTTGTCGATGGACCAGGCGCCGGTGTCGCTCACCCGCAGGTGATAGGCGTTCAGGCCGTTGTTGTTCCTGCCCTGCTGGTTGACGCGACCGAGGAGTTCGACGCTTCCCGACTGCTCGAAGAGTGTGTCGACCTTGACGGTGTAGTTGCTCCAGGTGCCGTCGCCCATGATCGTGTACGGGGCGTTGTACGGCTCGTCGGTCCACCGGATCGGCGACATGGGGGCCATCTGACGCAGGCAGGTGCCCGCTCGTCCACCGCCGCAGGAGACGGTCTGGAAGGCGCCGTTCATGTCGGTGAAGTACTTCGGCGAGGTGGTGGCGGCGGGGGTCTCGAAGCTGTCGGCGTACGGCAGACCGAGCGCCTGGCGGGCCGGCGCCGTCGCGGTGCCCTTGCCCTGGCCGGTCGTGGTGGTCACGGTGTAGACGTGGCCGGGCTGAAGGGTGAGTGTGTACGTTCCGCCGCTCGGGACGACGTCCTGCTGCCGGACGAACCAGCGCGAGGAGTCGTCCGACCTGACGTCGGTGTCCCAGACGTGGACCTGGCCGGTGGACAGACCTCCGGTGACCGAGAAGGAGGCGGTCTGGACGGCGGTGGCGTCCATCGTCTCGATGACCGTGCTGTAGTCGGTGTTGTTCGTCGACTTCAGCGTCACGTAACTGCCGTTGGGGCGCTTGCCGCCCAGGTAGCCGCCCGCCGAGTCGATGTAGTGCCAGCCCGGCCGGGTGAACTGCGTGGTGTGCGCGGTCACCCATGTGGTCTTGCCGATGCTGTAGTTCCCGGACCAGGGCTGGTTGGCGACGGACATGCCGTCGGTGGAGAAGAAGAGGTTCGGGTAGAGGGCCGCGATCACCGGCCAGTTGAAGTAGGCGGTCATCTTTCCGTCGAGGTAACCGCGGTTGATCGACCGCGCCACTGCGGCCGCGCCGGTGTGGGCGTCCTGGGAACCGTTCTCGCTGGCCCACAGCGGCTTGCCCAGACGCTGGGCGGTCGTGGTGCTGGGGCAGTCGGTGTAGGCGCCGAGGTAGCCGCACGGGTAGTGCACGCCGACGACGTCGACGACGTCCTTGAATGCCTGGTCCTGGGCCATGGCGTCGGCCACGCCCCAGTCGCTGTCCGCGGCGACGACCTTGGTCGCGTAGCCGTGCGAGACCAGCGCGGCCTTGAGGTTCCGGTACCAGGTCTTGTCGTAGCCGCGTTCGTTCCAGCCGCCGAGGTAGTCGATCGTCAGTCCGTGCTGATCGGCGCAGTCCATCCAGGACATCAGGTAGTCGATGGTGTCCTGGGACCAGAAGTCGCCGCCGCCGATCCAGCCGGGGGCGCCCCAGGACAGCGCGGCGAGTTTGACGCGCGGGTTACGGGCCTTGGCCTGCTCGGCCATCCACCACTCGTAGCCCTGGTCGCAGTCGACGGTGCCGGCCGTGTGCATGTGACTGGGTTCGGCGCCGTCGGTCGAGTTGGTGTCGCCGCCGATCTCCAGCTTGAGCAGCTGGAGGGAGGCACCGTAGCCGGGCTTGTAGAGGTAGTCGAGCAGCTCGCTTCGCTGCGGTTCCGGATAGTCGGCCAGGAGACGGGAGTTGCCGCCGCCGCCGGAGATCGCGCCGACGCCGTCGAAGGTCAGGCCCGGCTTGGTCCCGTTGACCGTGATCGACGTCGTGGACGCGGGCGGCGGCGGGGGTGCGGCCTGTGCGACGGTGGGAGCGACCAGGCCGCTGAGCACGCTCAACGACAGGCCCAGCAACGCGGCGAGCGTGCGGCGGACGCGCACGGGTGCCCGGGTCATGTGGACTCCTTCTGGGTGGCGGCGCCCGGAGTGGACTCCTGGCGCCGGAATGCCTGCGGGGAAGAGGAAGGGGCCCTTCGGCCCCACACGTCAGGTGGTCGTCGCGAACGTGCCCAGCCGCAGCGACACCGTGCCCGTCCTACCGTCGGTGACCCGCACCGCCGGCCGGTAGTAGTCACCGCCGCCGTAACCGAAGTCCGGGTGGTTCCACGTCCACGCCCTGCATGGCGGGCTCTGCGGGCACCTCGATCCGCGGCCAGCCCGAGGTGTCGACGTCGTCGCGCCAGAACTCCGCGGGCGGTTCGGTGGCGATCGACCAGCTGCCGTTGAGGCTCAGCACCGGCTCGCGCACCCCGGCGACGGTGTCGGGCACGGGCGTCAGGGTGACCGTGGGCTGCGGCAGGGCGCCGGCCGGGGCCCCCGCTCCCGCTCCGTCGACGGTCCCGGGGGCGGCCGTCGCGGTCCCTGAGCGCAGCGAGCCGGCCACGACTCCCGACACCACGGCGGTTCCGGCCCTGAGGAAGGTAGGTCTGCGCGTCAAATCTCCACTCCTTGTGAGACGGGGTGTTGCTGTCCGTTCGTGGTCTCCTCAGGTGGGGAGGCCGATGCGGCGTTCCTTGTTGCGGCGCTGCTGGATGGCGACGGCGACGACGAGCAGCGCGCCCTGGGCGACGTTCTGCCAGAAGGTGTTGATGCCCTGGACGGTGAGCCCGTTCTCGAGGGCGCCGAGCAGGGCGACCGCGAGGAGAGTGCCGCCGATGCCGCCCTTGCCGCCCTTGAGGGCGCAACCGCCCAGTGCGGCGGCGGTGATGGCCTTGAGCTCCAGGCCCTCGCTGCCGGACACGGGCTGTCCCGAGCCGGTGCGTGCGGTGAGCAGGACGCCGGCGACGGCCGCTACCACGCCGCAGAGGGCGTAGGCGGCGATGAGGTACTTGTTGATGGAGATGCCGGCGAGACGGGCCGCGGTGTCGTTGCCGCCGATGGCGTAGAGGTTGCGGCCGATGTCCGTGTACGTGAGGAGGACGTGCACCGAGAGCGCGACGACGGCCAGGATCCAGATCATCACCGGCAGTCCGGCGATCTTCCCTCGGCCGAGGAAGACGAAGAAGCTGTCGTTGAGGACGTAGCCCTGCGCCCGGCCGTCCGAGACGAGCTGGGCGATGCCCTTGTACGCGGCGAGTCCGGCGAGCGTCGCGATGGTCGGGTTGACCCGCCCGTAGACGATGATCACGCCGTTCAACACGCCGGCGAGGGCTCCGGTGCCGAGGGCCGCGGCGATGCCGACGACGGCGCTGGAGCCCGTGGAGGTGAACGCCATGGCGCTGACGACGGAGGCGAGTCCGGCCTGGGAGCCGACGGAGATGTCCAGCGCGCCGCAGATGATGACGACGGTCTGGACGACGGCGAGGAGCCCGACGAGGGTCGCGGCCTCGCCGATGACCTGCATGTTCGACCAGCTGAGGTAGTTGTCGTTGAGCGACCCGAACAGCGCGAGCACCACGACGAGGGCACCGATCAGGCTGAGGTTCTGCCCGCCGACCGCGGCGATCCGGAACCGGCGGCCGGACACGGCGGGCGCCGGAGCGTCCTCCGTCCGGTCCGGGGTACGGGAGACGGTGGTGTCGGTCATCGGAGTGCTCCAAGGGGGATGGCGGGGGTGGTGAGGTCGTCGGCCATGGCGAGGCCGAGGATGGCCTCCTCGGTGGCTTCGGCCCGGCTGAGTTCCCCGGTGATCCGGCCGTTCTGCATGACGGCGATACGGTCCGCGAGTCCGAGCACCTCGGGGAGTTCGGAGGAGATCACCAGCAGGGCGACGCCGCTGCGGGCGAGGTCCGCGATGATCTGGTAGATCTCGGCCTTGGCTCCGATGTCGATGCCGCGGGTGGGCTCGTCGAGGATCAGCAGCCGGGGCGCGCCGGCCAGCCAGCGGGCGAGGACCACCTTCTGCTGGTTGCCACCGGAGAGTCTGCCGGTCTCGTGCTCGATGGAGGGCGTGCGGACCCGGAGCCGGTCGGTGTACTCCTGGGCGACGGCACGCTCCTGACGCCTTCTCACGAATCGGAGGCGGCGCAGCCTCGCGAGGCTGACGAGTGAGGTGTTGTCCCGGATGGAGCGCTGGAGGAACAGCGCCTGCGCCTTGCGTTCCTCGGGGGCGAGCCCGATACCGGCCTCGATGGCGTCCTTCGGGCCGCGCAGGGAGAGGCGGCGGCCGTTCATGCCGATGCTGCCGGAGCGGATCGGGAGGTCTCCGGCGATCGCGCCGGCCAGTTCCGAGCGTCCGGCGCCGATGAGTCCGGCGAGGGCGACGACCTCACCGGCCCGGATCCGAAGATTGACGCCGGTCACGTCGTCGGTGGTGACGTCGTGGAGTTCGAGGACGACCTCGTCCCGTGCGACGTCCTGGCGGACGAAGAGCGAGGAGAGGTCGCGGCCCACCATGAGCCGGACGACCTCCTCCTCGCTTGTCGCCGTGGCGTCCAGCACTCCGGCCACCGTGCCGTCGCGCAGGACGGCGATCCGGTCGGCGAGCCGGAATATCTCCTTCATGCGGTGCGAGACGTAGATGACGGCGATGCCTCGGGCGCGGAGGCGGCCGATGAGCCCGAACAGCGCCTCCACCTCGTGCTCGGACAGCGAGGAGGTGGGCTCGTCGAAGGCGATGACTTTGGCCTCGCCGGTCAGCGCCCGCAGGATCTCGACCAACTGACGCTGGGCAGCGGTGAGTTCGGAGCCGATGGCGTCGGGGTCGATGACCTTGTCGAAGCCCAGGCGGGTGAGGTCGGCCGAGACCCGGCGACGGAGTTCCGCACGGTCGAGGACGCGTCCGCGCTTGCGGGGCAGGGAGCCCGCGTACACGTTCTCCGCCACCGAGACGTGCGGGATGATCTCCGGTTCCTGCGGAATGATCCGGATGCCGGCCCTGAGGGCGTCCTGAGGGGCGGCGAACGCGACCGGTTCGCCGTCGAGCAGGACACGGCCCTCGGTGGGCTGGTGGTCGCCGGTGAGGATCTTCAGCAGGGTCGACTTCCCCGCGCCGTTCTCCCCCATCAGCGCGGTGACCTGCCCCGCGCGGAAGTCGAGCGTGACACCGCCGAGCGCTTGGACGGCCCCGAACCGCTTGACGACGTTCTCGACGGTGATCACCGGGCCGGGGCGGTCGGTGGGGGGCATGGGCTCCGGTGGTTCGGCGCCGGGTT